>JAOZPP010000001.1 GCA_029932675.1 bacterium
GGCTTATCAGCTTTGGTTCAACTACAAGAGGAAGAATAGGCACAGGGGGAGGAAGACACCGCTGGAGATATTTGGGGAGCTACCCCATAAAGGGATATCCCCTGAGGTCTTCAACCTTGCTCCCGTAATCGTTGACCAGCTTCTGCCTGCCTGGATGAAAGAGAGAGAATCTATCCAGGGTGGTTACCATGTGGGGTCATCAGCCAGGTGGGCTCCCTCAAAAAACTGTTGCATTTTCCAAGAGGATTGTTACCTTTTGTACCGCCTTGCTTTTGATTTATGAAACCTTAATCTCCAAAAATCCGTTTTGCAAATTAAACCAACAAAAGGGGGTAAGATGCATAGGTTTAACTTTCTCCTGTTGGCCTTAAGCCTTCTTCTATTCTCGGTTCCAGCTCAGGCCAGTGATTCTCATCTGGCAATGAGGGACTGCCTTAGCCTGGTTTCAGTTGCTCACTGCGATGACGCCAGGGGTGTAGTCTTAAACCCCGCTCTTATGGCAACAAACCAAGGGTTTTCTGGCCTCTTTTATCACCAATTCTCCGATACCGCCTACCAGGCAGGTAACTCCCTCTTCTTCTCCACAGGGGGATTGGGTTTTGCTGCCCAATGGCTAAAGACCCCTCAGAGGATAAGCTACCGAAGCTATACCCTATCCCTAAGCGGAAGGACAGGAGATCACCTCTATACCGGGCTCAGTTTCACCTGGAAAAGATCAAGCTCATATCTCTTCGATGACTATTCGGCTTGGAACATAGGGATGCTCTATCGTCCTGGCAACCTCCTTTCCCTGGGGGCTGTGGGCCGTAATCTAAATCGTCCAAAGAACTGGGACAAGGTGCGACCCAGGGAGTTTGACTTCGGATTGGCATTTAGACCTTTCACTACCAGGGTAACCCTCTCCATCGATGGAAGGATGAGCGAAAAGGAGAACCTTAAGGAAATGGTGCCCGTATGGGGCCTGGAAGTGGAGCCGATCAATGGACTTGTCTTCAATGGTAGTAAGGATGAAGAAGGAAATTGGGGGGTGGGAGTCCAGTTCAACCTCACAACCATAGGTGGTGGGCTGCTTAGGCTTTACGACAAAAACTCCCACTATCAAGGAGGGGCTACCTATTTGAGGCTCTCCCAGGAGAGATATAGGACCTTTCTCCACAAGAGGCATCAGTTTGTGGAGTTGAAGCTGGCTGGAACCATCGTCGACGAAAAACCAAGGGGAATATTTGTCCCTGGAGGCATCCCTACTAAGGGTCTGCTGGATATCGTCGAAAAGGCAAAGAAGGACAAATCGGTTGACGGCATCATCCTCAAGATAGGTTCCCTTTCTGCTGGTTGGGGGAAAATTCAAGAACTGCGGAACAAACTTCTCGATTTCAGAACTGCTGGTAAGAAGGTAATTTGCTATATGGAAACAGGTGGAAATCTTGAATATTACTTAGCTACTGCTGCAGATAAGATTGTCCTCTATCCATCAGGGGATCTATCGCTTGTTGGCTTGAGGTCTGAGGTCCCCTTTTTAAAAGGAACCTTAGAAAAGTTGGGGATAAAGGCCGATTTAGAACATATCGGCAAATATAAGACTGCCTCAGATCTTCTGACCAGAGACTCAATGTCTGAGGCACATCGGGAGGTGGTCAACTCTATCTTAGATGATTATTGGGACCAATTCACCAAATCCATAGCCCAGGCAAGGGGGTTAAGGGTTGAAGAGGTAAAGGAGAGAATAGATCAGGGGCCATATTTGGCCCCTGGGGCTCGAAAAGCGGATCTTGTGGATACCCTGGCCTACTATGACGAAATAGAGGGGATAGCCGAAAAGTTGGTAGGGAGAAAGATATACAAGCTAAAGGGAAGGAAGTTTGTCAAGAGGAGAGAACGGAGATATGAATGGGGCACCCCCCCGAAGATCGCCCTTATCTACGCCTGTGGTACTATCTGGACTGGAGAGAGCGGTTATAACCCCTTCCCCATCCCCTTGATCGGGGGCAAATATATGGGCTCAGAGACGATCGCCAGGGCAATAAGAAAGGCCCGAAAGGATAAATCAATTAAGGCAATAGTCTTCAGGATAGATTCGCCAGGTGGGTCTGGTTTGGCCTCCGATATCATCTGGAGGGAGGTGACCCTGGCCAGTAAAGAAAAGCCTTTTATCGTCTCCATGTCCGATGTAGCCGGTTCTGGAGGATATTATATCGCCTGTGCCGCCGATACCATCGTAGCTGAGCCAGGGACGATTACTGGCTCCATAGGGATTATATCGGGCAAGTTCGATATGAGCGGGTTCTATAAGAAGATCGGGTTAAAAAAAGAGATCATCACCAGAGGGGAAAATGCAGCTCTCTATTCCGACTATCGCGGTTTCTCCGCGGAGGAGAGAGAGAAGGTGAAAAGAATGCTCAAGGAGGGTTACGACGACTTCGTCAACAAGGTGGCCGCAGGGAGGGGAATGAGCTACGCAGAAGTGGATGCCATAGGCCGTGGGAGGGTGTGGACAGGCAGACAGGGTAAGAAAAACGGTCTGGTAGATGAGCTTGGTGGTCTGGAACGGGCGATTGAGATCGCCAAGGGAAAAGCAGGCATAGGGGAAAAGCAAGAGATAAGGGTTATCATCTACCCTCGCTATCGCCTTTTTGGAGGCCTTCCCTCTCCCCTCAGTTTCTACCACCTCTCCGATGCCCTCCCTGAATTTCGGGCCTGGAGGATGAGGGAACACCTCAAAGATGGATCTTTGCTCTACCTTATGCCCTATATACCAAAGGTAGAGTAGATCGGTCGATCAGGGGATCTGACCGCTCAGCTATTGGCAGTTTGCAGCTAAGTGCAGGTTTTTTATGAATACTTCAGGTGATGGTACGGCGAAAACCATAGGATCGGTAGCCGCAGGCTTTAGTAAGCGAAAAGAAGCCCTATAAATCAATTGCTTACGCAACCTTCTCTATTTTTCGACTTTTTGCCTAACTATCTTCAGGTAAATCCTCCTCGGCACAAGCCAAGGCTATAATAAAAGCCGTCAGAACCATGGTTCTGACGGCTTTACAAATTTCCATCTTCTCAAAGCTAAGATTTGCCCCTTCTTTGATTGACTTTGATGATGAGAGGCTCTTCACCATACCACTCAGCAGCCGTGAGAAGATTTTTTCCCTGGCTTTCCGCCATGCGGTAGACATCCCTCAACCTCTCCCTGTATCTGGCTTCCCTGAGGTTGTGATGGTCATAGATGATCAACCTAACCGTTGATTCCTTGATTATCTTGCACATATTTTCAATCGCCCTCCGTAGGTTGATCTGGTTGAGCATATAGCCAAGAAGATAGGTTGTTGGGCCATCGGCGATGAGCAGTTCCGGTTTTTCCTCCACTATCCACTGGGCATAATCCTCAACTTGGGGACCTTGGAGGTCTGAGGTATAGAGGAGCTTATGTCCATCATACTCAACAACCAGCCCCACAACCCACCCCAACCTGGCGTACTCTATCCCATGGAAGAGGGGAAGGGTGAACCTAATCTTAGTTCGGCCCGCGGTAAAGGTCTGTCCATCGGCAAATCTCACCTCTACCTTTGCCGTTTTAAACTCCTTCAACCAAGGTTCTTCTATCCACTTTCTCCTCTGACGGCAAAACCACTTTCTCCCTTTCTTAGAAAGTTCCTCCTTTCTCCCTCGGTAGTTACCCCAATCCTTTCCCTTAACCAGGGGAAGCCCATCTAAGGGGTCGGGATATTCTGCCTCCTTAGGGGGAGTGAGCATATCCCTTGGGTCTCCTCCGCCCAATGCCAGGTAAAGTTCCCCTAAGAACAACCTCCCCCTCTCCCATTGGGAGCTGTTTATCCACTGGTTCGGGTCTTTGACCCATAACCTCTTCCCCCTATATATCCCCTCCGCTCCCCTGGGAAGGGTGTGATGGTCATAATGGTAATGGGAGATAAAAACTGTATCAGCCTCTTCGGCCCCCTCCTCGATCTTCTGGAATGCCTCCTCGGCCAGCCTCCCCTTCTCCTCCTCTGGCAAGGGATAACTTGGTTGCATAACCGCCACCCCAGGGTCTACCAGGAGCTTCAGATCCGGGGTCATCACCAGGAATGAGGAGGATTTCGCCCCCATAGAGTCAAACCAGAGGAGATAAATCTCCATTCTCCCCAATTTTATCGGCTTATTCATCATACCTACCGAAAACTAAAACCACCAATACGGAGTCATCGAGAATGGGATTCTCCCCCTCCTTCCCAATTATTGCTTAGGGCTACTTCATTATCTGAAGGATCTCTTTGAATCTCTCCCCCTCGGCAACCCTCAGCAGTTCAAATATGGCGGTCTCCGTGCTGGTCAACCTCCCCCCACCATCTCTCACCTTCTCCAACCCAATCCGCTTATTCCCTGCGACCCGGGAGGAAACGGCATCGGCGACAACCTCAACTTCATATCCCAAGCCGAGCAGGTCCATAGCTGTCTGATAGACACAGATGTGTGCCTCAATACCTGTGATCAGGATCTGTTTCCGATTCTGTCTCCTCAGCTCTTCCATAAAATCCCCTTCTCCGCAGCAACTGAAGCTAAATTTGGTTATCGGCCGATTGTCTGGAAGAAGCTCCTTGATCTCCGGTATCGTGGGTCCTAACCCTCGCGGATTCTGCTCAGTCCAAATGATGGGAATCCCCAGGACTTGTGCTCCCTTGATCACCTTTCGGAGGTTCTCAACGAACTCCTCCTTTCCATACATCAGATGGGCCAGTTTGACCTGTACATCGATAACCAGTAAAGCAGTATTCCCTACTGTAAACATCGATACTCTTACTAAAGGGAATCTGAGGCCGCTGGCTCAAATCGACCACCCAAGTGCTTGGCAAGGAACTCCTCCGCGGCAGCATAGAATTTCAGGCGGTTTTCCGGTTTGGCAAATCCATGCCCTTCATCAGGGAAGAGCATATACTTGTAATCGATCCCCCTCTCCTTCATCGCCTCCACTATCTGTTCTGCCTCCGCTTGTTTGACCCGAGGATCATTGGCTCCCTGGGCGATCAGCATCGGTATCTCTATCTGATCGACCTTGAAGAGGGGGGAACGGGACTTCAAGAACTCCTCCTCGGTATCCGGATCGCCAATCCTCTTGTGGAAGATCGTCAGCAGACTTGACCAATATGGGGGAACTGACCTAATAAAGGTTATCAAATTGCTTGGGCCACAGGCATCTACTGCACAGCAGAAGAGGTGAGGAGTAAATGTGGCCCCCACCAAGGCAGCATATCCCCCATAGGACCACCCAAATATAGCCACCCTCTTAGGGTCGGCAATCCCCTGCTTAATAGCCCATTTCACCCCATCGACCAGGTCATCGTGCATCTTCCCACCCCACTCCTTGTTCCCGGCATTAAGGAACTTCTTGCCATAACCTGTAGAACCGCGAAAGTTCACCTGAAGGCAGACCCAGCCACGGTTGGCAAACCACTGGGCCTCCGGATTGTAACCCCAAGAGTCCCGATACCATGGTCCACCGTGTACATTTAAAACCATAGGGAGGTCTTTCCTCCCCTTTCCGGGAGGATAGGTGATATACCCATGGATGGTGAACCCATCCCGAGACCTAAAGGAAATCGGCTCCATAGGGGCAAGGGTATAATTCCTCAGATCCGGTCTATGGTCGAAGAGGAAAGTTGCCCTCTTGGTTTTTCGATCATAGGCATAAAAGGACACCGGACCATTGTCCTTGGTGAAGCCCACAAGCCAAGTGACATCCGCATTGTCCCGATTATAGACAAAAAAGTCCCCGCGGTCAAGCTTAGCAATCCTCTGGAAATCGTCCTTTATCGACTCATCCAAGACCACCCACTCCTTCCTGGCCTTGGTAAAGGAGACAGCCTGCACTTTATAGGTATCCGGATGAACCATCACATCGCTGACGTCATATTGGGGATCCTCGGCGACAACCTCCACCACCTTGCCACTGGCCACCTCCATCTTTACCAAACGACTGGCGTTGACCTCCCTTGAGTCGAGAAGGTAGATAAACTTCCCATCCTTGGAGAAGCTCACCGGCCCGCTGTTCAGGCTGTTCTCTGCATCCCAGGAAACAAGCCTTCTCCAGTCAGCACCATCATTTTCCCGAACCATTAGATCAAATCCCCCTTCAGCCGTTGCCGCCATTGCCCCCCGCACTTGGAGGTTTGCATCGGTTACCCAGCCTACGATATTGCCTGGATTCTTGGCGACCAATCTTAGCTTTCCGGAGGTCAAATCAAGGTGATAGACATCGTGGGACCGAGGGTTTTCCTTGTTCATAGCAATGAGCATCTCATTGGGGTAATGTTTGTTAGTATCGACGATGCGCACCTGCACCCCCTCAAATGGTGTCAGATCCCTCACCCCCTCGGTCCCTAAGTCCACGGCATAGAGCCTCCAGTTCTCGTTGCCACCGACATCTTGGAGATACATTATGTGCTTGCTATCCTGTGCCCAGAAGTAACGTCTTATCCCCCGATTGTTGTCCTTGGTCACTGCTCGATCATCTTCGGCGCCAATGGTCTTCACCCAGACATTCAAAACGCCCTCCACCGGGGCAAGGTAGGCCATTAGCTTTCCGTCCGGCGAAATCTTGGGCGCGGTCTTCACCGGGTTTCCAAAAAGCACCTCTCTGGGAATAAGCTTAGGTTCACGGGTAACACAGGAGGAGAGGAGAATTGTTATCACTCCTCCCAAAAGCCCAGCGACGAAAACACGTTTAAGAGATCTCATCGTTCCCTCCTTTTCCCCCTTTGATTAAACTTACTGACTTTTGTATCAGCATCTATAAACGATCCAGACCAGCCTCCCTCCCTAAACACCCAAAAGAATCAGTATTAACTCTTCATCGTTCACCTCCCTGCATGAAGGGCCCCCCATTTTTGGGCTTGACCAGAGGAGAATTGGGGGCTATATTATTTCAAAGAATTGAAAGGACTATCAAAACCTTTAAATGAATATAAAGGGGTCATCCCAAAGAGTCAAGCCAAATCAAAACTTCGCCCATTTGGGGATTGGTCTCTGACCAATCGATGGAGAAACTTCAACCTTTACTAGGAGGTAAAATGAAAAAGTGGCTACCCCTTATCGTATTCCTTCTTTTAGTCCCGCTGGCCAGGGGAGCGGATATTGCCCAAAGGATGTTGGACAACGGCCTCCAGGTGATCCTGGTCCGTAACCCCACCGTTCCCTTAGTAACGGTTGAAATCGTGGTAAAGACCGGGGCCACCTGTGAGTCCCCCGAGTATGACGGCCTTGCTCACCTCTATGAACACATGTTCTTCAAGGGCAACAAGATCCTCCCCACCCAGGAGGCCTACAAGAAGAGGGTAAGGGAGTTGGGGATAATCTATAACGGGATGACCAGCACTGAGTCGGTGCGTTATTTCATTAGCCTACAGAAGGATAAGTTAGAGCAGGGGTTAAAGTTTATGAACGATGCCATCCGCTTCCCCCTCTTCAATAGGGAGGAACTGGAGAAGGAGAGGAACGTCATCCTTAACGAATATGCCCGGGATGAGGCCCAACCTGATTTTCACTTCCGCCGCAATATGGACAAACTCATCTATTGGGAGTATTTCTCCCGCTACAACACCATTGGCTTTCGGGATGTGATCAAATCAGCCACCCCAGAGAAGATGCGCTACTTCAAAAACAGGTACTACAACCCCAACAACTCTGCCCTGATCATCTGCGGGGACATTGATCCGAGCAATGCATTTAGGTTGGCCACCAAATACTTCTCCACCTGGGAGAGGGGACCAGAATCGGATTACACCAAGCTCCCCCAGCATCCAGCCATCGAGGATAAGGCGATAGTGATAACCGAGAAGCCAACAAAGGGAATTGCAACCATGGCATTGAGATTGAAAGGGCCCCAAGTGGGGCTTGATCCCCAGGCAACCTATGCTGCAGATCTCTTCAACACCGCCTTAAACCTCCCCGGCTCGAAGTTTCAGAAGGCACTGGTCGACTCCGGCCTCTTCTTCAGCGCCCGGATGGGCTACTACACCCAGAGGTATGGAGGAGAGATAAGCTTCCAGGGCACCCTACTTCCAGAGAAGATAGCCGAAGCAAGGGATGCCCTATTCTCCCAGCTTGCCCGGTTCAAGGACCCGGACTATGTAACCGATGAGGAGCTGGAGTTGGCGAAGAGGAGACTGGAGATCGATATGCTTTTTCAAGAGGAGAGAAGCCAGGAGTTCGCCCTCACCCTGGGGTTCTGGTGGGATGTGGGCGGAGGAAGCCTCGATTACTACCTGGGCTATTTAGATAATGTGAAGAAAGTTACCAGGGAGGAGATAGACCGCTATTTAACCGAGTATCTCTTGGGCAAAAATTATATCCTCGGCCTAATGGTCCCCGAGGGAACCAAGGTTTCTTTCCATCGGCCAGAGCTGTAAAAGGGGGTACAAGATGGGCAAGAGAATTATATACGGCCTACTTCTCCTTTTGCTCCTTCTTCCATCAATTAGGGCAGAGGAGCAAAGGGGGGAGTTCCACCTGAAAAACGGAATTAAAGTGATCTATCGTCGGATAGAGCCTTCTCAGATCGGTTCCTTAGGCCTATTTATCAGAGGGGGCAGCCTCAACCTTAACCAGGAGCTGATGGGCCTGGAGGAACTCACCCTGAAACTAATGCTCAAGGGATCGAAGAAGTTCCCCAAGGAGAGGCTAGAGGGTGAGCTGAACCGGATGGGCACCCGTTTCTCCACCGATTCTCGCTATGACTACTCCCGGCTTAGCATGACCTTCTTGGAAAGGTACTTCGACCGCTCCTTAGAGATCTTCTCCGACTGCGTTATGGAGCCCACATTTGACCTCAAGGAGCTTGAACTCCTGAAGGGGAAACTTGTGGCCGGGCTGAAGAGGAAATATGCCAATCCAGATGATATGGTCTGGTATAAGGCGAACGAGACCTTGATGAAGGGCCATCCCTACATCAACTATCAGGAAGGAACCCCGGAGACCATCGGGAAGTTCACCAGGGAGGACCTCCTCCAATATAAGGCTAAAATTATAAATGCGGGCCAGGTCTTCTTGGTCTATGTGGGCCGAGTTGACAAGGAAGATCTGCAGAAGAAACTGAACAGATCCTTCGGTAAAATCCCCCAGGCTGTCTATAACCCTCCCCCCCTTCCTCCGTTCACCGATGGGAAGACGGAGATCCGCATCGCTGATGATCCTGGCCTTCCTACCGCTTACATTGCTGGGAAGTTCGCTGCCCCCCCTCCCTCCCATCCCGACTTCCCCGCCTTGTGGGTAGGGATGAGGCTTTTGAGCACAAACCTTGACCTCAGCTTACGCACAAAACATGCCCTTACCTATGCAACCTGGAGCTTTGCCACCAACTACAAGAGGCCGTGGGGCGGAGTTTACATCAGCACATCAAAGCCAAATGAGGCGATAAGGCTCATCTACTCAGAGATAGAGGGGATGAAGAAAGACCCTCCCCCTGCAGATGAGCTCAGAAACCAGATAACCCGCTACATCACCCTCTTCTACCTGCGGAACGAGACTGCGGAGAGCCAGGTCCAGAACCTTGGTCAAGCAGAGATCTCCTATGGGGACTGGCGCTACAACTACCGCTGGGTCGAAAAGCTGAGGAAGGTTACCCCTGAAGATGTGCGCAGGGTAATGAGGAAATACTTTACCTACTTGAAGCTGGGGATCTATACGGATTCCCAGAAGATGCCCATCCAGAGAGAGCTCTTTTTGAGCTTTGGAAGCTGAGTCTATCGAGGGGCTGCGCTCACCTGACGAGGGGGAGATGAGGCTCTTGGGGGTCAATCCAGAGGATGGCCCTCTATGGGAGGATCTGGGTAAAAAGGAAGCCATCGATCTCTTTGGGAGTTACTACCCCAACCAACTCCCTACCTCTGAGGTTTTGGAGATCGTCTCCCTTAGGGACAAAGAAAAAGCCTTTGTGCAAAACCTTTCCGGAGGGCAGAGGCTTCAGCTCTTGCGAGATGGGCCTGTTATCCCTCCTTGCTTGGTTCGTAATCTGTTTTGTCATCTCAGCAAGACATTTCAGGTGGGAATAGGAGCCTTCCAGTGATAGGGGAAAGGATCGAACTTACCGCGGAAAATATCTACGACCTCCATTACCCCACCTATTGCCCCCGCAGGTTGTTCTACCGTTTTTACGGCTGGGAAGAGGGGCCTTCTGGCCCCTTTGAACAGCTCATCTTTGAGCTCGCCCAACGACACGAGGTGTGTCACCTTAACTCCACAGGCGAATACACTGACCTCTCCTCAGGGGGTCTCAGGGAAAGAGCAGCGATAACCATCGATTTGATCGAAAAGGGAACCCCCTTCATCTATCAGGGGGTCCTCTCCTCAACCCTTATAGTCGAAGGCCGTGCAGTCCAGGCTTGGGGGATTCCGGATCTCTTGGTCCACAAAGGTCCCTGCTGGGTGATCAGGGATTGCAAGCTCACGAGGAAGGTGAGTGAAGAAAAACATCCAGAGATCAAAGCACAGCTACAGTTTTACGGATTCCTCTTCGAAAGGAGTATAAGGGAAAAGCCAGGAAAGCTCGAGGTCTTCTTAGGAGACGGGTCAATGGTCGATTTCCCCTATGATGACGGTCGCTCGGCAACCGAATCGCTGAAGGAGATCATCTCCACAGTGACCGCTAAGGAGGCTCCCTACTCCCCGGTTAACTGGTCCAAGTGTCAAGGCTGTGGTTTCCACCAGCTCTGTTGGGAGGAGGCTCGGGCCAGAGGCGATGTTTCCCTCCTCTACGGGGTTGATCAAAATTTAGCCTTGGCCTTAAGGGAAAATGGGACATCAACCGTAGATCAGTTGCTCGCCAACTGGGATGAATCCTCCCTTAGCAAGCTTAGCCGCCCTTGGGGGAGCAGTTCGAGAAAGGTGGGTAAGGAGGCTTCCCGTATCTTACTTCAAGCCAAGGCAATGAAAGATAAACGAAACATCCCCTTAGCCAGGGTTAAGCTACCGGAGAGCCCCAACTTCGTCGGGTTCGACTTAGAGGGTTTCCCGCCTTATTTAAACCAAATCGAAAGGGTTTACCTCTGGGGGACAAAGGTTTATGGGGAAAACCCCAGCCCCTACCGACCCTCCCTCTCCCCCATCGAGGAGGATGGCGACCTCAAGGGATGGAAGAAATTCCTCTCGATCTGTGAGGAGATATTCGCCAAATATGGTGACATCCCCTTCATCCACTGGGCACCTTATGAAACCAGTAAGATCAAGCTTTATCGGAGGAGATATGGGGACCCAGAGGGCATCGCCGAAAGGGTCCTTGGCAACCTAGTCGATCTCCTCCCCTTAGCCAGAAGGGCAATTGTCCTTGCTGAACCAAGCTATAGCCTAAAGGTGGTGGAGAGGGTTGCTGGCTTTAAGAGGAGCCAGGATGAATATGGGGGAGATTGGTCGATGGCCAAATACTTCCAGGCGGTGGAGACACAAGATAAATCATTGAGAAAGGAGATATTTACCCAGATCCTCCGCTACAACGAGGAGGACCTCGATGCCACCTGGGCCGTCTTCCAATGGTTAAGAGGGCAAAACGAGGCCCATAGGGGTTCTAAACTGGGTTGTTCCTCCTCTGTTCCTCCAGCTTAGGTTTTCCACCTCGATAAGCATCACCGCCTTCCACAAACGGGTGGGATAGCTTTGCCCGCAAAGCCTTAACTTATTTCCTACTTCCGGAGGAGAGAATGCCTGGATTCGACTCGCCGAAGCTCTTTCAGCCCCTCTCCTCTTCAGAAAAATCAGTATCCCTTCTCTCTAAGTCGGAAGTTATCGATGGTTGTCTTCGGGGATTTGAGGTTTATTTAAGGGATGGGCTAAAAAGCGGTTATGCCCACCTCTCCTGCTCAGGTGAAAAACTTGTCGAAGAGAATTGTCGGGATGAAGGGGATAAAGAAATCTGGTAAATCCTGTCCATCCCGTCTAATAAAGCATCAGAGAGATTTAAAAGCCACCGGAGAGAGCCGCTGGCTTTTCTTCGTAATCGGCTCCAAGAGAGAGATAGATCCAAAGATCTCCCTCTACCGGTAATTGAAAACTTTCTAACGGCTTATAAAGTTCTGGTCAAAATCGACAACCACACCTCCCGGAGCTCCCTCATCTGCCGAAGAACATTCCCCCACCTAAGAGGAAGGAGAGAACGACCATCACCAACGCGGTTAGTATTATCACCACCCCAGCCTTCCCCCTATCCAGGTTATGCACCTCCATTATGCCCAGAGCAGAAACATAAATCCCATAAAGGGCAGCAAGGACCCCAACCACCGGTATCCATCCAAAGAGGCTCACCGCATTAGTATAGGCCAAGACTCTAAATGAAGCCTCATAACTTCCCTTACCCGGAAACAGTTGGGTAGAGAAGAGGTAGAGAACGGCGGCAATCAGGAAAGTTAGCAACGTTGCTCCCACGAAGGTTGAGAAGAAACCCCTAATCCCCCCACCAAAGATTCCCTTCAACAGGCCATCAGCGCCCAGACAGACCAACATAAAGAGGGAGGGAGGAATAAATCCCCCTTCAGTGGGCATCTCCCGGAAGAAGAGAGAAGGTTTAGTGATCACCCTCTTCCAAGTTTCCCAGAAGCTTTGTAAAAAGTTAGCCGGATCGAACTCATTTGTCATAGCCTTATCTATCTCATCCATAAACCCCTCCTTTGGTTACTTCCATCATAAGTCAACTAGCAAGCCGATCACTGGAACTGCGTTTATGATCCTCTTAAACTGGGGTAGGCCAAGCCGAATCTCCTCCGATAATAGAGCCTGGACCCTATATACCCCCCCATAAGAAGCAGAAGATACCAGGGAAAGAGGAGGGAGGCGACCCCGGAGAGGACCAGGATGGAGGCCTTAGTGGCCCTCACCACCCCTCCCAAACCTGAGCCGAAGTTGGCCCGCACAAAGAAGGGAAGAACTATGAGCGAAGAGGCCAGAAGAGGAAGATCCCTGTTCAGGTAGCTCCCCCCAGCGGCAAGAAGGACGAAGAGGGTGGAGAGCAATACCACCTTTCTCCTCCCCCACAAGACCCCTAATGTGCGCTTCCCCATAATCCTATCCCCCTCCCTGTCCGGCAAGGTGGTGTGTAGGTAAATTGCCCCAACGGCCAACCCATAGGGGAGGGAATAACGGAGAAGCTTGAGACCAAGGATGGAGGAGACCGTCAGCCAGCCGAAGGAGAAGGCCAAAAGCCCATGACCGAACATATTGGCCAGTAGCCCTCCCCAGGGGCGGTCCTTAAGGGAGAAGGGAGGAAGACTGTAGGCAATCCCTAAAATTATTGCCAAAAGGAAGACAAAGCCCAAAAGGGAGGATATCCTAAAGGCCCCAAAACAGGCCAAGAGGAAAAGGATAATAGCTTCAGCCCAGGCAGAGTGACTGCTCACCAATCCCTCGGTAAGGAGGAAGAGCTTCCTGTTTACCCTATCTGACTCCACATCCCTCAGTTGATTGAGGATGTATATAGCCCCGACCAGGAAGGTAGAGAAGAGGAAGGTCCGGCCTAAGGGGCCTACTCGGTTGAAATTTTCCCTCCCCTGATAATAGCCGAGCAGGAGGATTGTCCATAAGGGAGGCATAAGCACAGGCCTAAGGAGAAATAGGTGGTCCAAAAGCTTCCACAACCAACTAAACATCTCGCTAAACCAACCTCCTATGGAAGAAAAATATTCCTTGGGAGTATCTTCATAGCACCATCTCCTCTCAGGGAAGAGGGTTGGAGGGGCATCCATAATTTTCAATCCTGAAATCCACTCCCAAAGGGGATAAACGAGGTTTCACCAACCGATTCTCCCTATTTTGGGTTCAGGGTGACTATCGGGAGGATCATCTCCTCTAAGGAGACACCACCGTGTTGAAAACTATTCCGATATCGGTTAAGGTATTCATGGTAGTGGGTGGGATAGACAAAGTAATAGTCCTCCTTAGCTATTATGTAATTGGTGCTCAGGTTCAACTTAGGCAACTTATACTGGGCCGGATCCCTAATCAGGATGGCCTCCTTTGGATCACAGTTCAGGTTGTCCCCATATTTATAACGAAGGTTGGTGGAGGTATCCTTCTTCCCATAGGCCTTTGTTCCCCTTGTTCCCAAGATACTTCCATGATCTGTGGTGATGACCACAACTGCTTTCCTTTTGGAGAGGTACCTTAATATTTCAAAAAGGGAAGAGTGCTCAAACCAGGATCTCATCACCGAGCGAAAGGCCGACTCATCAGGGGCAAGCTCCTTTAAAAGGTCTGATTCCGATCTACCATGGGTTAAAAGATCCAAAAAATTGAACACCAGGGAGACCAGAGGCACTTGGGCAAAGGAGGAAATCCTCTGCACCAACTCCTCACCTTCTGAGGCCCTCACCACTTTGACATACTTGGGCCCGAGCCTAAACTTCAGCCCCATCTTCCTCAATTGATTATCCAAAAGATCCCGCTCGTACCTGTTTCGGCTCCTCTCGTCATCTGCACCCTCAGACCAGAGTCGAGGATAGATCTCCAGTATCTCTGAGGGGAAGAGACCACTAAAGATGGCATTCCGAGAATAGGGAGTAGCAGTGGGAATTATTGAGTAATAGTAATCCCTCTTCAGGTCAAAATAATCTCTGAGAACGGGCTCAATCTTTAGCCATTGATCCAGTCTCATACAGTCAACCACTATGAAGTAAACCTGTTTCTGGGAGGCCAAGAGGGGGTAGAGGTAATCAGCCACCAGATCCACGGATAGAGGAGGTGGATCTTCATCCTGGAGCCACTTAGGGTACCAAGTTTCAATGTATTTGCCGAATTCCAGGTTAAATTCCCTCCTCTGATCTCTCTGGGCTTGCTCCAGGCCTGCATCCCTGTGCTCATCTAACTCTAAATCCCACTCAGAGAGCATCCGGTGCACCTCTATCCAGTCCTTCCAGTGGGGTCCACTCATGAGCAGGGTTCTCAGTCGGCCAGATTGAACTACATAGTCTTGAGGGAGTTTGCCCTCTACAATCCTCTTCCCCTCTATAAGCCTCTTACAGATAGAGAGGACCTGACTGGGGTTCACCGGCTTAGTGAGAAAATCGGTGATCCTTTTGGCAATAGCCTCTTCCATCAACTCTTCTTCCTCGCTTTTGGTAACCATCACCACCGGAACATTGGGGGCTACCTCCCTAAGTTTCTCTAAGGTATAGAGGCCATCGAGTCCTGGCATCACTTGGTCAAGGAGGATGAGATTATACCCCCCTCGCCCAGCCATATCGACCGCATCCTCCCCGTTGGTTGCCGTCTCCACCTGATACCCCTTCTCAGTGAGGAGGATAATATGGGGGCGGAGTTGTTCTATCTCATCGTCTACCCAAAGAATCCTTTTCTTAGCCATCTTCCTCGGTATTTAGAGTGATCTCAAAGGTCGTCCCCTGGGGAGAGCTTTCCACCAAGGAGAGCTTCCCTCGGTGATATTCCTCCACTATCCTTTGGGCTAAAGTCAACCCCAGGCCCCATCCCCCCTTTTTAGTTGTAAAGCCTGGGGTGAAGATATTTCCTCGTATCCGGGAAGGTATACCCTTACCTTCATCCTTGACCCTTATCCACACTTTTCCCTCCCCCCTCCTCGCCGAAACGATGATCCTCCCCTTCTTCCCTTTAAGGGAGTCTAAGGAATTCTTAATCAAATTCTCTACAGCCCAAAAGAGAAGCTCTTTGTTGGCCTTTATCATACCCAGTTCTTCATAGTCTTCGAGGAGCTCCACCTTTTGTGAACTTCTATTACGGAAATAGTGCACTACACCCCTCAGCAGGGGTAGGAGCTCTATGGGCTTCAAATCGGGGGCTGAACCTATCTGACCAAACCGGGAGGCGATCCTGGAAAGCCTTTCCACATCCCCTTCCATCTCCCCAATGATCTCGCTAGCCGGGGGGATTCCCTCCTCCCTCCCCTTGAGGAGCTCCAGCCATCCCCACAGGGAAGATATAGGTGTCCCTAACTGGTGGGCCGTCTCCTTGGCCATTCCCACCCAGATAGAATTCTGTTCATTCCGCTTTATGTTTCTGTAACTGACCATCCCCAAAAGGAGAAATAGGCCCACCACCCCTATCTCCACGAAGGGCATCCATTTCAACTGATTAACGATCCAGGAATCCCCATAGTGGAGTTCCCCCAAGGGGAGGTCCCCTAAGGTAACTGGAACGGGTTGGTGACCGGAATCCATCTTGTCGACTATCCTCCTTAACCTCTTCCGATCCTCATCGCTGGGGTCTTTCCAAGAGATCCCCACCCCCCGCCAGAATTTCGGTTCGCCCTGGGGGTCGGTCATAATGATAGGGAAGTTAGCCCTCTTAATTATCTCCTCAAAGATGAGGTTGATCTCCTTATCTGTTGCACCTTCGGAGACAGCCAGTGACCAAAGTTTGGCATAAGTACGGGAGACCCTACTACTATCCTCCCTGAGTTTATGCACCATCCATTGCGTATACCCTAAGAAACCCATCACAATAAACACCGCACCCCAAATGAGGAAAGTCTTGAGATATCTCTTAGTGACCACTATCCTATCCTCTCCCTCCCTCCTAAATAGGGCCTGAGAGGAGGGGGAAGGAGAACCTCCGCTTCCTTAGTCTGATAGGTCTCTACTAAAGCAACAAGCAACCTGGCCGTGGCTAACCCGGAACCGTTGAGCGTATGTACAAACCTTACTTTCCCCCCTTCCCTAAACCTTATCCCTGCACGTCGGGCCTGAAAATCCTCGTAGTTGCTGCAGGAGGAAACCTCCAAATACTTTCCCTCAGCCGGAGCCCAGACATCTATGTCATAACATTTGGAGGCGGCAAAGCTGAGATCCCCCGTGCAGAGAAGCCGCACGCGGTAAGCCAGCCCCAGTAGCCTGAGCACCTCTTCGGCTTCCCCAAGAAGCTCTTCCAGCTCCTGATAGGAGGATTCAGGTCTACAAAACTTCACTAGTTCCACCTTGTCAAATTGGTGCACCCGGAGGAACCCCCTTGTCTCCTTACCATAAGAACCAGCTTCCCTGCGGAAGCAGGGGGTATAGGCTACATATTTGAGGGGAAGCCTATCCCCTTCTAAGACCTCCCCCCGATGGAGGTTGGTAAGCGGGACTTCAGCGGTAGGGATGAGGAAAAGATCATCATGCTCACAGAGATACATGTCCTCTTCAAGTTTAGGAAGTTGACCAGTCCCTTCCATACACCCTCGGTTGGCCAAGAAGGGGGGGGAAACCTCCAAGTAACCATGCTTCCCGGTATGGAGATCAAGCATAAAGTTGATCAACGCCCTCTCCAACTGAGCACCAAGGCCTTTGTAAAGGGGGAAACCGGAACCAGCTAACTTGCTACCGCGGGAAAAGTCAAAGAGGCTTAAAAGCTCTCCCAATTGGAGGTGGTCCCGCGGAGGAAAGTCAAACGATGGCTTCTCCCCCCAGGTCTTTACCACCACATTATCCTCATCCCCTCCCCCTCGGGGAACGGATTCATGGGGGAGATTGGGAATGGAAAGCATAACTTCCCTTAGTTTGCCTTCAATCCCTTTCACTTCCTCATCAAGCACCTTTATCCTCTGACTAAGTCCCTTCATTTCCGCTATCTCATCACCTGCCCCCTTCCCATCTCTTATCAATTCTCCAATCCTTTTGGAGGCCACATTTCTTTGATGTTTGAGGCCATCCCGTTGGGCTAAGAGCCTCCTCCATCTTTGGTCAAGTTCTGAAAAGAGTTTCAGGTCAACCTTTTCCCCCTTGGCCTTAGCCCCCCTTTCCACCAATTCTATATTCTCCCTTATGAAACCTTGGTCAAGCATCTTTCTCCCTAGTAAAGTTCACAGTGGGTTTATAGGCAGGGATCATCTCTTTCAGCTTCTTTATAATCTCTTCTCTTTTTACCTGGTGAGCTAATTCTTCCAGACCCTGCACATCGGACTCCAACTTCTCCCAATCATAGTAAACCGGTTGGGCAACGAGTATCTTCTCATGGGAAGTAGGTTGCACACCCTCCCCTTCCACAAAGAGTTCTTCGTGGAGCTTTTCCCCCTTGCGCAGGCCGCAGAACTTGATCTGCACATCCTCATCTGGGTCGAGGCCAGACAAGGAGATCATATCCCTAGCCAGATCGACTATCTTTAATGGTTCCCCCATATCTAAGAGAAGGATGTCCCCCCCTCTCCCTAAGGCACCCGCCTGCATCACTAACTGGGCGGCTTCGGAGAGGGTCATAAAATACCTGGTCACCTCCGGATGGGTAACGGTAATTGGCCCCCCTCTAGCGATCTGGTGTTGAAAGATGGGAACCACCGAGCCTTGGCTGCCCAAAACATTTCCAAACCTTACAGTAACAAACTGAGTTTGGCTCTGCTTAGAAAAGCCCTGCACATAAAGTTCAGCTATTCTTTTGGTTGCTCCCATAACCGATGAGGGCCTCACTGCCTTGTCTGTGGAGATCATTACAAATTTCTCAACCTTAGCTTGATGGGCAATTAGGACAATCCTTTTTGTGCCCAAGATGTTATTTAAGACGGCCTCCTCTGGATGATCTTCCATCAGGGGAACGTGCTTATAGGCAGCGGAGTGGAAGATAACCTGGGGATTAAGGTTGTTCATGATCCTCTTCAGCTTCTCCCCGTTGTTGATGTCACAGATGAGCGGGCAGAGGTAAAGATCGGGGAACTTCTCCCTCAACTCCATCTCAATATAGAAAAGGCTGTTCTCCGCTCGATCCAAAAGGATCAATTTGGCGGGATGGAAACCAGCCACCTGGCGACAGAGCTCTGAGCCAATTGATCCCCCTGCTCCGGTAATCAAGACAGCCTTCCCCTCCAAGTACTTGCGAATCAATTCCATATCTAAATCTACAGGTTCCCTCCCCAGGAGGTCTTCCATCCTTACCTCTCTCACCTGATTGAAGTGTACCTCTCCCCCGATGATCTCCTTAAGAGGGGGGATGGTCAGAAACTTGGCCCGGGACCTCCGGCAATAGCCAAAGATCCTCCTCATCTGAGCCCCGGTGGCCGAGGGGATGGCAATGATTATCTCCTCCACCCCCCGGGAATTTATGAGCTCTGGTATATCCTCACATCTCCCCAATACCGGAACCCCATGGATCTTAACCCCAGCTTTGTTAAGATCATCATCCACAAACCCCACCGGATTGTAGTCCAAACCCTTGTTCTTCTTTATCTCCCGCAGCAGCATATCCCCGGCGTCTCCCGCTCCCACGATCAGAAGCCTTTTCCCTGAAGATTTAGAGAGAGGGGGGGTCTCCCGAACTGCCCTGAGGGCAAACCTCATACCCCCAGTTAAAAGAACCACTAACGCCCAGTCGATGACAAAGACAGAACGGGGATACCCGGCTACCCGTAAGAAATAGATAGGAGCCATAATCACCAAGGAACTGGCCAGAGTCGCCTTTAATATAGAAATTAGTTCATTTATCCCTGCATACTTCCATATTCCCCGATAGAGGCCAAAATAGTAAAATGCACCAAACCTAATAATCAACACCAAAGGGAGGGTATTGAGAAATGTGGAGAAATCGTTAGAGGGTATCCTTCCGCCGAACCTGAGCAGAAAGGCAGAATAGTAACAGATAGCGAAGATAACCAGATCCCCTCCTAGAACTCCCAACCTTTTAATGGTGAGATTGTTAGCCCTAGCCCCCCCCTTTCCCCTTTCCCCCTTGTAGGCGATCATAAACCTCCAGGAGCCCAAGAAGCCGATGAGGAGAAGCCAGTAAGAGAAGATAACCATCCGGGTACGGGGGAAAGGATCGGAGAGATCAAATGTAAGCAGAACCAGGATGAAGACGCCAAAGGTAATGGTTCCTGCTAAGGCAATTATCTGATTATAGACAGAGGCTCCCCGCTTTCTATAGAGGCCAAAGAGGGTAAAGAGGAAAAGCCAAAAACCGGTGACCACCGCAGCGGGCACCAGATAATTGCTCGGGGAGACAGGTAGCTTCTCCCCAGGCAACAATC
Organism: bacterium; assembly: GCA_029932675.1. Classification (GTDB taxonomy): domain Bacteria; phylum SM23-81; class DAOVCL01; order DAOVCL01; family DAOVCL01; genus DAOVCL01. The sequence goes on from JAOZPP010000001.1 coordinate 19,925, forward strand.
CTGATTGGAACCTCAACCAAAAGACGCCAAAGAAGGCCAGATTAACCAATACAGCATCGATTGCTATCTTCTCAAACAAATAAAGTTTCCCCTTCATTGAATAATACTCGAAAGATTGTCCTCCAGATTAGCTTGCAATCCCCCCAGAGGGAACTCTGTTCAATATATCTCAAGTTCAATTTAAGCTTTTCGGGCATAACTGTCAACAGATATTCAGTTTCCACATCTTCATCATTGTTAAGCATTTCGGATTCGTTGAGATATTGAAGGGAGGCCAAGTCAGTGATACCTGGTTTGACCTGAAGAACCTTCCTCTGTTCCGCGGTATATCTCTCCACATATCGGGGGACCTCAGGCCTTGGCCCTACCAAACTCATCTCCCCTCTTAACACATTCATCAATTGAGGCAATTCATCGAGTTTGTATCTGCGAAGGACTCTGCCGACTCGGGTTATACGCACATCATCTTTAATGGTAACCTGGAGTCCCTCTGTATTTCGCATAGTGCGAAACTTAAAAATCCTGAACCTTTTACCATCCTTGCCCACCCTCCATTGTCGAAAAAATACAGGACCCTTAGACTCAAGTTTTATAAAAAAAGAAATAAGCAAGAAGGGGAGAGACAAAAACAGCAAACCGAAAAACGAAAACAAGAGATCAAAAATCCTCTTTTTCATTTTCTGTAAGTTTTGACAATCTTCCTCACTGCCCTGATTACATCCCCCACATCATCCTCAGTCATCTTAGGATATAAGGGCAGGGAGACCACCCGTTGGTATAGATCAAAAGCATTGGGAAAATCCTTTGCTCGATAACCGAAACGCTCCCGGTAATACGGATGGAGGTGAAGGGGAATAAAATGCACGCTTGAGCCAATTTTCTCCGCTTTCAATGCCTTAATAAACTCAGCCCGATTGATTCTTAACCTCTCTAAAACCAACTGAATAACATAAAGATGCCAAGAATGCTCGACATCGGGTTTAACCCAAGGGGTAACGAGCTCCGGAAGATCTTTAAATCCTTCATTATACATTTGAGCATATTTTGCCCTTATTTGATGGAAGTCATTTATCCTTTGGAGTTGATGGATACCAATAGCTGCCTGAATATCGGTGAAGTTATACTTATACCCAAGCCGAACGATCTCGTAATACCAGGACCCCTCCGCTGAATACCTCATCCAGGCATCTTTGCTTATCCCATGAAGGCTCTTAATTCTCATCATCGCAGTCAAATCCTCATTATCCGTAGCGATCATTCCCCCTTCACCTGTAGTCAAATTTTTTGTGGCATAGAAACTAAAACAGGTAATATCCCCTATGGTCCCAATCATCCTCCCTTTATATCTAGCGGGAAACGCGTGGGCTGCATCTTCTATTACCTTTAAATTATGGCTTTTGGCAATTTCCAAAATCTCATCCATACAGCAGGGCTGCCCCGCAAAATGAACGGGAATAATGGCCTTTGTCTTTGGGGTTATCTTCGGTAGAATCTCCTCGGGGTCTATATTGAAGGTATCCTTTCTACAATCCACGAAGATTGGTCTTGCTTTAAGATATAGCACAGCCTCAGCAGTGGAGGTAAAGGTGTAGGGAGTGGTTATCACCTCGTCGCCCTCTTTTACTCCAATCGCATCCAAGGCTAAGTGCAGGGCAGCAGTACAGGAACTGACCGCTATGGCATATCGACATCCTATAAATTTGGCAAACTCACTCTCAAACCGCTTTGTCTTCGGTCCAGTGGTAATCCAGCCGGATTGGAGGGTATCTACCACCTCTTCTATGGCATCTGCATCAATTGAGGGGAGGGAAAAAGGAAGAATAGCCTTCCTTGATACTTTGACATCTAACTCCTTACCTTCCTTATTCATCTTTCTCCTTGGGGTTCTCTCATAATTTTTATAGAGGGATTATTTCTAAAACTTCATGTATCCCTTTGAACAATAGCAGAACGGATAGACCTTATGGTTTCTGATGATATCCTCCACCTATCGTTTACAGTTCTTCAAAGCCATTTATGAGCGAATCTCACAAGCCCAACCACGAAGCCTAACCCATAGCTGAGATGAAGCACCGAAAAAGTCAAAGGCAAAAATAAGAGATACTTCCATCCTCTCTTTTTTGCGATTTGAAAAGAAAAAAATAGTGAACTACAAATGTAACAAACAACAATTAAACCAAACAAGTATATAAATTCAGACTTGATTATTCCTAATGTAAGAGTAACGATTAGGCCTAAAACAAATGTGGGAGGCACAAAGTGCCTTAGCATCATCATCTTTGGATGTTTCTGTAAAACCCTAACTTTCCAGAAACCATATTGGAAATATTGCTTCCAGAGTTTGCGAAGCGAAGGACGAGCATAATAAAAGGAGACGATCTCTGGCCTCAAGAGAATTTTGCCACCTCTCTCCCGAAGCCTATAGTTAAACTCGTCGTCCTGACACCTTACGAGCTCTTCCTCAAATAATCCAATCTTCTCAAAAACCTCTTTTTTATAACATCCAAAGGGAACGGTGTCCACAAATCTCGATTCCTTACTCCCTATCCTGAAATACACATTACCTACTCCAAAAGGCGAGGATAAAGCATACGCAATGGCCTTGGCAGAATCAGAATCTTCTGCCGGAAGAGTTATCCATAATCCACCTACATTATTAGCCTCGGCATTTTGCAAATGCTTAACACATTTGAAAACATAATTTGGGGCATATCTATTATGAGCATCCATTCTCATTATTATTTCCCCTTTGGCGTTTTTTATCCCAATATTCAGACCACAAGATACAATCCTCTGTGGATTATCCAGAAGCCTAATAAATGCATACTCTTTAACAAATTTCTCTACGATTTCTCTTGTAGAATCTTCACTCATCCCATCAACAATAAGAATTTCCATCTTGTCGTGAGGAAAATCGTTTGCAAGAATGGATTCTAAACAACCCTTGATATGTTCCCCCTCATTACGGGTCGGGATAATAATGGATACTTTTATTGCTTGCTTTTTGTCCTCACTAACTCTATATATTTTTCCTCTATCACCCTCATGTTCCATCTATAAGATGCCCTTTCCTTAATGATTCTAATATTCCTCACTTCTGCCATCATCCTTAATCGCTCTCTTTTTAAAGCTTCTATTATTTTCTCAGCAAGTAGTTGGGAATCATTAGGAGGAACCAGGAACCCGTTTTCATTGTCCTGGATCCATTCCCTATTTCCAGCTATGTCTGTGACAACGGGGAATGAACCACAGGCCATTGCCTCTAATAAAGCCATTGAAGTACTATCTGATAGTGAGGTAGATACATAAACCGGTGATGAAAGTAAGTATTTTATCACCTCCGTATGAGAAATCTTGCCCAAAAATCTAATATGGTTTTGCATCCCTAGCTTTTCCGCTAAATTCTCTAGGCTCTCCCTTTGTGAACCATCACCTACTAAAATAAATTCAGCTTGAGGAATTCTTTTTATTACTATAGGAACAGCAAAGAGGAGACAGGTAAGATTATATAAAGGTTCAAATGCCCTCGTGCTTATGATTAGATTATTTCTTCGGTTGATTCTCTTTCTTTTCACTTCCTCCAAATCCACCCCATATTGTATTGTAATAATCCTACTGTTACTTGCTCCAAGAGCAAGCAACTTTTCTGAAACGTGGTGAGCAGGGGATGTAATTAAGTCTGCATTGGAGATGGTCCGGTTCACAAAAAATCTTAAAAGAAACGACTGTTCTGGCGCCATGAGGACATCCGAACCATGTGCAGTTACTACATAAGGATGAAAACCAGTGAATGACCCAATAAATCCATAACTAGTGAGATAGTGGGCATGAACCAAATCAGGTTGCACCTCATTCTTTACCAGATCCTTAATTAACCCAATCTTTAAAAGATACCTCCAGTTACTAATGCCCCCTTTATAGGAAACTTCACTTACACCTATAAAGTGAACCCCAACGTTCTCTATTTTTGCTGGTCTAAATGAAATAACATCTACCTTGTGTCCCCTCTGTGCAAAATATCTTGCCCACTTTTGAGTATGGATACTTGGAGCATCAGCTAATAGGCATATTTTCATAATTGATTACGCTCTATCTCCCTAACGGAATACTTTAGATTTCTTTAGAGAGCAATTTTTCATACAGGTTCTCAATCCTTTTAACCATTATTTTTGAATCATATTTTTCATATACAAGCCTCTTCGCTCTTTGTCCCATTGCATTAGCTAAATTCGGGTTCCGTAATAACCATAAGATAGCCTCGGCAAGGGGCTCAGGTTGAGCCACTGGGACAATAAAACCACATTTATTCTTTTCTAGTAATTGCCGATTTCCCCCTACATCAGTGGCAACCACAGGTTTGCCACAGGCCATTACCTCCAAAATAGCCAAAGAAAGCCCCTCCTGCAAGGAGGGGAAAACTGCTAAATCAAATGTCTGAATGATTTCTTCGATGTTATCCCTGTGGCCAAGAAATCTAAAATAAGGCTCCAATCCCAATTTAACTACCAGATTGAAAAGTTCGCCTTTCAGTTCACCAGCCCCTGCTATAATGAATCTGGTTTGAGGAAATTGGCTGACCACTTTTTGTACGGCCTTTATTAAGTATTCTTGACCCTTCACTTTTGTCAAGCGACCAATAGTTCCAACTACAAATGCATTTTCCTCTATTCTTAAAGAGTTCCTTTCCACCTGAGTGCTAACCTTTTTCTTAAATCTACTCAAGTCTATTCCATTGGGGATAACCACAATTTTTTTTGCATTTATTCTGGCCCTCGATATTAGAAATGCCTTTGTCTTTTCGTCCGGGACGATTATTATTTCAGAAAAAGAACTCTTAAACCGGTCATACAAATTCCTCACAAATTGGTTTCCCAAATCTTCCCTACCTATTCCATGCCTCGTCTCAATTCTTACTGGAACCCGCTCCAAAGCAGCAGCTAACAGGGCCAATCTGGCTGTATGTGTATGTAATAATTCGAACTTCTTTAATCTCAAGAATTTCACAAAATTGGGGAAAATGTTTAAAAAAAGATGTTTATTTCTTGGAAAAACAGTAGTTTGAATCCCCAATTCTCTTACCTTTCTAACAAAAGGACCCTGCGTAAAACAAGCCACCTCCACCAAAAACTTCTCTTTGTCAATTCCCTCAAGCAATGTTATCAAATGCCTTTCTGTTCCGCCAGATTGAGTAGGTCCGATAGTCTCCAAGATTTTATGTCTTGCTTTTCTCACTTTTTCCATTGGGTTAAAGGGTGAGGTCGAAAAACAAAAACAAATAATTTAATAAAAGAGGAAAGTATACCCAAAATAGTGATCAAAACCGCACTTCGCAAATCTTTAGAAATCCTCAAATATTTCAACAACAAACAGAGAAAAGCTAAAATAAGAAAAGAGATAGAAAGTAACCCCCCGATCTTAATTCCTCCCCAAATAAAAAGAAAACCGATAATAAACAAAATTGTCACTGTCCTTTTCAAATGAAATATAAAACCATAATCTTTCAATTTTTTTTGTTTGAACTTTTTCCTTGCAATTAGATCCCAGCAGGTAAATCTATAACTCCTTTTTAAAAATTTTGATAGAGTATCTGGTAAGGGATGAAAAACTATCAAATCCGAAATGTACTTTATTTTCGACCCTTCTTCAATGGCCTTATATATGAAAGCACGGTCATATCCGATTCTTAGAGTGGTATCAAATCCTCCTAAGCGATAAAAAATAGCCTTTTTATAAAAAAAATTCGTTCCAACAGGTGGAAACCGCTTTACGCAATCCTCCATATAGTTACAACTATTTTGAGGGAAGGAAATCGTGGAAGCTAAGGTCCTCTCAAAAAAATTTCTTGGATGGCAAACAAATGGTCCAAAAATTATGTCATTATCTTCAAATTTCTCACTGGCTTTTGATAACCAGTTCCTACTGGCTACTGCATCTCCATCAATAATGGCAATTCGGTCGTATCTGGCTTTCTCAGTACCTAAATTCATACAGGACGCAGCGCCTCTGTTCTCCTCTCTAAAGTAAATTCTGACATTTTTGTAATTTACAAACTCACTTAAAATTTCGTCAGAGGAGTCGGTAGATCCATCATCAACTATAATCAATTCAAACAAGTGGTAATCTTGATCTAATACAGATAAAACGGTATCCCTTACCGTTGAGGCATTGTTAAATACTGGTAGTATTACGGATATTCCCGATTTGATATTCATTGTCATCACAAATTTTACACTCTGAAATTCTTTTCAATACACTCGATAACGCCAGCATAATAAAAAATATCTTATATTCTTGTACTGATAAGAAAAAACCTGAAATTAGAAACCCAATAAACCCTACCATCAGCCCTCTTGAAATGGCTAACATTTCAAATTCTTGAAGATCCGAGAATCCCACAGACCCTTTTTGAAAATTCCTTAATGCTAACCAAATAATACCTATGAATGGAATGAATCCAATTACGCCCATCTCGGCAAGCACTTCTAAATACATATTATGAGCTAAACCTCCAAAAAGCCCAATATATCCTTCAGAAGCGTTAACAAAATTTCCCCAACCTATTCCAAGAAAAGGATGATGTAAGAACATGGAGATGCCAGTCTTAAATAACATTAATCTCTTTATGATTGAAAGATCGGCTTGGAAATTTACAATTGATTTAACTCTTAACCAAAATTGCGGAGGGACAACCTGAGAGAGAACAAAGGCAATTAGGAAAATACTGAGGAGATTTCGCTTTAGGTTTCGCCGATTGAACAACAATATACCTAAGACTGAGACCAGGCCAACAACCCCTCCTCGGGAATAAGAGAAAACAATCCCCATAAAAAAAAGGAGAAATAGAACACTGAGGGCTATCCGTTTCCATATTATGATCTCTTTCACAAGTAAAGTAAAAATGAGTGGAATGATCATGACTAAAGTAATTGCAAAATAATTAGGATCTGTACTAAAACCTCTCATTCGAAGCAAGTGAAAAACGTGTATGTATGTCCCCAACCCACTGCTGCAAAAACCATAAACAACACTAAAAGTTAAAATTCCAATAATTACAGAGAGGATTTCATTAATATGTTTGGACTTAGACACTAAGTTAATAACCAAAATAAAGAAAAAAAAGTCTTTTGACCACGTAAAAAGTGTTTTGAATCCGGTCTCAAAATTCCCTGTATTCAAAATTGAAAGACACCCTGCAAATAAGAAAACTAATAAGTATTTGCCTTGTTGGTCAAAATAAATGCGGGCTTCGCCGCGATGGACCAAGCGAATTATCCAAGCGGTGAAAGTAACTATAGCCAAAAAAGCGAATAAACCCTTAATCGAGAATCCATATTCAATCCCAGAAAACCTTATCGCGGCACAACTATATAAACCAAATTCCGGTTTGAGGTAGATAATACCAATGGTTGCCAAAATTGCCAAAAAAATTAGGAATTTAATTGGATAGGTGAATAAAAAATAAAAACAGCATATTTCAAGGAACACTAAACATAGAATGCTCCTGGCCCCATGATCCTTTGTGAGATACAGGTGTCTACCAGATGAGTAACCTTCAGCTTTATTTAGAGTTACCATTCTCCTATCTTTACAAATATTCTTTCATGAAAACACTACCCCTCTATGCTGGTCCAATGTGAGAGGAGGAGTTTCCAAAAAGCTGCAGATAGCGATTACGGATTTCTTCCCTCTTTACTATTCTCAGAGCATGATAAACACACAGTAGGGGAAATAATAAACCATAAAATAAAAGCACTGTGAGATATAGAAAAGGACGGAGATTGTTTAATGGAGGAACAAATACTGTAATCAAGACAATGGCCGTGACCAAAATCACTACTATTGTGTAATTAAAGGGCTTAATCAAGACATAGGAAAGTAGATTTTTCAATTGACTCGGCCTTGGGGAGGAAGAAAACTTAGAGTTAATACTTGTATTCACCGTAGGAACGCTGCGGTTACTTTTGCCAATCGCCTTTTTATACACCTCAATAATCGCTGAATCTTGGCAACCTAAATCCAACTGTTTATTGATGAACATAGAGATTGATGCCGAAAACGCCAGGGCGAAGATGCCCACCTTTGGTATCCCCTGATATGCGGCAAAGGCTAAACAGATAAAAGTTAAAGGATCAACTACACAATGGCCCACAAGGTCTAAGAATAAACCGTTTATGCTTGATTGGTTCCTTACCCGCGCTATCTCCCCATCGACACAGTCGAAGACGAACCAAAGCTGAAGGAGGAAAATACCTAAAAGCGATAACCCCGCCTTATTAAAGGCTAACAGAATACTTCCAGCCACCCCAAAGCCAATAGAAAAGAGGGTAGCCTGGTTGGCGGTTATACCAAGGGGGAGGAGGAACTTGGTAAAATAGACGGAGATCTTCCTCCCTACAAGTTTACCATACCACCCGTCGTGAGTACGTGCTGGTTCCTGCCCCAGCTTTTTCAAATCCTTAATGGAATAAGCACCCATCTTTGAGTCTGGATTATATCTCCTAAGAGCTAAACCAAGTCCCAGAGGGCTATGTGGTCCCCTACCGTTGATTCCCCTCTTAGAGGATTTTGACGAGACAATTGGGGGAAATTATGTGACCACAAGATTTAGGTCATCAATCAACAACTCCCTATTAACTGCCCTAGTCCCAATCCCACCAATGACAATCCCTGCCGCATGATTAGATAACTTTGCTGCTTCCCGGAGTGAGGCCCCGGCCAATCTGCTCACGACAAAAGTGGCGATAACTGTATCCCCAGCACCGGTGACATCGTAGACCTCTTTGGCGACCGTAGGAAAGTGGGTAAAAACGCGTTTGGGCTCAAAAAGGGCCATCCCCCTTTCTCCCAAAGTGATCAACAAAACATCCACCCCAACCTTCCTCCAAAGATCCCATCCCACCTCCTGCAGGTTCTCCTCATCTATGATGGGACGACCAGCGATCTCCTCTGCCTCCCGTCGATTAGGGGTGAGCAAGGTAGCCCCTTTATACATTTCCCCATGTCCCCTGGTGGGATCAACGGCTATAAAAACACCTTTCTCCCTGGCTAAGGAGATCGCCTCCTTGAGAAGATTAGGGCTTAGTGTCCCCTTCCCATAATCGGAGATTATCACCCCCTGAACGGAGTTCAGCTCCTTCTTAAATGAGTCCCACATCCTGTTTGAGATCTCCTCTCCTACCTCCGAAATCTCCTCCCTATCCACCCGCACAACCTGCTGCTGATGGGCTATGATCCTTGTCTTTGTGGTTGTCGGCCTGGAATCATCCTTGACAAGAGAGTAATCTTCAATCCTTTCCTTGCGTAAAAGGGAGTGGATACGCCTTCCCTCCCTATCATTCCCCACAACACCGATCAGAATAGGTTTAGCACCTAACTGTTTGATATTATAGGCAACATTTGCCGCCCCCCCCAACTTTAGGGATTCACTCCTCACCCGCACAATAGGAACCGGCGCCTCTGGTGATACCCTCTCGACCTCACCCCAGACATAGGCATCCAACATCACATCCCCCAAAATGAGCACTTTAACCAGAGGAAATCCCTCCACTATCCCCTTAAGACTTCCCATCTTAGCTCCTTCCCATCAGTTTCTCTATCCCTTCTAAGACCTCCTCCACGGAAATAGATTCAATACAGCGAAAATCCCCATACTGACAAGAAAGGGGTCTGGCAGAATAAAAAAAACAAGGGCTACACGAAAAATCCCTCCTAATGATTTCATACTTAGTCTTCCATGGGTGAACCCACCCTGGATTTGTAGGTCCGAAGATGGCTACAGTGGGCAAACCTACGGCGGCGGCAATATGCATTAAACCAGAGTCATTGGTAACGAAGAGGTCACATCTTTTCATCAGTGCAGCAGTCTGCTTAATCGTGGTCCCTTTTACCATGTAGCCATCCCCCTCCAAGGACTGATCTATTCGCTGGTTTGTTTGCACCTCATCCGGGCCTCCGAAGATGAGGATCTTGGCCTTATATCTCTGAACAAGAGCCTTCCCCAACTGGATGAACTTCCCCTCAGCCCATCTCCTCTTCGCTTGATTCTTGAAACGAGCACATCCAGCATGGAACCCCACTTTAAAATCCCTGGCAATCCCCCTCTTCACCAACCAATCCCCCGCAAATTTCTCATCCCCCTCATCCAAGAATATCTCCAATTTCCCCGGGGAATCATCCCTTATCCCTAAAAGACCGATCAGAGCCAAATTCTCCTCTACATCATGGCGTGGGTAGGATTCAGATACCCTTCTGTTGTTGAGAAAATTTAGGCTCAAAAGATCCAAATGATCATACCTGTGCCCCAACCTCAGTTTTGCCCCCACGAGTAGGCTGATCAGATTATATTCCCTCCGATTAGCTGGATAGGCGTTGATGGAGATATCATACCTGCAGGCTCTAAGCTGGGTTAGGAACTTAAGTGAGCGAAAGGCACCCTCCTTAATAAAATTCCAATGAATTACTTCATTTAGATGGGGATTTCCCTCCAGAATCTCGGCGGCGCCCTTGAACATGACCAAAGCGACAATATAAGCTGCGGGGAACCCCCTTCTGAGCAACCTCAAGGCAGGAGTGAATAAAAGGGTGTTTCCAATTCCAGCAAGACTTATTACCAATATCTTCTTCACGCTCACCAGACTGCCAGTTCACCGAGGTAAAGGGGACTACTTCCCCATTTTAAGAACAATCTGCTCACCTTTTCTCCTGAACTGCCTTTGGGGTGATACCTCCCTTCACTACACCCTTTATGTCGACCAATGCGAATAGTATCCCCCCCATCACCCCCACCAAAAGGGTAACAATGTAAGTCAACAACTGCATAGAGGCTGCCTGGGTGGCGACGACACCCACCTTTTGGAAAAGGATCATCCCTGAGCTTTCCCTCACCCCGATGCCGGCAATGGAGATGGGAAGGGCAATGGCTAAAGCGATAAGGGGAATGATGAGAAAAAAATAGAGAAGTTCAATCCTGATACCAATGGAAAGCGCTATCATATAGTTTATCAGAATCCTAATCGATTGAATTACTAAAGAGAGGCCAAGAAATTTAAAAAAGAACCCTGTGTTCCCCTTAAAGGAGTAGATTGAACCATAGATCTCTCTCAAAGTCCCCCTCAATCCAGAGGGGAGGAAATGAAAGAAAAACCTATCCCCCATCCTGGCCACCCATCGATTAAAGAAAACGAAAAATATAGAGAGGAGGATGAAAAGGGAAGCCAAAGTCAAGCTCAAGAGCTGGAGGCGCTGGAGGTTTCTTATAGAGAGCAGAGTAGCTAAAAGGGCTAAGGCAACTAAGGCCACAAACCCCATCAGCCTATCCATTATGGTGGCAGCAATCACCCCTTCCTTTCTCCTTACCCTCTTCGAGAGATCGTATGCTTTGTAAACATCCCCACCAATATTGGTGGGGAGAAAGTTGTTGAAGAAAAGGCCGACAAAATAATAGTAGAGAGCCGCCTTTGGGGTTATCTCTATCCCCTGGATCTTCAGAAGTAACCACCACTGAATGGTCCCCAGCACGTTGCTGAGGGCAAAGAGGAAAACCCCTCCCAGGAAGAGAAATTTGTCCGCCTGGAGTAGTTGCTCAAGGATCTGCCCCACCCCAACCTTATAAAAGACCCAAGAGAGAAGAGCAATACTGAGGAGAGCCTTGAGTGAAGTAGTGAGAAATTTTTTAGAACTCACTCACCTCCCCCCATCATCCGCTACCTCCCTTCTGAGCCGTATCCGCTTCTCCCTTGTTAATCAGGTTCTGCAGCAGCCCCTTAGCCCCTTTATCATCAGGATGCCTCCCTACCCACTCCTCAAGCTGGCTTACCGCATCACTATCCCTCTTGGCCGCTAAATAGAGGCCAATCAGCCTCTTCATCCCCTCCTCGAAGTCTGGATCGATCTCTAAGGATTTCTTCAGACTGCTAATTGCCTCTTCTTCCTGGCCGAGTTGGTGTTGGATCATAGCTAAATTGACATAGTTGTTCAACTTCTCTGGCCATTTCCCTATCTCTTCCTGCACAACTTCCAAGGCTTTATCAAACTGCTTGTTTTTCACATATATCTGAGCGAGAAGTTCATAAGGCCTAAAGTCATCTGGCAGCACCTCAATGCATTTCTCCAGGGCAGCTACAGCTTCTTCGGTCCTCCCCTGCTGGTCATACTCATAGGCCAAAAAGACAAAGGCCGTCGTATAGTTGGCCAAAAGTTTCTTCATATTCTCGTTCTTGTAAACCGCGGGATCGGCCAGCCCCCTGAACTTGTAGACATCCCAGAGGTTGTGGTGCATCCTCTCCACATCAATCTGATGAGGCTTCTTCTCTGAGACCAACCTGTAGACCAACCCCTCCATCCTCAGGTAGTCCTGTAAACCAACCTTGTTGTCATCGGAAACAGTAACCGCAAAGAAGATGGGTTTCCTCCACTCATTGGTAGTAATTATATTTTTCACCATGATGTCCTGCACCCTGATGATCTTTCCATTCTTCAACCTATAGGCCATAAGCCTCTCAATTTGATCGTCAGAAAGGCTAATGGGTACCTTAGGCTCCTGGTGCTTTAACTGAAGGATATACCAGGGTGTATTCAACAGGCTGAGGTTAACCACTCGTACGTCCTTCCTCACCCCCTCTACCTCCTGGATATACCAGAGGGGAAATGTGTCATTATCCCCGTTGGTGAAGATTATCCCATTTCGATCACAGGATTCCAGCATATTATAGGCGTAATCATGGGCAATATAGTTGCCGGTGCGATTATGGGTTCTATAGTTATGGACAAAAGGGATCACCGGAGTGACCAAAAAAACTACAGAGGCAAAGGCGATAAAACTTCTGCCCCCATTGTGAACCCTCTTCAGCCTCGACTTCAACCATTCGAGAATGGTGGAAACCCCTATACCTATCCAGAGGGCGAAGTAGACGAATCCTGGGGTATAGAAGTAGTCCCTATCCCTTACTTCCAGCCTCACCCCCTTTGTCCCATCAGAGAAGTTCATATAGAGGATGAGGCCCATAGTACCAATAAAGAGAAGGGAGAAGAGAAAGACGCCTAACCTCCTCCTCCTCTTCAGGAGAGAGGGTATTCCAATGAGGCCCAAAATGACTGGGAGGATCCAAAACCTCGCCGGGGTATACTGCTGGCGAAAGAAACCCCAGAAACCCATATGCCGATAGACCCCAAACTGATGCGCCCAGGTCCCCTTGCGTTGGAACATCCCCTTCATCATCCCGGTTTGGCCATACTGTTTTCTCTCCAAGAACATCTTGAACCGCGTCCAGTTGGCTGGGTCGTTTTCGTCTATGGCCGGGTTGAGATGGGAACGGATGGGGATGTAGGCATTGGTCGAATAGCCTAAGAGGGCAACAAAAACGATCCAAAAGGCAAACCGCCACCGCCTTTTCCTTTCTCCAGTTGTAGAAAGGGACATAAGCAGGGTGAGGATGAGGGCCCCGCTGGAGAGCACAAAGAAGGGCTCAATTCCCTCCGAATAGGAGACAAAGGCCAAAGGAATGATTGCCAGCCAGAACCTGAAGTCTCCAGCCTTCCTCCGATCGACAAGGAGAACTAAGAGAAGAAGTGCTGGGGCGGCCAAGAAGACCGTCATATGAAAACCTATCCCCACAAAGAGTAGGTAGACCATCAAGAGCAAAAGTTTGTCGCTCTGAGGTTTCTCCCAGTTCTGGTACCAGCGCAGGGCTAACCAGCTAAGGAAGACCATAAGAAACATTGCCACTCCATAGACCTCAGCTTCCGTGGAATTGAACCAATAGGTGTCAGAGAAGGCCATAAACAGGCTCCCCACAATCCCCCCTACCGCGGGGACTACCTGGTTCCATCCCTTCCGCAACTCAGAGGAATAGAGCTTGACAACTCCGGAGATAAAGAGATAAGCAAAAGCTACTGTCCCTGCGCTGAAGAGAACGGAGATAAAGTTAACCCTCCTGGCCACAGAGCTAAAGATGGGCAGAAGGGTAAAGAGTCTGCCCAAAAGGACAAAGAGAGGAGTTCCCGGTGGATGGGGTATTCCTAAGATATACGAACAGGCGATAAACTCCCCACAGTCCCAGAAGGGGACAGATGGAGCCATAGTCCTCAGATAGACAATCAAGCTAATGAGAAAGACTAATCCAGCCAAACAAAGATCTAATGCCCATTCCCTTCTCTTTGTTTCCATCTCTTCTCCTTTCTCTACCTCCCCAACGCCAGCCTATCGGCCAGGTAAACAGGCAGTTTTACTTCCGCCATCTTCTCCTGTGTCCGCCCCACATCATAAGCATATCTCTTCAACTCCATAAAACCTTTCTTGGTGTCATAAATACAAGCGGCGGCTCTGAAGTCCCCATCCCTGGGCTGACCTACACTACCCACATTAACTATATACCTCAGATCAGGATTCAGCTTCAGTCCATCAAATCCCATCTTATGGCAACCATCCTCCTGCTGGGTAAAGAGAACAGGCTGATGGGAATGGCCAATAAGACATATCCTCTCCGAGAAGGTTCTGAATTCCTGGCAAGCTTCCTCCGGAGAGAGCACATAGTTCCAAAGACTCGGCTCGGAGGGGGCAGAGTGAACCATAAGGATATCCCCCTCTATCCACCTCAGGGGAAGGCCTTTAAGATATGCCTTGTTCTCCTCACTCAAGACCTCTGATGTCCACCTTATGGCCATGCGGGCAAAAGTATTAAAGTATTCTATTCCTGTTTTCCCCACCGCGGCCCAATCATGATTACCGGCGATTACCACTCCATTGGTCTCTCTAATCAATTGACAACATTCATTGGGATTAGGCCCGTACCCTACTAAGTCCCCTAAACAGAGAAGGAGATCATATCCTGTCCTTTGAAGGTTGTCGAGAACGGTCTCCAAAGCCTCTAAGTTCCCATGCACATCCGAAACTATAGCATATCTCACTGTTCTTCTCCCTTTCCTTCATGTTTTTCCACCACCTGTTTAGCTATCGAATCAAGTATTCCGTTTACAAACCTACCCGATTCCTTAGTGCTGTACTTTTTGGCCAGCTCAATAGCTTCATTTATAGAAACCTTGGCTGGGATATCTGGAAACCAAAGGAGTTCACAGATGGCCAACCTGAGGATGTTTCGATCCACGGTAGCAATTCGCCGCAACTCCCAGTGTTTAGCCACCTTACCGATCAGTGCGTCGATCTCCTCCCGATGAGAAAAGGCCTTCTGGCTCAGCTCAACAAGGAATGATTTGGTCCTCTCACCAAGTTCATTGTTGTTTAAAAGATACTCCAAAATGGTAGGCAATTCTACCTCACCTACCTCTATGGCATATAAGGCCTGGAGGACAACCTCCCTGGCTTTCCTCCTTCTCCCCTCCATAATTTCTATTTCAACTTGGAGATAAGATCGATCATCTCTATTGCAGAAAGCGCTGCATCCCAACCCTTATTCCCCACCTTAGCCCCCGCCCTATCCAGAGCTTGATCTAAACTATCTGCGGTGATCACCCCAAATCCCACCGGAACCCCACTCTCCATCCCCACCTGCGCTACCCCCCGGGAAACCTCTTTGGCCACAAAGTCGAAATGCGGGGTCTCCCCCCTAATCACTGCGCCTAAGCAGATGAGAGCATCATACCTCCCCGTGTGGGCTAACCTTTTGGCTAAAAGCGGAAGCTCAAAGGCCCCTGGCACCCAAAAGATATCCAGTCCCTTTTCCTCCGCTCCATGCCTGCGGAGGCAATCCAAGGCCCCCTCTAAAAGACGGACACTAATCAGCTCATTGAACCTCCCTACCACTATGGCAAACCTTCTTCCTTCTGCCCTTAGTTGCCCTTTAATCTCCTTGCCCATTTCTCCTCCTTCTCAGGGGGGTTAATCCACTCTATTCATAAATTGCCGCTGTTCACCCTCCACCACCGTTGAGCCCTGTTTTTCGGCCTTGCCCGAAAGAGGCGGAGAACCATAAATAGCTAAAAAAGGTTAGGCCTATTGTTAATCAGTTTATGAATAATTGGGTTAATTACCAAGTCCATCCTCCCATTTACTCTCCCTGACCCTAATATTAGATATTAAGGAGATGCCCCAATTTCTCTCTCTTTGTCCTCAGATATTTAAGGTTCTCCCGATTGGGAGGAACCTCTATGGGGACCCTCTCCACCACCTTCAGGCCATATCCTTCTAAACCAGCGATCTTTTTAGGATTATTGGTCATTATCCTTACCGTTGTCAGGCCCAAATCAGCCAATATTTGGGCACCTATCCCATAGTCCCTTAGATCCGGGGGGAAACCCAGGGCTTGATTAGCTTCCACCGTATCCTTTCCCTCATCTTGCAGCACATAAGCCCTAAGCTTGTTAGCCAGACCAATACCCCTTCCCTCCTGTCTCATATATAAAAATACACCCAGCCCCTCTTTTTCTATCATCCCCAGGGCATAGGCCAACTGCTCGCCGCAATCACACCTTAAAGAACCAAAAATATCCCCTGTGAGACACTGGGAATGAACCCTGACCAAAACATTCTTCTTACCAGCAACCTCACCCTTGACCAAGGCAATGTGGTGGTTGCCGGTAATCAGGCTCTCGTAGAGGTGAAGTTTAAAATTACCAAATTTGCTGGGCAAATTGGTAGTTACAACCCTAACTACCAACTTCTCGGTGCGGCGACGATAGCTGATTAGATCTTTTATGCTAATAAGCCTTAAGCCATGCTTCTGAGCCAATTCTTTCAGTCTGGGTAATTTGGCCATCGAACCATCATCATCCATTATCTCACAGAGGATACCTGCCGGGTAAAGACCAGCTAACTTAGCCAGGTCAACCACTGCCTCGGTGTGACCCGCCCTGCGTAATACGCCTCCATCCATAGCCTTCAGGGGAAAGATGTGGCCTGGCCGGGCCAGATCCTCCGGTCGGGTTTGCGGATCAATCAAGACCTTAATGGTCTCTGCTCGATCATATGCAGAAATCCCCGTAGTAGTGTTTCTAATAGCGTCAACAGAAACTGTAAAAGGCGTCCCCCATTTTGCCGTATTCTCAGCGACCATAGGGGAGAGCTTCAACTCCTCCAGCCTCTCCTTAGTCATCGGCACACAGATGAGGCCTCTCCCATACTTGGTCATAAAATTAATGGCCTCAGGGGTAACCTTTTCAGCGGCCATAATAAAATCCCCTTCATTCTCCCTATCCTCATCATCGACTACTATCACCATTTTCCCCTTCTTTACATCCTCAATGGCCTCAGCTATCTGGCTAAATATCTTTTCCATAATTCCTCTGGATAGCTTGCAGGTACTTGACGAAAAGGTCAAACTCCACATTAACCCTATCTCCCACCTTCTTCTCACCCAAGTTTGTAGCCATCAAGGTATAGGGAATAAGAAAGATAGAGAACCGATCCCCTGCGATCTTCCCTACGGTGAGGTTGACCCCATTTATGGCCACAGAGCCCTTCTCCACTAAGAAGGGAATGAACTTTCGGTCTACCTCTATGGTTAGGGAAGTATCTATCTTTCCCCTTATCCTTCCCACCGTATCAATATGTCCGCTGAAAATCCAACCTCCGAGGCGGGAGGCAAGGGAGAGGGATCTCTCTAAGTTTAATTTCTCCCCAACCTTCACCCTCCCCAACGTAGTCTCCTCAAGGGTATTCTTCACCACTTGCACTGAGAAGGAGGATCTACCTACTTCGGTCACTGTGAGGCAAACCCCATCTACGGCTAAGCTCTCTCCCTCCTCTAATCCATCTAAAACCAAATCAGCCCCTATCCTCAACTGGCTCCCCCTGGCAATGGAAGAGATCCCCTCTAATCTTCCCAGTTCTTCAACTATTCCGGTGAACATAGGCAGTTATGAGAAGGTCTTCACCTATCTTTCGGACCTTCATATTATAAAGTCTGTAAAGCGAGGAAAGTTCCCTCACCCCCAGATCCCCAAATCCCCCCCTGCCCTCCCCCATAATCTTTGGGGAGAGGAAGATGAGCACTTTGTCCACTATACCCTCCCGCAGAGCGGAGGTAAAAACTTCCCTTCCCCCTTCTATCAACAGGGAAGTTATCCCTTTGGCGCCTAAGACCTTTGCAGCCTCCCTCAGATCTATCATACCATCACTGGTTGCGGGTACCTCCCATATCTTTGCCCCCCTCTTTTCCATCTTCTCCTTCCACGCAGGGGAAGCCTGCGAAGTAGTCATTATAATCAATTTACCATCAGAGGAGAGCACATTGGCCCCCGGAGGGGTCCTTCCTTTACTATCCAACACGATCCTCAAAGGGGACTTACCCTTGATATGCCTCACGGTCAATTGGGGATCATCCTGCAAAACGGTTCCAATGCCGACAACAACAGCATCTACCCCACTGCGCAGGCGATGTACGCTGCGCCGTGACTCAAAGGAGGTAATATATCTTGAGATCCCCTCTGTGGTGGCGATCTTACCGTCCAGGGTCTGGGCTACCTTCAGGATAACAAAAGGCAATTTAGTGCGCACATACTTAAGATATGCTTCATTTAACTGGGTCGCCTCTTCAGCCAAAAGTCCCACCTCTACAGCAATGCCCTGGGAAGAGAGCTCGGCGAATCCCTTGCCATCAACGAGGGGATTCGGGTCCCTAATTGAGGCTACCACCTTAGATATCTTCGCCCTGAGGATGGCCTCAGTACAGGGGGGGGTCCTTCCCCAATGACAACATGGCTCTAAATTGACATAAAGAACAGCACCCTCGGCCCTTCCACCCGCTTCCTTCAAGGCGACCACTTCAGCGTGAGGCTCACCAACTGCTCGGTGATAACCCTTCCCCACCACCTCTCCATCATTCACTATTACCGCGCCCACTAAAGGGTTGGGGCTGGTCTTGCCCCATCCTCTCCTGGCCAACCTGATGGCCAACCGCATATATCTCAAATCGAGGTGATTCTTCACAGAATCTCACGGAAGGAGCTCCATCGATGATTAACAACATTTGAGAACTTAAGGCAAATCAGAGATCCTAAGGTGCGTGCCGTTTTTCATCGATGGTTGCTCATTGATCATTGACCATCTCCATTTCGGTATCTACTCATCCCCTGGAGGCCATTCATTTACAAAGGCCAATTTACCTCAAAATATAAGCCACTCTTCCCTAAAGTCAAGCCTTTTTCTCCCCTTGACATCCATATCAGGCCCCTATATCTTCTCTAAAAAAGGAGGAGTGATGAAAAAATGGACAATTGGGCTGTTTTCCCTCACTTTAATTCTGATTAGCTCAGCCCAGGGGGGAATTGTTTTGGGGATAAGGCCTTCTGCCAAGTATGGAACCAACTACATCGGGCTGGAACTTTCCCCCCGATTTTCCCTCTATGGGGGAGCGGACCTTTTACAAATCGATTTTAGGGAGGAATACTTGGGCGGGCAGGCCACAGCCTCTCTCTTCGTCCCCAATTTAGGCTTTAAGTTACTTCTGGGGGAGAAGGAATTGAAGGAGATTACTCCCTATTTTTCCTTGATGTTGCTCAAATCCTTTGCCACTTTGGAGATCGATGATAACTCATCCTTAGGGGATTATCTAAGCGAAGCCGATGAAAAAGTGATGGAAGAGTTATTAGGGTTTTGGGGGGTAAGCCCGGCAGTGGGAGCTGAATACCCCTTCTCCCCTAAGTTCAGTTTAGGTGGAGAGATCGGGTACAGGATCTTCTTCGCCCAGGGAAAACTGGAAAGGGCAAGATGGGGAGGCTACTATCTCTTTTCTGATCCTGAAATCAATCCTCCCAGCAACGAGGCTGTGATTAAAATGGATATGACCCGTACCTACGCAACTGCCTGCCTCAACTTCAGGTTCTAAACCAAAGAGGCGGAATTTCTTAGAAATTCCGCCTCTTGACATAAAACTGCCATCAATCTATACAAAAACTACAAATAGTGGGTAATTCTCATAGATTAGAGATACTCTACAGAATATCGATGTTTTTCACAATTGGAGCAGGTGTAAATATCTCTATAAATAATCTCGTGGTCTTCTGGATGTTTTGCGATTTATCATTACTCAATCTTCAGTGTCTACAAGCGCACGATCATTGGGAGCAATTATCTATAAAAGAGGAACGCGCAAAGAATCAAAAGTCTCCTCCTACTCCATTCTATTATAACCTTCTTCCACTCATCTAATCAACACCATTTTCCTACTCTTTATCATCTTACCCCTATCACCTATCACCTGTAACCTACAAATGTATACCCCACTGGCTACTGGTTTGCCCCAGCTATCCCTTCCATCCCAAAGGACCCGATAGTAACCAGGTTTTTGCTCTTCATCCACCAGCGTCCTCACCAGTCCCCCCAATACATTATAGACCTTCAAACTAACGTGGATCGTGCTCGTAGCCCCTGCTCGTGAACCCCCAATGGCTGAGGGTTGGTAACGGTCTCCGGGTAACGAGTAACGAATCACGGTTGTTGGATTAAAAGGATTGGGATAGTTCTGGGCAAGGCCAAATTCCTTAGGAAGATTGGCAGTTAACCCTTGGTTGTCCACCCCCTCCGGAGGCAAGATGATAAACGAAGAGTCACTTTCATCCATCCCCACATTCCCTGACCTGTCATAGGCCAAAATTCTGACGATACAGCTATCAGAAGTCAGACTATCAGTAATCTCCCAGACAAATAAGGAATCAGCTACTACACCTCGAGCTATTGTATCCCCATAGGTCCTCCCTCCATCATAGGAGAGGAAAACACTCAGACTCTCAATCCCTATATTGTCTTCAGCCTTAAACTTAATGGTATCCCTCTCCCCTACCCTCCACCTCTCCCCCCCATTGGGCACCAAAACCTGAACCTGGGGAGGGGTTCTATCCACTATGCTGAAAAAACCTTTGGTTTGGCCCTGTCCGCTGTTGTGCAGGAAATCATAAGCTACCACCCTCAACTGGCAGCTATCCGAAACAATATTGGGAACTTGCCATAGGTATGTGCTGTCACTGCCTTCAACGACTGCTATGGAGTCCCATTCCGTTTCTTCTTGGAATTTATAGAAAATGTGAAGTGTCAGGATGTCATTCTCATCTGTGGCGCTCCAGAGAATTTGGGTTTGAGCTCCACAGCTTAAAGTCTCGCCAGGCGATGGGGAATAGATGGTAACCACAGGGCCTTTTGTGTCCACCAAGGTTGAGCCTTCGGGAGCATCGGTGAAGGCTTCCACATTCCCGGCGCTATCCTGGGCAATGGTCTGAAACCAATAGTACCCATCTCCGCTATCGGCAGAAAAGTAAAAGGTGCTCCCTGATGCAGCCTCCCCGGAAAGTATCCAGTCTACCTCTTTCCACTTGTACTTGTAGAATAGCTGTATTTGGTAAATACCACTTGATGGTTGAGAATCCGTGGCTGCAAAGTGAATTTCAAAAAAGGAAGCATTAGAGGAGTCCGGAACCTCTGTCACCCAGGATGTTGGGTTCACTCGATCCAGGAAGATGCTGTCATTTGCTACAGGGCTTAGATTGTCGGCAACATCCTTAACCTGGGCATATACCCTGCGCCAGCCATCACCCAAGGAGGGGGAGAGAACAAACATCAAGGTGTCTTGGAGGGGGATCCACCCAGTAGAATTCATATTAAAGGAGGGATCCTCTGCCAGCCTTACTGAATTGGGGTAACCACCATAACCAAGGGCAACAACTACGGTATCGCCGTTCGTGTATCGACTGGAGGAAGGGGGGCGGTTGGACAAGCTAATAGAACAAGATAGTCGATCAGTTTTCACCACCACCGAATCCTCAGCCAGGAAACTCCTCTCCTCCCAATTTCCCGCTGAATCCTCGGCAATCATCTCAAAGAGATAAAGCGTATCGCCGGTAGCATTGAAAATAATAGGATTACCAGGGGAGGCACTACCATAAAGATGCCACTCCCCCCCCTTCTTCCTATAATAAAGCTTCACTTGGGCTACACCGCTTGAAGGAGCTGGGTCGGAGTAGGTATAAGGAATTTGGAAATTGACCTGGTTGATATAATCTGGCAAACCGGAAACCTCAGCCTGTGGTGGTGCCTTATCTAAAAAAATGCTCTTGCTCAAAATAGAGCTTCTATTACCTGCTGGATCTCTCACTTGAGCAAAAACACTCCGCCATCCCTCGGCACCTGGAGTTAGAATATACAAGTAGCTTTCGGCTATATCGATCCACCCAGTCGAATTCACGGAAAAACTGGGGTCCTCAGCCAATCTCATCTGGCTCGGTGAACCGGTATAGAAAAGGGAAAGGGCAAGGGAGTCGCTATTGGTAAACCGGGGTGAACCCGAACTTATGTCCCCCATTATCAGACTCTCCAGCACAGGAGCCGTAGTATCTACAACCACGGAATCCTCGGCCTCAAAGATCTGGTTCTCGATGTTGCCCGCCGAATCTTCCGCCACCACCACAAAGAAGTAGGTCCCCTCCCTCCCTGAATGGAAAGAAAAGCTCCCATCAGGGCTCTCAGTTCCATAACTTACCCAACCCTCACCATTCTTCTTATAGAAAAGCTCCACTTGGGTCACACCACTTGAAGGATATGGATCGGAATAGGTATAGGGTATCTGAAAAGAGAGGGTATTAATATAATCAGGCAACCCTGAGACCTTGGCCTGCGGTGGAGCCGTATCCAAGAAGATACTCTCGCAAACCACCTGACTCGTGTACCCTAGAGAATCTCGCAACTGGGTATAAATCTCCCTTAACCCATCCCCAGAAGTGAGCATATAGGATAATTCAGGAGTGAGCTCTTGCCAATCTGTGGAATTAATGGAGAAGAGGGCATCCTGTGCCAATCTCATCTCAGTTATGCCCCCTTTATACTCCTCTATCTTGACCCTCACTGATTCTTCGTTGGAGTATTTGGGAGAACCGGAATCCAGGTCCTCTAAGGTAACTCTTGTTAAGGTTAGCACTGTATAGGAAGGTGACTCTGGAGAGAGGGGTCCAACATTACCAATAGAATCTACTGCCGCTACCCGCACCTTATAGGTGTGGCCTCGTAAACCCTCTATGGAAGAACAAGTATCCGTCGCTGTTGCCACCTCTACATACTCCGAACTATCAACTGATTCGTAAATGTTATAGTGATCCACTGGTGATCCTTGAGTAGGAGGTGACCAACAGAAGCCAATAGAGAGGGAATCGGCGAGAAGGGATTTCACCCCCAAAGAAAGGCTAAGGAGGAAGATAACAAAAGGAACCGTGGCTTTTTTTAACTTCATCTCCTTTACCTCCTATTTGAACGCAGATAAATGCAGGTTGTCCCAATTTAAGACGACTGCGGTTATCAGCGAAAAGCTGCGTCCCAATTAATTCTACAAACTCCTTTTTAACAGAATTAACGAGATAAACTGAGTAGGCATCTTCGAGGAAGCAGAACCCCGATTCTGCCACCTCATTTTGTTTCAATCAAATTTATACAAATTTTCGTGATATTTCAAATGAACACAATAAAAGTTCTACAGAAAGGAACTGCTTCTCTTAATTTCCAATTCTAAATACGCTTGCCACCTCATCCCTATACAAAAAGGTGGTGGTCTCCTTGAGAAACTGCTCCAACCGTTTTTCATGGCCAAAAACTAAAACATAATCATATTGGGGCAAAAATTCCTTCCAGTCAATAGCTCCTTTGAACTTATAGTAAAATTCGTCTGGAGCATAGTATGCTTTTCTATATCTCAATGGCTGTTGACCCCTGTAAGCAAACAGATAAGGGGTAATACCCGCTTTTTCAATTACATAGTAAGCCCAAAAATGCTGGTAAGGATTGATACGGCCCTTTTCCGCGATGCAATTGATGGGTAAAATGACCTTGTAGGGCGGATTTTTCATCATCGCCTCATAAGAAGGCTCTAACTCCTTATCAATAGATCTATAATTGACAAATGTCGTGCCGACCTGTAAGAATTGTATAGTTACAACAGCAGGAAGAAAATATTTGATCATTTTCTCTTCTGGAGGTTTCACTAAAACAAGACCAATAAACATAAGAAATGGCAACATACGAACATCTACGTCCCCTCCTCCATGGAACCCATAGGGGAGAATCAGATACACTATAAATAGGGATATGAATACCCATAGCCATTTGCTTTTCCTTAAGGGAGAACGATGGAACCAGTCTGAGCTAAAGCCCATTATCAACACCACGGTGCACATCAGCAAGAAAATATCCTTTAACGGAGAAAAGTTTATATACATTCCTCCTAATGCTAAAAGCTTTTTGTAAAGTGTGCGGAAATAAATCCGCTGACTCCCCCCACCAGAACTCATATAGAAAATAAATAAAGCCAAGGAGGGAAGAGCTGTCAGAAAAATTTTTATAACCCTTCGACGATCTTCAAAGATCTTGAATACCACAAACAGGGGGAGAGTAAGCATCATCAAGGTGTAAGAAAACAGATGCGAAAAGTAAAGGACAACCCAGCTCATCAAAAGGATAATCCACTTTCTAATCGATGGTTTTCCATAATATCTCAATCCGAGGGATAAACATAAGAAGAATATGGAAATACTTGCATAGTAATTCAAATACCCCATATTAAAAAACCAATTATAAGCCCATAATACCGCAATCATAGCATAAGATAGATTTCTGGGTTCCACGGTGGCAACAAAGCAGGCAACAGCCAATGGTAGCAAAAGCAAATAAAAACTAAGCAGTAATTTACCAGCAAGTAAAGGGGAAACAAAACGGACAAGGGGGACTAAGATGAAATCAGAAATTAAATTGGGCAGAGGGTAATAGCTTATAGAGAAATTCCGCTGGTATATGCTCTCGGAACTGTAGTCGGCAATTATCTTCGCTCGGGCTAAATGGTTAGGGTAATCCTGCAACGGCGGAAACTTCACAGACCACAGAGGAATCAAGTTAGACAGGAGAAGCAGGATAAATACAATAAGAATGTATCTTCTATGTTCAAAAGGTTCTTCCATTCGTATCTTTATTCACTGGAGAGACAGATATTTATTATCTCTCCGCATCCTTCAGATTCTAATAGCTGGAGCTCGCGGCTATAAGGAGTAAAATCTCTCCGCCCTGTACTATATCATATTCTCGAAGAACTTCCAAGTCCTTTCTTTAAGAAATTGAATTGAGGACCTCGTGGCAGAATATCAACAATCGTTCAATGCGGTAAGGATTCACATATATAGGGGAAAATCTGTTGAATGAACTCCTTTTCTAACTTCAAGGTTGCCTGCGGGTTACCCCCCATAACTGGTGCAGAGATCCGAATTAGAGCCCTATCACTTCGCTTGCCTAAAATTCTCTTCATAATTAATTTGATCCTTTGCCTCAGTTCGTCACTGGTCACCTTGTCTCCGGATTGAAACCAATACAGGACGAGCCGAGTCTGGTCACCTTTGCGAAGGAGGAGTTTATCAACCTTGATTTTTTTTTCGCTTATATTTATCGGTTCCCTTCCTTTCTCAAGCACCGTCCATCCCAAAGCAGGATAACAGGTGCCCGGGGTATGCTCCAAAAATGATCCGCTTTGTTGCGAATAGTAACCTAAATAGAAGTAAATACTTTCGTCCCCCCCGTTAGTATACCTCCTGAAGAAAGTAGTATCTGCCCTCACCGCCGCATAGACATAATCGTCGAACTCAAGCTCTATGCCTTCCCAATCCCCAAGTCTCTCTGGTAAATTCCCAAAAGAGGAAACCACCTTGGAAGACTCAGCAAAGTAAGTCAGATAGTTAGTATAAAACCCAGTCAGGGCAACAATGGCAAGTGCTACCCAGTAACTTTTCTGCACTCTATTCATCCTTTTGCCACAGAAAGTGAAATATTTCAGAGAAAGTTGGACTTTTTAGGGCTTTTAAAATGTTGTGGTTCCCTAACGCATAACGCAGGATTTTTATTCGGTGACCTTCGGTGCTGAATGAATGTTATTTACCCTGTTCATCCTGTCAATCCTGTCTAAAAATGGAAGTTCTCACGATTTAAGGTTCAAAATCTACAAAATCTGCGGTCATCTGTGTTCTTCAGTGGCAGTCTTCCCCTTTAAGATAGCCCCAAATATAGCTAACAAAATCAGGGAAAAGGCAAAGACCGTAATCCCGGAGAATTTATGAAAAAAGCCCTCTGCCATCTCTCTTCCAAAAAGATGTGAAAGAACCCCGGTAAGGGAGATTCTCGCTATGTTGGCAGCAATGGCTATAGGGATAGTAAAAAGAAATAGAACCGCTCTCTTCCAAAGAATCTTCTGATGAAGATAAGAAAAGATGGCGCCAAGAGCCATCAATGAAATCAGAGACCTGAGCCCACTGCAGGCAGTTGCCACTTCCATAGTAAGATTAGGCAGATAGATGACATTCCCCTCCCTAACGGCGGAGACACCAAGAGAGGAAAGAATTATCATCGATAATCTGCTGGCAAAAAGTTTAAGGGGAAGGGTGATTTGATTGTAGAGACTATCCGGGAAAGGGAAGAGGAAAACAAGATATAACCAGGGGAAAAGGAGCTCTGTGGTCATCTCTCTTCCAGTGAGCCAAAGGAGCAGTCCCCCTAAGACCATCAAGAAAGAGATGTTTGTACCAGTTGAAGACCAGGTTAACGTGCTCAAAATATATAAAAGACAACCGAATATCAACACGGGTAACCCAAACTCCGCTGGATCATTTCCAATGGATGATATTCTCCCTCTCTTTCGCCAGACGATAAAAAGGGAAATGGGAAGGATGAGAAAACCATGGGAGTAGTCAGGATCCCAATGCCATCTATCCACCAAACTAAAGAACATCGGATGATAGGCAAAGATCACCAAGAGAGAGATTAAAAATATTCTCCAGAATTTCTTTATAGACATTTCCTATGGATAGGAAGGTGTTAGGTTTTAGGAAATAGCTTAGAGAAGACGGGTGATAGGTGTTAGGTGTTAAGTGGAGAGGCGATGCTCATCCTTCCATTTGAGCAAGGATTTCTCCAATGCTCTCAGCATCTTTCCACACTCCTCGTAGGACTTACTCAACCTCTCGTATTGCCCCCTGGTCAAATAATCCTTGCGAAAAGCTATGAACAAGTGATGCAGAGTCTCTTGGAGCTCCCCAAGAGAACGATTTATCCCCTCCAAGTAGATATTTATGTGCTTGTTATTCCAGCCCTCAGCTAAATTAGCTGCTATGGAATTAGAAGACCTTCTTATCTGCGATCCTAATTCATAAAGCTCAAACTTAGGGAACTTAAGAGAGAACTTGCTAATCTCCAAATGCAGATCACAAAGCCTTTTGTATACCTCCAAATCCCCAAAGCTCTCTATCTTCTTATTGTCTTTTACCTTAAACCTACCACCTTCCACCTTCTACCTTCTACCTTCTACCTATCACCTCTAACCTATCACTCACCTATCACCTGATTACCACCATCCTTTTCGTCTTTCTCGCCTTTAACCTATCACCTACCACCTCTAACCTATAAAAATATACCCCACTGCAAACCTCTTCCCCAAAATTGTCCCTTCCATCCCACACGACCCTATAATAACCCGGCTCCTTTTCTCCGTCAATCAGATCTCTCACCTTCTCTCCCAAGCTATTGTAAACTTTTAAGGTTATGGGTATGAGGTGAGAGGCGTTAGGTTCCCCTTTCACCTTAAACCTTTCACCTATCACCTGGGGGACGGTGTAGCGGATGGTGGTGGACGAATTGAACGGATTGGGGAAATTTTGACTTAGTGAAAATCTTTTAGGCAATTCTTTCCCTTGAGTCTCATCAACACCCGATAAGGTAGTATCAGGAGAGGCTTCAGACAATGGCCCCTCCACTCCATCTGAGTCCACAGCAGAGACTTTAACCCAATAGGTATGCCCGGCTGAGCCGACAATAGAAGATATAGTATCATAAGCAATCTTTACGAACTTATAGCTCGTATCATTGTTTACATCTACCGCCCTATAGACCTTATAATGGTCAACAGGAGCCCCAGTTTTCGGAGGCGACCAGTGAAAAACAAGTGCATTTTCCTGCCCCAACGCAGAGGTGTTCCCAGGAGACAAAACAGAGTAGAGAACCACGATAGTCAGTAGAAAAAATGGCAACATCCGCAATTTTTGGGTCAATTTCCCCTCTCTCAAAAGTATAGCAGGAACAGGCATTAGGTTCGTGGACTGTTCCTTCCCTAACGCTTGGATATTACTCGTCTTACGGACTCTTCTCCTCATAGTACACCTCTATCGCCATTGGGGTTGACCTGGTTGACCGATGGGCCACAAGGTATCACACATAACCCTAACTTCTTGACCCTTCTTTGGTAGGTCCGTAGCTCGTATAATTACAGGATAAGCGTTTGAGGTAGGAAAGGTATAATCAAGATAGTATTCCTTTGCTCTCTTGCTATCTTCTGTAATGGAAGGATGAACAGCAACCGTATCCCCATCCCCAAAGTCAACTTTCATTACAATGGTAGCGCTATCAACCCCTATACCTTTGTCCCGAATAGCAAAATGAATATGGGGTAGATTTCCATCCGATGTCCAGCTCGTGTCCGCAATATAAGGCGGGTTTGTGTCATCCCAACCGTCGTAAGGGAGTGCCCCTATATCTCCCCCATCATCAGCAGCCCTGATGCAGGGTGAACCCTCACGCAAGCGGTAGTCATCACTGGCAGGGTCAACAAACATAGGATCAGCTTTCATCCCATGGATTTCACACCCTTTAGATGTTCTAATACCGCTTAAAGTATAATTTGTATAATGGTTCCATTGCTGGATATATTCCGAGGCATCATAATAACAATTATAATCGACATAATAGGAATCAGGTTGACTGGCGTCTGGATTTTCCGTCCACATCTCTAACCCCCTATACCCCCCATATATGTAGCATATATTATTTTTGACGGTGACACCGTTAGCGCCACCTGGGGGGTTAGATGGACTCTCCTCGGGGATGCTAATACTCGCCTGAGTCATATTCACCACAGTATTATGTTCTACCTTGGAATAATCACCACCAGTAACATCTCCCAAATCAAAACCAATCTGGATTCCATAAGATTCGCTCCCTCGTCCATCGTAAATCAAATTGTTTTTAACTATTGTCGAGTCATAACGAGCGTGGATACCTATTATTATATCGTGAATTTTATTGTTTAAACAATAGAAATGCCCTGGTTCTCCTGGTTCTTTATATTTTATCCCAACATTCATATCGTAAAATTCGCAATTTTCAATTCGGATTTCCCTTGTCCTCCGAGGTGTAGGATCGTGAGAACTGCTTCCATATATTGTTATGCCCGTATTGTTCATTTTAACTGGCTCAAAAGCCAATGTATCCTCTCGGTTATGAAATATGGTGCAATTTTTTATCGTTATCGAATCGGAAAATTGGATAAAAAAAGCTCCAACATTGTCGTCCCCTTGAGTGCTGCAGATAACACAATTTTTAAACTCTAATTTTTTACATTCCCAGATGAAGATTGCCTGTCCTCCCCAGTCGTTGGTTTTAGTGACATCACCACTGTTAACTATGTTTACAGAGTCCACAGTGATATAATTTCTTGCACTATCGGGCTGGTGATCCTTGCCGAACCGCCAGACATGATGGATACTATGCTGAGCATCTATCCATACATCGGCTCCTGGGTATGCTTTATAGACTATCCTATTAGAGTATGTACCCGAATTTGCTGGAATAATGTTACTCTCATAGTATCTTCCCTCCATAATCAGCACTGTATCCCCAGCCTGCAGAGTCTGAGCGGCGTGGTTTATCGTGGCCCAGGCGTTGGCCGTGTCCAGTCCAGAGTTGGCATCGTTGCCAGTCTTGGATACATAATAAGTTGTGGAGCTTACCTCACCCCACGAGAAGAAAACTGCTAACATTACAATACCGAAAACCGGGAATTTCTTCATTGATGCTCCCTCCCAGATTTTTTGACTCACCCACTGAAAGTTAAGCTTCTGATTCTAAAATATTTATGCAATTCTTGTGCCAAGCGACAGAAAACGATTTTAAGGACTTAACTGATAGTACGGCAAAAAGTCCAATTAAAAGCTATAACTGGTTAAGCCTCAAAATGTAACCCATTTATTTTCAATGCGATGCATTTTGCATCTGTAGTGCCCTAGAGCAAATTTTGACTTTTTGCCGTACCATCTTAACTTACTTATTAACAAAATCATAGTCATCCTCTCTGTAATTGTGCTTTTCTATTAAGTGCCTATTTTTAGACCACTCTGTTCTAAAAATTACCAAATCACCATACAAAATTGAGGTATCTAAACTCAATAAGTAACACTCAGATTTTATGCCTTAAGAAATAAGAGATACAAAGTTTCTCAATTTGCCCGATTTTTCTCTTGGAATCAGGTTAACAAATTCATAGTCAATATTCATAGATTCACCAAAATATTGGTGAATTTTTATATCCAAATATTCAATGGTTTGCTTTGAGAAATTACTATCTTTGACTATTTCCATTTTTATTTTATTGACGGTTTCTTGATAAATCTTAAATTGCCGAATTCCCCCATCTCTATTGATTAAATCTTTTATAATGTAATCAAAAATATAGCTATGGAGATGCTTTCCATCTGGGGTAATTACTACATCGTCTGTCCTACCCACTATCTTTTCAATAAGGGGCAAACCTCTTCCGCATTTACAAATTTTACTTGAAGCCGTACCCATATCACCAATATCATATCTGATGATGGGAAAGGAGTAGTTGTTTAAATCCGTTACAATTATTTTCTTGAGATTGGCATCATTTTTTAAGTCAGTTTCCAGAAACTCGGTATAGGTACAGTCGGCCATAAGATGATGACCACCTGATGGACATTGGAAAGCTATTAGACCTGTCTCTGCGGCCCCATATTCGCTCACAAGCTGACATCCGAAAACTGACTCAATTAAATCTCTTTGAAACTCACTAATAGTCTCTGAAGTACATTTAACCATTTTGAAATTTAGAATCTTACCATTTAAAGCATTTTCTTTTATAAAAAGGGCAAATTGATAAACCATAGAGGTATAACCCGTAAGGTATTCTGGTTTTTTTCTCAACATCATTTGATAAAAGCGATTTAAAGTTTCAGGATATAAATTATATTCTTTCTCTCTAAATCTGTTAAGAAGTAAGTCCTTTGCCTTTGTTTTTAGCCTTTCCTTCCAATTTACAGGAACACCCCACAACATAGCTTCTTTTGCACCGATATCCAAGCCATACCACCTATGCCCTCTATACATAGCGGCATTGGCATATCCTGTAGCTCTCCTATCTTTGTAAAATTCTAGAGGTATACCAGTAGAACCAGAGGTTTCAGCTAAGGTAAGAGGCTTACTATGGTTAACCGCCAACATATTTTGCACATTCTTCCTTAAAGTTTCCTTAGTTAAAATAGGAATCTTAGCGAAATCCTCTGGATTACTTATATCATTCGGATATATGTTATGTTTTTTAAACAAGTTGTGATAATAGCGCACATTTTCATAGGCATGTTCCATTAACTTCAATAACTTTCTCCATTGCAATTCCCTAATCTCATCTGGGGAGAGCCATTGATTTTCTTCAAGTTCCTTTAAATATCTAAATAAAGGCTCTCTGCGCAGCTTCTCAATTATGTAGAATGTAGTCTTTGCTATTTTTTGATTCATTGTCTCTGATGCCGTCTCTGATTCCAGCTTCTTCGCAATAGGCGGCATATAATTTAGTCAAGAAGATATGGTTAAACGGAGTAACAGTTTTTTGAAGTCTGCTTCCCACATTTTTTGCTTTATGGTTTTGATATATGCAATTTCTTTACATATAGTTTTCTTCTTTTTAAGTACTGTATTTATTGATCTCGCTATGTCTGATGGAGTATTCGCTGTAAAAACTGCGCCAGAATTAAAATAGTCCCTTAAAGCTTTCTTATCAGAAAGTATCAAAGATTTCTCAACAGCAAGTGCTTCATACATTCCACAAACCAGGCAATCTTCAGATTTTGTCAAATCCATAATCAAATCAACAGAATGAAGCATTTGAATGTATTTCTCCTCTGGAAGATAACCAGTAAAGATTACATTTGTGGGTATTTTTTCAGGAAGTTTTTGCAAGTATCTCCTGTAATTTCCAGTGATGTAAATAAATATATTTTTATCAAGTCTTTTGGCCGCACCAATTACCTCTTCTATGGGTTCATCCTCACCAAAAGACGAGATATAAAGGATATTGTATCTCCCCTTCAGTCTAATAGGTTCGATCTTAGGAAAATGAGGTATCGGGTCCGGTAAAACAAATCCCTTGCCACTGTATTTTTCAATCTCGTTTTTGAGATTACTATTCGTTACGATGGTCAAATCGGTGTTACGAATTATGTATTTAGTTAAATTAGTCAACAAAGGTTCTCTTGAATTCAAATGGTCGATAACTGAATTATGGGCATCGACGACTGCTTTAGCTCTAGTGATTTTTTTATATATTACTGC
The DNA here is from genome assembly GCA_029932675.1 of bacterium. GTDB lineage: Bacteria > SM23-81 > DAOVCL01 > DAOVCL01 > DAOVCL01 > DAOVCL01. Next base: position 52,281 of record JAOZPP010000001.1, read on the forward strand.
AAGTAAAGCAAGGACGATTGAAGGATTTTCAACAAATAAAGTCCTTGGCCTTTTTATAATAAGCAGGTATACCGTTCTAAAAATGAGAACTGGATATCTAAGGCAACGAGGACCCTTGAGATCAAATTCATACAATTTAATATTTAACCTTTCACTCAGCGAAATATTTCTGCGTTGGTGTTCCCAGGTCACCCAAATTGTTTTATCTTTCGCTTTAAAAGTTCCCATCTATTCATCTCTCTATTGTGTGTATTTACCCTCACCAATCCTTAAAACCAAGGGTTCTTTAACCTGGCAATTTGAGTAAGCAATAACAACAACTCCTTGGCCACTTTATATCTTCCCAATTTGTTAAGATGACAACCGTCATTGGCAATTCGAATAAATTCTTGGTCGTGATCAACTTTAGGTGGTTTAAACATCGACTCCCCCCGCTTGCAAGCTACTAAGGCTGCTGCAAGTAAAGATAACATGATAAGAAAGTCTTTTAGAAATCTATGCATTTCTCCACATTACTGTACCATACCATTCTGATACCTACGGCAGGATTTATTCGCTTTCCTCAAGGCAACAAAAGATGAGGGCATCTGCAAATAAGCTGATTTAGATGATCAGGTGTAAGAAAAAAGTAGTTAACAGACTTGTTACCAATTAAATGTTCTCTTAGCTTGTATCCATCAAACCAGTAGGATTTGTACCCAACCTCATAGAGAATGTGTAAAAGCTCCCAGGCTGTTGAACCTTCCTTATCTGGATCCGAAGAAAGCTCGATGAGCCAAGCAGGCTTAAATCTTGTAATAATTTCTGAAGCGCCCTTGATAACCGCCAATTCATGACCCTCCACATCACACTTAATGAACGAGACCCCCTTTTTGAAACTTGTAATCAAACTATCAAGAGATTTGAGCTTCACAGTAAAATTCCTGGAGGTGCTATCTCGTTTCTTTCCATTTACAAGCCTAGCCTGATAGAAATTAGACCCACCAAAATCATATTTAGGTACCTCCATCTTACCTAAACCTTCTTTGTCCGAGATCGCATAATTAAAGAGCTCAACATTGGGTAGAGAAAGCCTCTTGACACACCAAGATAATATTGTGAATGTTTCTGGAACTGGCTCTATACTGATAACATGTCCCGAACTGGAAACTAAATCTGAAAGCACCGTAGTATACCAACCAACATTGGCTCCAATATCAATAACGGTTTCGCCCTTACCTACAATATATCTAAGGATTTTTAAGTCAGGTTCGTTCCTATTCCCAAATTTCTTAAGTGAGTTAAGATAGTGTAACCTTTTTAGCCAGATTATTGCTCTATTTGGCAATATACTCAGAAAAATCCCCTTAAGTTTTCGCTCGATTGGCATGTCTTTCACGAATCTAATTTGACTCATCTATAGGCTCAAATTGTATTATGCTTAACTAAAAGTTCGCTATAAACCTCTTCATATTTTTGGGTCATAACTTCTGCCGAAAATTCATTTAACACTAATTGGTAACCTCTATCAGCCAATTCACAAGATTTTTTCTCATCACCAAGAAGTTCAAGAGTAGAATTAGTCAAAGCATCTACATCTTTGGGTTCCAATAAAATACCAGTTCTTCCGTTCTGAACAATTTTTGAAACGGCTCCTACATTAGTAGCAATTACCGGAACTTTTGCCGCTAATGCTTCAAGAACAACCATCGGTAATCCTTCATCAAGAGAAGTGGAAACAAAGAGATCTATTGTATTATATATTTCATTGATGTCGCTCCTTACTCCAGTGAAAATCACTTTGCTCGCAATACCCAAATTTTCAGTTAACCTTTCTAAATCTTTCCTCAATATCCCATCCCCCACTATCAAAAAGATAACATCGTTTCTAATAGCTAATACACGCTTAGCAGCCTGAAGTAGATATTTATATCCTTTCTGCTCAGTTAGACGCCCCACAGTTCCCACTATTTTGCATCTTTTTTCATCTATCTGAAATTCCTTTATAAGTTTTCGTGATTTCCTATCGTTTGAGGTGAATTTCCCTGTATCAACTCCATTATAGATAGTCCGTATTTTCACATCCGAAACCCCTCTATCTAACAAATCCTGATGAATGGCATCTGACACCGCTATTATCTTATCGAAAAACTTGAGAGTAAGAGAATCTATTGCTCTATAAAAGGCCATTTTGCCGCTTTTGTTTGGCCACAGGTGGTCAGTAGAAATCAATTTGAGTTTTAAACCCACAGATGCGAGTAATCCTATGAGATTTGCTTTATAATCATGGCAGTGTAATATTTTAATCTTGTTGGTCTTTATGATCTCTCGAACTGCCTTAACACAGGTTAAGTCATACGGAGACCTCAAATCAATCCTGAAATTAGTGATATTCAAGTTCTCCGCGTAGTCCAACATCTCTACTCTTTCATCCCTTGGATCTTTGAAGCAAAGGACTATAGGTTTAAACTTTCGTGGGCTGGCAAACTTTGTCAAAGCTAAAATTACATTTTCAGCCCCAAATAATCCACCACTACTTCTCAAATGCATTATATTAACCATATAGATCTTAGACAATCTATGTTGCAGCTAAGTTCTGCTTGAGGGTTCCCACGCAGCAAATTTCTTTCCGCATAGCAGCTTTATCCACGCAGAAAGAATTGCTAAATTAGAAATAAAGAAAAAAAGTGGAATCTTGTAGATAGCTGAGAGTTGTTTCCCTTCCTTCTCTCTGATGTAGCCAAAAATAGTCAGGGCAAAAAAGAGAAGTTGGATTAGAAAAATCAACACATAGAAAATACTATTTTTCTCACAAAAAGTCAAACACATACTGCTGAGGAAAAAGATTATGTATAAAAATGGGACAACCCATCTCATCAGTTTATGACTTAGTAGTTGGATAGAGAAAAAACCATACCTCAAGGGGTTCAATAGCTCTCTCTTAGCGACTAATACCCTCAGCCCCCTTGCTACTGTCCTCACCTTTCTTTGAAACTCTGCGGTTGAGGAAGAAAGAACCCTATAGTATCCTATTGCTTGATGATCAATAATACTTCGGTACCCTTTCTTGACAGTTGACAAAACTGCAAGGAAATCACTAGGTAGTTCCGATGGCCACTCTTGACATAGTCCCTTGCGTATTACAAAAAATGAACCACTTAATCCCACCAAAGAGTAGATTTTACTTTCCAATTTTCTCAAGAACATCTCGTATCTTACATAAAAGCCTTCACCTTCTGATTCGGAATTTAAAATTTTATCTACACTACTTACACAGCCAACTGTTCTGTCATTGAAATTTCTTACTATATTGCGAAGAGCATCCTTATTTAGCATTATGGAAGCATCGGTGAGAACCAATATTTCTCCTTTGGCCTCCTTTATCGCTTCCCTTTGAGCGGATTCTTTCCCTCTTCTTTCTGGTATGGAAATGAGTTTAACTCCTCTCTTTTCAAATTCAGAAACAATTTCGTCTGTTTTATCATCTGAGCAATCAGAGGCAACTATTATCTCAAGTTTATCTTCAGGATAATCTTGAGACAGGCTATTTTCGAGCTTTTCTCGGATAACTTTTTCTTCATTATGAACTGCTATAATCAAACTAACATCAGGGAAAATATCTGCCTGTTCGACATCTTGGTGCTTGAAAAGGGAAACAACCATCAACAGCAAAGGATAACCTAAGTAAGCGTAAAAAATGCCAAAAGCCGACAGCCAAAATAACCATTTCAAACTTTGACCTCCTATATCTCATTCTCATTAGACAGGATTTACCGGATGATCAGGATAATAGAAAATCAATTTAGTAATACTACCCAAAATCTATAAGAAACTTAAAGATAGACTCTATATCCGTGCTGGTGACATATTTATGTGTAGGTAAGGTCAAAATTCTTTCCGCCAAGAATTTCGCCTGGGGGCAATTTACTGCATTGCCAGCAAGATATTTTCCAATTCGAGGGATCTCAGCGATGGATTTTGGATACATCGTGGAGGCCCCTAAACCCGAACTGGAAAGAGTTTTATATAGTTTCGACCGCAAGCTCTCATTCTTAAGGATCAATGGAAATCTAAGGTAAACGGGATCGCCATTCTCAATTGGCAAAGGATATGAAATATTCTTGTTCTGTTTAATCCTCCTCATTATCAAATCAGCGATCCTTTTCCTCTGCTGATTAAGTCCATCTAACCTTTCTATTTGAGATATACCCAGAGCTGATTGGAACCTGCTGGGTTTTTGGATTTTGAAATTAGGATCAAATTTGGAAACACCCAATTGAAGAAAAGGCAATTTTTCGGGGAACCAATAGAGCCGAGGGCGAAGAAACGCCGAATACAGCAAAGCCTTGATGAGAAACTCTACATCTTTCAGTAATCCCGCTTCTGGTAACTCCAATAGGTATTTCTCAATTAACGATGCAATCCTATCGGAATTGGTGACTATAACTCCTCCTCCCAGAGTAGTAACATTTTTCCCTCTGCCCAGACTGAAGAAGCCTACATCCCCCAAGGTCCCACAGCATTTCTCCTCAATCTTTGCTCCAAACGCCTGAGCAGCATCATCAACCACAAACACATTGTTGTGCTGAGCTATCTCACAGATTCTCTTTAGATCACTGGGCAATCCAAATAGGCTGCTGGGAACAATACAGAGGACATCACTGTAGTCTGTCCCCTTTAGCTTCTCGTAATCAAAGTCCAAGGTTTTCAGATCAATATCGCACAATTTGATTTTTAACCCGGCTCTGACAATCGCTGAGGGGACAGAAAAACAGGTATAAGCGGGGATTAGAGCTATATTCCTATTTTTATCGGCTAATTGTGAAAGAGCTTTCAATATAAGGGTAAAACCGGCTCTACCGGAGGAAACTAAGAAAACATATTTGACTTGTAAGTAATCCCTTATCTCCTTTTTAAATCTCTCTCTGCAGGATTCCTTGGAAAAATAGAATTTTAAACTCTCCAATATCTCTTTGATAGCAATTGGTGTTCCTGCCGGCGGAAGGGACTTGAACATTCTTCTCCATCTATAGCTGACTTTATTCACATCGAAAGTTCCAATACCATTAACTCATTTGACAGGATGAACAGGATTTACTGGATTTTTAATTTTCTCAAGGAAACACCGAAGGAGACGGAAAAGTTGACCTAAGAAGCGCAGATTCCGTAGATCGTAGTTCGTGGATCGTAAATCGCTGTTCGTCACTCGTAAATCGGCTAATAATTTCGTGAATTTTCGTGGCCCCCTAACGCATAATCCATATTTATCATTGTGCTTAATGAACGTTATTTATCCTATTCATCTTGTCAGCCCTGTTACACTATCAGGATGAACTATATTCAAGGACCTTACCAATCTCCTTCAATCTTCTCCTACCTCCCTTCAATTCGCTTTCCACCTTTTCCAAATAACGAATGGTGCGTCGATCATAGTAATGCTCGCCACAACTCCGACAAACCGGGGTCTTAATGTTAACATAAACGACATCTTTACCAACTGAAATCACTTCTTTGACATCCATCACTTGAACATCTTCGCTATGACAAATTACACACCTCATCACGTCCTCCTTCTCCGATAATCAATCCATAATTTAGGATTAGGATGATATACCGTAATGACGATTGTTAAATCTTCGTCTTTACCATATGCACATAGGATGTGCAATGGCCGGCTTTTGCGGGTCTTGCCAAACATCAAAACACTGGGATAGGGTTTATCCCTCGGGTATTCCCGAATTACCTCCGCGCTACAGACCGCTTCGTAGACTTCGTTTTCTTTAATCTCACCAAACATCTCATTTCTCATCTCAACCCTTGCATGCTGAGTATAAAACACACGATTACTCTCAAAGCATCGCTGAATCTTCTTAACCCACTCCATTTCATTAACATTTATTTTGACAGGATGAACAGGATTTACTGGATTTTTGACTTCCTCAAGGCAACACCAAATGGCACCGAAACGACCGAAAAATTATCACGCACATCCTTCCTTAGAACTTATTGATATTCAGTTGCTTTCGGTGTTTAATGAATATTATCCTGTCAATCCCTGTCTATCCTGTCTGAGTTTCCAAGTTAGGGAAAGTGTTTAACGATCTTTGGCCCAAAATGGTTTGCTACTGATAAGGGTAACTTCCTCCACAGTTTTATAGCCATTTTATACTTGGGATTGCTGGGGTTCAATGAGGGGATTTCGTCTATGGAGTTTAGATAATATTGCCAATGTAACTGCTTTATCTCCCCGCCCCACTGCTTTTTAAATTTAAAAGTCCCTGAATCCCAACTGGACCTGCCGAAATCAAAATATTTGAAGCCATTTTCACATCCATATTTTATTGCCTCCCAATATAATAAATCATTCGGACAATATCTAAAATAGGATCTTAAGGAAGAAGCAGAAGGAATATATACCCGGTCCTTCCATAGAAGCATTAGGGCACCGCCGACAACTTTCTTACCTAATTTAACCAAAATAACCTTGGTATCCAAAGGAAATTCTTGGATAATGTTTTTGAACAGACTGTAACCCCAGACTGGTGTCCCCAGATCCCTCATATTCTCCCCAAAGACCCTGTAGAAATGTTTTAAGTGAGTTTCACCTCCGATATCAACTTTCAATCCAGACTTTACGGCCTTCCTCACCTGGTTTCTTACCTTCGCCTTGAAACTTTTCCATATCTCCTCCGGGTTGGGTGTAAGGGGTAAAATAAATGTTACTTTGTCCTCTTTAGTTTTGAGACCCAAACCTGAACCATTAACAGACCTCATCTCCAAGAACTGGGCATTCTCCTTTTTGACAAATTCTATTGCCTTAGTTAAGAGCAGTTCCTCAATTTCCTGGCTATCAGCACAGATTCCCCCATAGTCAATCCAAGGGAGGGAGATGAACAGTTTTCGTCTCAAGATTCCTTTGATACAAACCATAGGGAAAATTCCTTTAATCCTCTCATTATCAATAGCCATAAGGTAGGAAGATTTGTGACCAAAGCTTCTCTCAAAAACTCTAAGCCAACCGATTCGATGGGCTATGGTGACCCGTGGGGATTTAGCCACATACTGCTCCCATAGTTTTTCATATTTATCGGAATAACGGACGATTCGTAACACGACGATTAACTCCTTAATCTCGTAGATCGTGGATCGTTGCTCGTTGCTTGTTACTCGTAGGGATTTTAAGGTTTAGGTCTCTATGTCATTCGTCATCAGGGTTTTGGCATTAACTTGAGGCCCACACCAAAGTGCGGTAGAAGTCCTCTACTCAAGGCAATCTGAAAACTGATCTCTGACCCTATTAACCGATTCTAAGAACTATGCTCTATTCCCTGTCCGCTGAAAACTGAATTCTTAAGCATTACTGTTATTGCCGTAATTGTATATAAATGTGGATAATACAGAGCCGAGAGAAATGTGGATGCCACCAAGAAACCTATCATACTCCCGTTAACGGAATTTCCCACATATTGACCAAATCCATACTGTGTATGTGATGAACTATAAATATGTGAAATGCGCCGGGTATCTCTGAAGTTAAAACAGAAAAAAGCTAAAAAGCAGAAAAACCCTATAATACCCAATTCTGACATCACCTGGGGAATTGTCCCGTGAAGGACTCGCCCCCATTGTGTATTTGGGTTACTTTTCCCTTTATAATACAAGGGAAGATAAATCCCATCGTTGCCAGCACCAACCCCAATGATAGGATGGTCTTTGAACATCTTAAAACCGGCTTTCCAATATTCCCTCCTTGTTTCAGCCGTTCCTTGAGTGGTATTTCTTATAGATTTCAGTTCCTCCACATACTTCTTGGGAACAAGAACACTGAAAGCAATTATGAAAATTGAACCCACCAAGACAGCACGAATCTTTTGAGGACTTTTCCACCAACAGTACCCCAAAACTGCTACCAAGCCGATAAATCCGCCACGTGACATTGTAAAGACAATACAAAGTATATACAAAAAGAGCAGAAACAAAGCAGAAAGTCTTTTTAGCTGGGTCTTTGCATGAAAAACTAAGAAATAGGAAAAGGGTAGGATAACAACTAATGCCAAAGCCAAATCATTTTCGTCACTGAGGAAATCACCTAAAACGATTCCAGTAGTCCCCCAAGGGTTCCCTGCTAAATATTGATAAATACCCTTAATAGCTATGTAACCATAAATGATCAGCAACATCCAGATAAACTTTTTTAGTTTGTCTTCGGTTTTTATCAAATTGGTAGCCAAGAAAAAGGTAACAAAGAGCAACATCATTGAATAAAAGGTGCGGTAGGCCCAGAAATTGTTCCTGGCGGTAAGAACCGTCAAACCAATAAGTGCCATATAAAAAAGAAACACCCAGCTTTGATTAGTCCAGATTACTCTCCTCTTTTTTGTAACGAAACTCAACAGAAAGGAGACAAAAACAACAATCGTAGTCAGCATTGCTATCCGCAACGGAGCCAACTGAGGAAATTGGTCCTGGGGACGAGCATATTCAATGAAATAGACTGCCATAATTCCCCACACTGGATACTTTATTATCCAAAAAAAGATAACTATCCCAGGAATTAAAACAATAGGCAAAACTGAAGAAAATTTAAGAGGCAAACGTAATAAGATAGCACCTAACAGTATGGAAAGTAGTATAATTAAAGGGATTTTTAGTTTAGACAAGGTAAGGTGCCAACTAAGACCAAACCCTCTACTTGCATTAGTATTCCTTTTATACATAGGTCAAGACGGAAAGAATCACCTTTCCCTTTCCAGCTCCCTCCGTAAATTTGCCAGCTCGATGAAAGAGCTAAATTTAGCACCATTACTTCAATGATCTCATTAACGCTCCTCAAAGTATCTATATCTATATTACTCTACTTGTCTTTCTACTGAAAACAAACAAAACAAATCCAAAAACAATAATACTCCAATAACTTATTACCCGATCCAAAATAGCCACTGAGAAGGCAACCTCCTTATCAAAGTTAAAAAATAACAAAATCCCCATTATGGCAAACTCAACTGCGCCCAACCCAGCAGGAGAAATGGGTATCGCTGTTAATAACGCGGAGGCAAGGGCAACAAAGGTTATTAGCGACAACCGGACTTCCAAGTGTAAAGAGTGTGTTACGAAAAATAACCTTCCTATCTCCAGTAACCAGATGAGAAGGGTAAAACAGGCAAGCAACGGGACTCTTTTGATGGAATTGATTGTTCCCTCTTCAAAGCGACCATAAATATCTTCAATCTTGCCAGGAAGTATTTTCCTTATAAATCTATCAAAATACCTCATAGACAAAAGAACGAGAACAAAAATTACTACGATTGAAAATCCGGCTCCAAAAAGAGAAAGAATTTTAGGAGGGAGTTTACTTCTAAAACTCAATAGACCAGCAAATCCAAATAGAACGAAAAGAATCAGCATATCAGAAACCCTCTCCACAAAGATTGATCCCATAGTCTTTGATAATGAAAAATCATAATTTTTTTTAACAAGATAAGCTCTATACAAATCTCCCAACTTAGCCGGTATAACACAATTGGTAAACCAGGAAATAAAAAGTATCTCAGTAGCATCTTTTCTCGAAGCCCTAAAACCTGCATTTGTCAAGATCATCCTCCACCTAATTCCCCTAATGGGCACGGTAAAATAGAACACTACAAAAGCCATAAAATATAAAAACCAGTTTGTTTTCTCTAAAATTCTTATCGTTTTATGAGTGTCAATTCGGGTATATAAAAAATACAATATTATAAAAGCTGCCGAAAAGGAAATTAATGTTTTTAGGCTAAAGAATTTCTTCCTTAGCGAAACTCCTTTGACAGAACTATCATTCATAATTAATATCTCGTTACCCGTAAAGATGCTTTTCGTATAACCTCTCATAGCTCTCCACCATCTTATCCACAGTGAATTTTTCTTTATATAATTGGAAAGCCTTTTGTCGCATTAAATCTCTTAAGTGGTCATCAAGCAAGATTTTTATTATCTTTTGAGCAAACTCTTTAGGCTCCCTGGTGTAGACGAGGTAGCCAGTTTCACCGTCTTTCACCGCTTCAGGAACTCCACCCACCGCAGTAGCCACAACCGGCTTTCCCGCAGCCATAGCCTCAAGCAAGACTATGGGTAGCCCCTCAGAACGAGAGGGGAGAGCAAAGAGATCGAATATACGCATTATAGAGGGAACATCCAGACGAACCCCAGTGAAGATGACTTTATTAGCGATACCCAAAGAATGAGCAAGATTAAGCAATTTTGCCTTTTCCTTTCCATCACCTACGATTAAGAACTTTACATTGGGAATCTTCTTGACAACTAGTGGGACTGATCGAAGCAACAATTCATAACCCTTTACCTTAGTAAGACGAGAAATGGAGCCAACCACTTTTTCCTCAGGAATTATACCGAATTCTTCTCTGATTTCCTTTTCATTATTTGGATCAGCATTGACAGAAAAATTCGTACCATTGTAGATGACCCTTATCCTTCGGGGACTTATATGTTCGTATTTTATCAAATCATCTCTAAGGTGCTGAGACACAGCAACTATCTCACCAGTGAAGTGAGAAGCTACTCTCTCAGCCATCATATACCTCCCTTTATCTGGCCATTCTCTCATATGGTCAGTATGGATAAAAACTGGAGTTCCAGTAAGTCTTGTCGCAAGAAATCCGTCGAGAAAAGCCCCTGTGTTATGAGTGTGCACTATATCTATCTTTTCCCTTACCAATAGTTTTCTTACCTGCAACCAAACAAAATATTTGCCATATTTTGACTTTCCCGAACAGAGAAATACCTTAAAGCCATCAGATTCTAACTGCTCAGCATATTCTCCCCCTTCTCTTAAACAGCAGACCATTACCTGGAAACGGCGAGGATCCAGATAACGGCACAGATCCAGGATTACCTTTTCCAGACCACCAATTCCCATTCCCAGAGTTATTTGCAACACATTTATGCGTCCTGCCATATTCCTTAACCTCCAAGAAACTAATATCGTTATTCGTTACTTAATCACGCTTACAAAAAAGGTCTGTTCCCCCCTCTCCTCTATATCCTGACAATCCTGTTAATCCTGTCTAAGAGTTCACAGTTTTCTTGACCATATCGTAGTATTTCTCAAGATAACACTCTTCAGAGAGGTATTTATGGACATAATGATAACCGTTCTCAGCTAACTTACGGGCATAAACTCTATCAGACAATAGCTCCCGCATTTTTTCGGCGAGATCCTGGACATTTTCTGATTGAAAGAGGAGACCATTATATCCATCCTTTATGTAAGTAGGAATCCCACCGACATTTGATGCAATTATAGGCTTTTTTGAAGCCATTGCTTCAAGAAGCACCCTTCCCATAGCTTCTGACCTTGATGGTAAAACAAACAGAGAGCATTCAGACATCAGTTGGATAGCCTCTTCATAAAAGACAGGATCACATAATTCAATTTTGTTATTGCCTCTCGCTAAGTCTGCAAAATATTCTTTATGACTGGGACACCAACCAACTATTTTCAAGCTATATTCAGGGAAATCAGGAGAAATAATCTTGAATGCCTTAATCAATATATCAACCCCTTTTAGATACCAGGGGTAACCGAGAAACAGGATATATTTTTTATCCTTTTTACCTTCTTTGAATAAATTAAGAGGGATAAAACCAGCGAAGCGATAGTATCCTTCCGGGTATTTTAATTTTTTATAAGATTTTATCTGATTTTTGTTTAAGAGTTTGACTGCATTCGCCCGATTTAACACGAAGGGCATAATTATATGGGTGATATTGTGTTTGATCCGATCCATAAGAATAGGTTTCCCAGAACTTTGCTTAAATGCCGATTCGAAATTCCCATTTACCTCAACTATTACTTTTACTCCGGTTAATTTGCCGATAAGAAGAGCAATAATTCCTGTGAGCAATGGGTCGGGTGAAACTATTACATCAAACTTATTTTTGAAATAATGTAACCACAATCCTTTGATTGGAAAAGAGATTAGCATAATTAGATTGCGAATAACGGTGGACCTCCTGGCTACACCTGCATGGAATCTAAAATCACCAATAGTAGCATTTCGGTCTTCTTTTCTGCTCCTATAGACCGCAGTGATCACATCGCCACAAAATCCCTGAGATAAACATCTATATTTCTCTTGTGGATAAGTCCAGTGCAGGGTACTTGGTCCTGGCTTAACAAATAGGATTCTATATTTTTTTTGCAACCGTTTACCTCCGTGAATTGAGGGAAAAGGCCAAAGGAGTTTTTAGCCTTTTCTCAAATTACGAATCGAAATTAAGGTATTTCTTTCAAACAATAAAAGGTAACCAAGATAAAAGATGGTACCAACCAGTATTTCTAACAACAAACTCATTGTAGAATTTACGGAAAGAGGTTTAAAAATATATCGACTCCCTAAAACCCCAATTAACATAACTGCAGTAGCAATAAAAGGGGTTAATAGATTCCTGAAATATTTAAGAACGGAGATGTCAATCTTTCTTAAAGTCACCAATGTCCAGATTAAAGATATTACGGGATAAACCGTTAGCCAGGGTAAAGGTAGAACCTTAAATCCGTTTAAGCAAGCTATGTAAAAGGAGAATGGCAAAAAGATAGAATTTGCCAAATTAAAGTAAAGTCCCCAATGGGGGCGCCCCTGAGCATTATTTGCCAGATTGTTCACTACGGTAATAGAGACAATTATCTGTGCCAAGCATAGCAAGCGAAAGGGATAAATTGCAGGCAACCATTTCTCACCCAAAATAACAGGTATGATTTCACCAGCCAAAAAGGCTCCGCCAACAAATATAGGTAACACAATAATGGCAATAAATCTTGTTATTTTCAAGTAAAAATTTTCAAACTCACCAGGGTCGTTCTGAAATTTTGAAAATACAGGAAAGGAAACCCGTTGAATAAGTGACACTATTTTATCCGTGGGAATACTGGATAGTTGGAGGGCAAAGGAGTAAAAACCGACAGGTTGCGTCCCCAAGATTTTACCCGCAAAAAACCTGTCCGATTTTTTATAGACATAAAAAAGGGACCTGGATCCAGCAACATTAATCCCGAATCGTAAAAAGGATTTTACTTCACTGAATTCATAATGTAATTTTGGTCTCCATTTTGTCAGAGCAAAAGTGACAAATACTCTCGCTATTTGTCTCAATATATGGCCACCAATTAGAGTCCAGACGCCAAATCCGGCCTTTGCCATTGATAACATTGCGCTACTGGAAATCACTACGGCCATTAAATCAATAAATCCAATTCTCTTGAACTTCAGGTTGCGATCTAATAACTTGTATGGAACAATCAAGGTTGCACCTATTACAAAAAGTGCGGAGGCTACTCGTGTAATTGGAATGAGCCTACTTTCGTTAAAGATCCTCGCCGTTGGGTAGGCCAAGCCAAAAGCTATCATTCCCAAAAATATGCCGATAAATATCATAAACCAAAATGTACTGGAAAGTTCGTCCTCAGTGACTTTTTCCTTCTGGATTATTGCTGCACCCAGACCCAGATCACTAAAAATCATAATATAACCGGTCAAAATGGTAGCTATCTCCATCAGCCCATAATCCTCAGGAACAAGTATGCGGGCTACCATAACAGTAATAAACCATGAGAATACTTGACTTAACGCTTTGAGTAACCCAAGCCATAGACCTCCTTTAAAGGCATCCTTAGTTATATTAGCCATAAGAATCTATCCAAATTATGTACCGAATTCACAGCAACCCCGAGGAAAATCTCACACCCAAATTGTTCCTCACCGGAGGTGCCATGTCTCTATCGAAATACAGCAAAAACGCTAAACGGTATGGAAAACACCATCGCTCGACTTTCAGGCACTCGAAAATGTTGATTCTCACGCTCTATTTGCATCAATCGCCTATAAGGTCAATTGACCCCTAGTCGAGGATGTGTTATATTGGCTTGAACTTCTCAACCAAAGGGGGTCAAATGAAGACTAACACACTCTTTGACAGAATGTCACCGAAGTCCCTGAGTGGCTTAATGGCCTCTCACTTTCAACACCAGTATAGGCTATCTCCTCAAGCAGCCAAGACTATCTGCCATGATGCAGTGTTATTTCGCAATCTCTTAGGTCAGCCAGCAAGGAGTGAGGGACAGATCCTCTATTATGCTGTCAAGCTGGGGGAGCCACCCAGCAAGCCCATTAAGGACTGTCAACTCCTCCCGGTGAAGCTGACTGTGTTTGACCCTGATGATCTTGACTACCGCAGAAGGTATGGTCAGAGGAGGCTGCTGGGATATATTATGATCCGCATCTGCCGGGAGGCCTATGAGCAGGGAGCAGTGTTGAGCATTGAGGATGTTGCCTCTATACTCCACATCAGTGAAAGCACTGTGAAGCGGTATAAGAAGGCCTTAAGCCTTGCGGGTACTCCCCTGATCCTGCGGGGTGATACCGCTGATATGGGGCCGGGCACCTGCCATCGGGTTCCCATCGTTGAACTCTTCCTGCAGGGCTACTCAGAGACCGAGGTTGCCCAGAGGGTCAACCATAGCTTAGAGAGGGTGGAGGCCTATCTCTACGATTTTTTGCGGGTCTCCCTGCTGCTTGCCGATGGCTATAGCCCTGGTATGGCCTCCCGGATTGCCCATCTGTCCAAGGGCAAGGTCTCCTCTATCAGCCAACTGTATCACCGCTTGGCCCAGGATGCCTTCTACCAGGAGCCTCTGGCCAAGGTCTTGCAGCTCTACCAGTTGAGGCGGGACCTGAAAAAAGGAGGATCTCCAGATGAGTGACCATTTCCCGCGGCGCCACTACAAGGCCGTCTATGGTCCCTTGGCTCAGAAGACATTGCACAACCTGCTGAAGCGAGAGCTTATGGAGGAGTTTGGCTTTGAGAGTATGGGGTTGATTGCCGATGCCTTAATCAACCGCTTGCTGGAGCTGGTGGATACCTACACCCCTGAGCACTTCAGGCTCCTTCCTGGTCAGATGCTCTGGTTGGCTGTGGCCCGACAGGAGAAGGTGGGATATGGCAAGTCTATGTTGAGAAGCAAGTTAGTGCCAGTGATAGTCACAGTGATCAGTGCTGAGGACCTGGAAGCAATGGCAGAGGAGAGGGTTGACTTCAGAGAATTGAGACCCAAGGTAGTGGCTCGCATTCTTAAGGAGACTGATGCTCAAGGTGGGGTGCTGGCCTTAAGTGATGTGGGGATTATGCTGAGCATCAGTCCGGCAGCGGTCTCCTCTGCTGTCAAAGCCTACCAGGCAGAGCATCCAGGTGAGGTCTTGCCTTATCGAGGCACCTTGCATGATATGGGACCGACTATGACCCATAAGTTGCAGGCCATAGAATTGAAGCTCCAGGGATGCTTAACCCAGGAGATTGCCAGACGCATCCATCATGACCCTCAGAATGTGGACATCTACCAGACAGACTTTGAGAGGGTCTACCAGTTGTACCAGGATGGCAAAACCCCTCGCCAGATCAGCTTTCTGACCAAACTCTCCCTACATCTGGCAGAGGAATATATAGAGCTGATCAACAAGTATGTGGCTGAGGATGACTCATCGGTGTCAAAGAGCTAATGTCAAGTGGTCGGAACTGCCCACCTTATATTAGCTGGATAGCATCAGGGGGGCAACTGGAGAGGTGGACAGTGGAGACCACTCCACACTTCTTTGAGCAAAAGGGGGAAAACCCTCACAAAGCTTTAATTTGGCTAAGTAATCCCTCTCAGTTAACCGAGACTGGGGTTCAATTGACACTATCGCTTGTTTCAGAAATTGCTACCACTAAGCTTCGGACAAAATAGGCTAATGGTTCATTGCCTGCACAGACCCTTCTAAGTAAAAATAAATTAGATCCCTTGCTTACATGCCCAAATTCTGCTGTGCAAGCATAGCGGTAACCCCTCTTAGCGACTAGTTCCTTCACCTTTTCATTGTAATGTTCGTTTAACCCAATAGGATAACAAAACCCTGTAACGGGCTCGTCTAACTCTTCTTCGATTTTTTCTTTCGAGGCTTTAAGCTCTTCCTCAACTTCTTCCTCAGAAATGGTAGTTAAATTGTAATGATTCACCGTGTGAGAACCAAACTCTATGCCATCCTTATGCATTTCCCTTATTTGCTGCCAGGAAAGCAGGCGGGCTGTTCGCTTTGGCCTGATGGTGGACCTTAACTCAGTGCGTAGTTGCTCAAGTATGTGGCGAATTTCAGCATCTTTAAGTCTTGCCAGGTATTTTTCCACCTCAAAATTCTTCCAGGTTGAGAATTCCACTTGCGGCATCTGCCTCTTTAAAACTGAACCAAGCTTTTCTCTAAATTCTTCGTGAGGAGAAAATTCCCCCATCCCTCGAATTTCATCCCACCAGAACACCTTGTCTGTCTCAATATATCCGGTAACCAAGAAAACTGTAGCTGGGATGCTATACTTCCGTAGTATTGGGAATGCAATATTATAAACGCTTTCGTAACCATCATCAAAGGTTATAGCAATAGCCTGGGGGGGAAATTGTCCCTTTCCCCTAAGAGAATCTACTAATTCGTTCAACGAAATGGGATACATATAATCTTGCAGAAACCGCATTTGTTCCTCAAATCTGTTTCTCCAATGGGTGGTTATGTTATGATACATGAGAATAATCGCTCTGCTTTTCCCTTCTCTATGCAGAAGCCGATGATAGTAACCGAATTTATATGCTAAAGGAACTATTGTTTTTCTGGCGATGGATTTTACTACAAACTTCTTTACCATAGTTAGGTATATGTGCAGAGAATAAGAACAGGGTGAAACAAAAGACTTCCACTCCTCTCGTTTCCTCTGTTAGCTAAACTTTTTCTATGATCTTCTTATTATCTTAGTCTGATAAAAAAGCTTAAGTTTTTGGCTCAGCTGGACTCGCATGCTTTCGAAACTACTTCTATAAATTGTCATACTCAAGTTCACTCTTGCCTCTTTGGCCCAGTCGAACTTGTATTCTTCGTCACCACGCAAGAAATCAAATTCCTTCGCACCTTCTAAGATCGCATTCTCAATGCAATAACTGAACAACAAGAATCCGGGGCTTAGCTTCGCCCACTGCGGGTCAAAGCCGGCCTGATAATAGTAATACTTGCCGCCGTATGCAAAGGTATACATTGAAGCTATAGGTTTGCTCCCTATCTTTAAAAAACAGAGCCTCAACCAGTTCCTTTTGAAGAATAACCACATCATGTTTCTGTGGAATTCAGAAAATAATTTGTCCTGAAATGGACCGCGCAAACTCCTCTCACGCATCCTACTTGTATTCAGCCTTACCAAATCGTTAAATGATTGCTTAAACTCACTGTCCTTTTTTAGAAGGGTGAACTCGCCATCGAATTTATTTTCGAACTTGTTCCTCTTCCGTTTTATGTTGTACCTCATACTTGGGCTGAGCGATTTAAGGTAGGATTCATAATTGGAAGGCAAGTGCACATAGGGACAAACAGCTTGCAACCTCGTGAACAGATACCAATCACGATTACAGTATCTGTGAATTAACCATACAGTTTTTGACCCAGCCGGAATGTCAGTAAGCTCGATAGCCCGCCACTTAGGTTTCCGTGCGTTTAGATAGTCACGAATCTGAAAAAGGACCTCCGACTCATTCCCATCCTCTATTATGAAGTCTAAATAGTCAGAACCAACAGATGTTGAGCCCAAGAACTTTACTACACTACCACCCATCACTTTATTTTTAAGTAAGAAGAATGGTGCAATGCCTTTTAGTCTATAACCATCCCGAATGAGCAATATCATTAACTCCTTGCCATCTTTGAAGCACTTCCACCAATTATATAGCCAATCCCAAGTTAGAAACAAGACATTTGATTTACTTCTCAACAGCAGTTCGTTCCACTCATCTCTCAAACCGTAAAAACCTTTATCTGTTCTTATTTCCTCAACTGTAGGCATTCTTTTGCACAGGATAATTTTATTCCACCTGCGTGGATTTTATCTCGCTCTCTTAAGTGGGTCAACCGTTAGACCCTTTGACTCCCAGTGATCTGCAAAACTTAGAGAAAACCCTCCTGACCTTAGCAGATAGAAAACCTGTTATTGAAGTTAAAAATGGTATTATGTCATCCCAAGCAAAGACAGCCCACTGCTTCTTCCCCAATGTTGAACGAAGCCAGCCCAGTAAGGAAATCGAGCCCTCTTTTCTATAATCCAAAAATGCGTTAAAGTCGAGAGAAGTCGAAAGCCACTTTATTCCAGTTCTATAAGAGAGATTGGAGGATACTCTTTTCCCAATTGTGTCGCAGTAAGCAATATAGGCAAGGTTTACTCCACATCTGGTTCCCAACACATCCCAAAGGCCAAAGCGGGTATTGAATTCAATGAGTTTGAATTTGCCATCCCTTGAATCCAGTTTAAATTCCATACCACCCAACCCATTATACCCTATATCCTTCAGAAATTTGATACTAATCCTTTCCAGCTCCTCTTCGTACACAGATTCAACAAAACTCGCACTGCCGAAGTGAATAGGGTTTAAACGCAGCTTTCTACCGGCGAAGTGACCTAATACCTTGTGAGTTTTAGAGATGTAAAATACAAAATAAAACAAGTCACTATCATCCCCTGGAATAACCTCTGAAATGATTACATTTGGGTCATAGACTGCAATTCTGCTATAGAAACTTAACAGTTCGCTACTCTTTGAGATGACAATGACTTTTCCCCATCCGCCCAGGATTTTTCGTATAGACTCTCTGTGCCATGAATCTGACCTCACTGGCTTAATGATACAGGGATAGGATATCTTTGTAGCTATCTCCCTAACTTCACTTAGGGAATTGGGAATGTATGTAACAGGAACTGGCACATTGAACTCAACGGCTGTTCTATAAAGTGCGTCCTTTGTAGTCAACTTTTCAATTGTGCTATGCTGGGGCCCAGTAAATAAAAAGAAGTCCTCTAAAATATTTTCATACTTGGCATAGCATAAAACGGTGTTGTCCCCGGTAGGGAAGAGAACTGGTTTCTCTCCTAAAGTCTTGCTTAGACTAATCAAGTATTCTATATGTTCATTTTCATTTGATTCAACAGAGGGACAGATCTTACTTTGACAGTAGCGAGAGTTCATGCCTATTTGCTTTGGATTGGGATCCAAGGCGTATACTGGGATACCTTGTCTACCCAGGGACCTAACGATCCCCAGCCCCGAGTAAGACATATAAGTTACCACCGCTGGTGGGTATCGGGAACCACTTTCCCTATAGATAGATTTAGGAGTCAACCGCGAAATAGGCTCCAACTCCACTGTGGACAAGCTATTTGCCTTGTCTGGGTAAACTTCTTTTTCTTGCATATCCCATAAGTATCTTCCCATTAAGTAACCTCATTTTCACCCAGAAATAGTCAAACCAGGTTAACGATAATATGACGAGGGATCTTAACAACCGGGGCAGGTTTAATGACCTACTAACTTCCTCCGAAAAAGCACCAAAGTTGTGAACTTTTTTAATGTCAAACAGATTTTCTATGACGGTAAGCATCTCCTCGCCCGTGCTGTTCTCGAATGAAGTATCTAACTCTTGGTTTTCTCCGCTAACACCGTGCAGCTTACTTCTTCTTAGCAAGTACTTGTAATAAGCAGCATTTAACATATTCTTTAAACTCTTCAGCCTCCTTGAGTAGGACCAGGTTAGCGGGAAACAAGCATTAACAACCCGAATTATTCATGAACTGAAAATGAATTGGCATAAATTTTTCAAGGCCAATGATTTGTGTATTTGTTTCGTAGGGACAGACATTTATGTCCGTCCGCTTCCTCGAACTCCCTACAGCAAGAGACCTCAGCGATTTAAGAGGTGCTGTGAATTTATGAATAATCCGGGACAATAACTTCGAGGCTCTGACTTACTTTGGTTTTAAAGGTCCCTCCTTTTCCTCCCCAAATTCGCTCAGAAAAAAGGAACCATCCGCCCGGTTTTAATGAATGAAAAATCTGCACACAAAGTCTCTCAATTTCCGGAATATGATGTAAAGCATCCCAAGCTGTAACCAGATCATATTTGTTTGGAGTTAACTCGTATTTATTCAAATCCGCCACAATCCAGTTGATTTTCCCTAGGGGTTTTTGCTTCAGTTGACTATGATATTTTTTAGCTACGTTGATTTCCCTTTCACTACAATCCACAGCATCGACAATTTTCCCGGCCCATGCCATTTCTAAACTCAGCCACCCTGCACCGCGACCAAGATCAAGCGCTCTATCCCCGCGGCATCCCCTGGCAAACAGAGTCAAGGTTCTCCGAAATAAGCTCCTCATCCTCAACCTGAATGCCAAATGTCTCCTCGACGAAGGAAACCAATTCGAGAACTCCAGTTGAATCGATGATCCCCTTTTCCAGAAAGGAATCATTGTTCTTAAGCTTATCTTGGTTGTGTCCAAACGGGAAATTATCAAAAATGAATTTTCTAATCTGTTCCTCAATGGACATCTCTGCTTCTCCTGCAGAAGGGTTCAACATAAAGAACAGGGATTAAACCGTTCAAGTCGTTTGGCCGTTTAAATAGTTCACAACCAGCTTAAGGAAAATTGGTATTCCTAAGCACCTCCTCTACCGGGGCGAATTCAAAGTCCCGGAGAAGTTTCTTGATTTTAATCTCTGTCACATCTAAGTTGGTGTAAGTCCGGAACTTACTCAAAAATTTAAGCTCAACCTTTGGGGGAGTGGGATCTATCTCCCAGGGGTGGAAATAGATAATGGCCGGTTTACCCTCTGAATTAATCTTCCTTATCCCCTTCTTCACGAACCAATATGGATAAATCCTCAAATAGCCTCCGCCAGCTATGGGCATATTTCTTCCCCACAGCCGATAGGTGGACAAGGGAAATTCGAAGAATCTCTTCCCACTCTCCAGCTTCACTCGATAAGGGAAGCGCGGAGCGGTGGGGACTCCATACCTATCGTGGAGGATAGGAAAGACGCTGGAGTCATATTCAAATCCCAATTCGCTTAGAATATCCCAAGCCCAAAAGGTATCAACTGTTATGGAAAAGCTTGGTGCTCTGTACCCCCTAACCTTCACTCCGGAGACCTTTTCAATCGCCTCCATTGCCCTGGTTACATCTTCTCTAAACTCCTCTTTGCTCTGTTTATAGATTAACCGATGGGCATATCCATGGGTGGCTATCTCATGCCCTTCCTCCTTTATCTTAAGGACCAGCTCTGGAAATCTTTCGGCAATCCAACCGAGAACGAAAAAGGTGGCTT
Source organism: bacterium (assembly GCA_029932675.1). Classification (GTDB taxonomy): domain Bacteria; phylum SM23-81; class DAOVCL01; order DAOVCL01; family DAOVCL01; genus DAOVCL01. Next base: position 73,472 of record JAOZPP010000001.1, read on the forward strand.
TTGTCCTTTTAACATTCAACAATTTTAAGATGTGAAGGAGGTTAGCCTCCACCCTGCTCTCACACTTATCCCAGTTCTTATATCCTATAACCTCATCGAATTCAGAGGCCTGAAACCAGTCCTCCACATCTATGCTAAGGGCATTCTTCATAACCTATTTCCAATGAAGCCCACATACAATTAGAAACTTTCCCGGCGGGTAAAACCATCCATAAACCACAGATGACCTCCCTTAACTAAAAACCCCCTGGGGAATGCGTTGAGGTTTCTCTCTAAACTATTTAACTGGGTGAACACAGACTTCCGCGGATAAAATCAACACTGCTCGTGGCTTGTTACACTACGCTAAATTTCCTTCCCAGTGCTTATAGCTTGAAGAATGAAGTGGTTCTTATTTCGTTTCATTCACCTCCCCAGTAGCCAGTGACCCATAAAGGATGACCTGGGAAATATCAAATTTTCTACTTCTCTCAAGATCAAATCTGCAGATTTTATCCCGGATTATTCACAAATTCACAGCACCTCTCAAATCGCTGAGGCCTCTTGCTGTAGGGACTCCGCCTTAGCGGAGCCCGAGGAAGCGAACAGACTGTCCCTCCAAGACATAATACCTTAAATTTAAAAGGATTGTGCCATTTCGTTTCCAATTTGTGAACAATTGAGGTTAACGACTTTAAGGCAAAATATTCATAAACCACCGATGAGCACAAGTTTTCCCAGGCACAATCGCAACCCCCCAAAAAAACATCGTAGTTCGTTGATCGCAGCTCGTTACTTGTGAGGGGCCTCGGAGGAGCTTACTATCGAAAACCTTTAACCACTTTAAAATGCCTCTCCCACCAGGGGACGAAGGATTCTCGAACCAGGTATAATCCTCACCCTCTCCCTAGTCCTCCCCCATCAAGGGGGAGGAGACCTTCCTGAACGCCCACTCCTGTGAGCGAGGAGGTTCACTAAATTCAATTAAGTTGTCAAAAATCATAAGTGGGGGAGAGTTAGCCCCTCAAGCCTACCTGGAAAACCTTGCTCAAAAACAAGATCTTGCAAATTTTAGCACAAACAGCTAACTACATAGATGTTAACTCATCGTCTGCTCGCTTAGAACCTAAGGGGATAAGCAAGATCTATCTTGTCTGCAGATTCCCCTTCCCAGATCTTCTGGTCCCCGGTCGCGGTTTCTTATAATACTTGTAGCCGTAATACTTGTAGTCATAGTAATATGGAAGGACCTTCTTCGCGTTGTTCAGCACCACCCCAATCAGGTTCACCCCCCCCTCCCTGAGGAGGTCCACTGCCCTCTTAGCCACCTCCCTCTGGGTCTTCCCCGCCTCTATTACCAAGAGGACCCCGTCCATCTCAGAGCTCAAGATCAATGGGTCACTCACCGGGATGACTGGAGCACAGTCAACGACTATGGTTTGAAAGTAAAATTTGAGCTCGGAGAATATCTCTTTTATTAGGTTAGAGTTGAAAAGCTCCACTGGGCTTCCGTCCAAGATCCCACTGGTGAGAACCTTCAGGTTCGGCAAGGGGGTGGATTTGAAACAGGTCTTCAAGGGAACCCCCTTAGTAAGAACTTCGGCTATTCCCCCCTCTCGTTCCAAACCAAAAAGGCTATGTTGAATCGGCCGGCGGAGGTCACAGTCCACCAAGAGAGTCTTGGTCTCCCTATATTTGGAAATGGCTATAGAGAGGAAAGCGGCCAGAGTACTCTTTCCTTCCCCCACAGATGGGCTGGTGATCAAGAAATTCTTCATCTCCCCTTGGGAGGATAACCCCCTGATCCGGGAGTAAAGCCTCCGGAACTCCGTGGGACCGGGAGACTCCTCGTCGTAAAAAGAGAGTATGTTGTTGTTCATTTTACCTCAATGCGATGTTAACGACCAATAGTCAATATACAATAATTAATTAGCAATGATCAATTAGCAAGCTCAAATTAAGAATTGAGCAATGGTCAATTAACAAGTGGGAGAAAAGCGAGATGTTCATTGATAATTGTCCACTGCTCATTGACCATTTTTACTTGCTTCCTATTTCATAAAGACCTTGAGGAGGAGGTGGAAACCCTTGCTGTCGTTTTCAGCGAGCTTTAGGTTCCTTTTCGCCTTTTCATAGTCTGGGTTTATCCTTAATGCCTGTCTGAAGTGGTGGATTGCCCGTTCGTTGATATACTTGCAGAGGACGGTATAGGCTATCCCTAAATCGTTATGGATATCCGCAAAGTGGGGATTCTTCTTAGCAAAATCCTCTAAGCTTTGAATGTACTGCCTCATCGTGGTATCATCTATCTCATCCTCCCTATGTAGAAACCGGAGATAGAAGTCCAGGGAGAGGGATTCAGCTTGCGAAATGCCCTCCTCGTCCCTGGCCTGATTAAACTCCTTCCAAGCCTCCTCCAATTGATCATTGAGGAGGTGCGCCTTTCCCCTCTCAAAACCCTCATTACGATAGCCAGGGTTCAATGTTGCCGCCTTTTCCATTGCTTCTAAGGCCTTCCTCTTCAGGTCTGTAGCCAGGGAGTAATCCTCCTTTACTATTCCATTGAGGATCAAGGCCAAGCTCAGGTTATAATATGCCTCTGCATAATAAGGATTGATCCCCACAGCTTTCTGAAAGCTGTCCGCAGCAAGCTTGCATTTTTGGGCCTTCAAATAGGCTGCCCCTAAGTTGTTATAGTAGTCCGCATAGTCAGGATCGATGCTTAAGGCCCTCTGAAAGGATAAGATGGCCTCTGCGGTTCTCTCTAAAGCCAGTTGAGCTTTACCTAAATTGTTGTATATTTTAGAGATGCTCGGATTTGCCCTTATGGCCTCCTGAAATTCGGCAATCGCTTCCTCATACATTCCCTTTTCCAGGAAGGCTAAACCAACCCTGTTCTTCGCCTCCGCCTGATTAGAACCTGCAAGGCTCTCGGAAAGCTTAAGAAGGGATTCAGTCTCTTCCTTCTTCTCCTCATGAAGGGATTTAACCAAGGCTAAAAGAGATTCGTCAGATATCTGCGGATCATAGGAAATTTCATAAGATTTTATTAAATTTCCTCCTTCGAAAAGGGAGCAAATTATCCTGTTTTGGAAGGCGTTATTTGATGTCTGAAGTAGATATTCTTTCCCTTTAGCCTTTATGGAACTGCTAAAGCCAAAATTAGCCATCTTCCTCCTCACAAACAAATCAATTAGCAAGTTAAAGTAAACCCCAAGTGAGCCACTAATCGGTCATTGTTCCGCCGCCCAGGGAGGCAAATCTAATCCTCTTCTCCTTAGTATTCAACCCCCTTTCCCTTAACCGGCGGTATATTGTGGAAGCGCTGAGATTTATAAACCCATAAGCAGAGGTACTCAATTCCCTTTGAATCGATTTGGGGCCCAATTGAGGGTTCTGTTTTACTATCTTCACTATTTCGTTGAAATGGGTGGGACCCCTCCGCGAAGCTCCGAACCCTGCTTTGCGCCGAGCCTTAATAAGGGCAATTCTCTCCCTTTTCACCTTCTCCCACTCTTCCCTTAACTTCTCCCTCTCCCTCTCCAATAACCTCCTCTCCTCATCTAACTTTGCCCTCTCCTCCTTCAGTTTAGCCCATTCATCCTTCTCTGCCCCAGGCTGAACAGCGGGGGTCCCCTTAGAAGGGGCGGAAACAGACCTTTCGGCAAGTTCCTGACGCAGGGATTTTACTACAAGATGAAGGCGACGCAAACCGACTTTGGTATGACCATATCTCGCAGACCTAAGCACTTTCCTCACCTTCCAAACCCCATAGGTGGGATTCTCCTGCAATATCTCCTCTACCTTCTCCTCTATGGTAAGTTCCCTCTTCTCCGGAGGTGGCTCTCCTCTTGGAGGGAGTTTTTGTTCCTCCTCCATTAAGGGAGCGACCTCCTCTGATAACGATGGGGCCCTCTTCTCCAATGGCGGGGGCACAGCCTCCTCCACCTCAGGCTCCTCTGGCTGAATCATTATGGTCTCTTTAACCGGGGATATGGGGATTCCCAATCGGCGAAGAAACCTTTTCTCGGCTTCCTCTACTGTATCAAATGATTGAATGAAATAATCAAGCTCCAAGAGTTGAAAGACCTCCTGTACTCCGGGTTGCATTGCTGCAAGCTTGATATCTCCTCCGCGACTGCGCACCTCCTTTATCTGCCCGGTAAATATACCCCATCCCGCACTGCTAATGTAATTCACCCCAGAGAGGTCCACAATTACGCGCCATAGTCCCTTCTCTATGATGGTGGTCAAAGCCTTCTCCAAGTCATCAGCCGATTCGGCATCGAGCACCCCTCTCACCTCAACTATACATATCCTCCCCTCAGGAGGACCTACTGCCCTTATAGATATCTCAGCGCTCATTAACCCCTTCCTTGGAAAAAGGTGAGGTAGAAAAAGATGGAAAGAAGAACTAAGATAAAGAAAACCTTTAACCCAATGAATCTCTCCCTTTGCCTTAGCCTATGGGGGATCCCCATCCAGGGAATCGTTCCCAGGACAGGAAGTCCCAATAGAGCCTCCACTTCTTCAACTTTTTTAAAAGAGTGGTCCATATATTCGGTCAAAAACACCAAGCCAAAACCGGTCATAGAGCCGAGGATAAAACCTAAGAGGAGGAGTTTCCTGCGATCTGGTTTCACTGGTTTAAGGGGTTTGGTCGCCGGCTCCAGTATTTTGAACCTGTATTCTGCCTCTGCTCTTTTCAGGGATTCCTCGATCTGAGAGCCCTGCGATTGCTCTAAGAACATATTGTAAAGCCTTCTGTTGGCCTCAACTTCATCCTGAAGCCTGGAAAGGGCCAGCTCCTGGGCAGGGCCTTTGGTCAAGCTCTTTGTATATTCACCAATGAAATTTAAGAGGTTCTCCCTCTTTCTCTTCAAAAACTCCATACTTTCCTTGGTTATCTCAGCCTCAGCCAAGTTAGAGGAGGAGGTTTCCTTCCTGATTAGTTGTTCAATTCTTCCCCGGATATCGGCAACAAGTTGGTTCAGCTTCACCACCTTTGCATCAGTCCAGGAATACCTCCCCAATAGCCCTGGTAGCTGGTCTATTGCCTTCCTTAGCTCATCTTTCAACCTGAGAAGTTGGGGAGAGGAATGGTGATTAAGGAGAGAAAGCTCCTGAGGGGTAAGCTTTGATTTGAGAAAATTTAGGTGATCCTCCGCCTCCTTTAACTCCATCTCGGTAGAGGAAATCATTGAATTTATCTGAGCTAAATTGGCGGAGGTAATGGAATAGTCCTGAATTTGGCTTTTTAGCATCTTCTCCTTAAATTTGCGCAGTTTTTCCTCTGACTCCTTCAGTTTGGCTTGATAGATCTCCAACTGCTCTTTGCTGAAGTTCAAGGCCTCCCGGATTCCTCCCAGTTCGCCCTTCAGAGTCTCTTGAATAAAGATCTCGCTTAAGGTCTTCGCCACCTTATAGGCCCCCTCGGGAGTTGAGCTTCGTGCCTTTATCTTCAGGATGCCCTCCTGCTCAGAGTGAACATCAATTTTTCTCCGTAAAGAGTTAATTAACCAGGTCTCCATAATTTGATCTACCGTAAGGTCAGGGTAATTAGGCTTGGCCTTCATCGCTTTCTCCCTAAGAAGAGGATTATTCATTAAGCCTAATTTAACTATCAATTTACTCATATACTCCCGACAGGTGACTCTCCTCTTTAAGGCGTTGATCCACCATTGATACTCCCTACTTCCCGGCCTTTGGTCAGAACGGGAGCCAGGAACCATCCTCTGGACGGAGGAACTTAGGAAATTTGTCCCCCCAACCATAATGGTAGTGGAGGACTCATAAACTGGAGATATCTTATAACTTCCCAAAAATACGGTAAGGAGGATAACCACTAAGGGCAAGAGGAAGAGATGTTTCCTCCGTAAAAAAATCTGCCAATACTCTCTAATATCTACTTTAATTCCCTGTTCCAACTGCATTTTTTATTGAAGTAAAATTTATTTTTAAGGGACTCATATACCTTCTCTAATACCATTTTTTCATTTAGCTCATCCTCACCGGGAGGAGAGCCTATCCACCAGGAGGTAGATTCCACTAAGCGTGCCCAAAATTCCAATTACATCCCTGGTTGTTCCCCAAAATCCCCTCCAAAACGTGGACTTACGGGGGACGAAAACCGTGTCTCCAGGCCTTAGAAGAAAAGGAGAAGGGACCCCGGAAGGTGATTCTTCCAAGTTAACCTTTGCCACCCGGGAATAGGGGAGCCCCTGGCTCACTACCGTCACCTCACTCAGCTTGGCCTCAGGTGTGGGACCTCCAGCCATCACGATGGCCGCCAGAAGGCTCATATTCTTCTCAATGGTATAGGCTCCAGGGCGGCTGACCTCACCATAGAGATAAACCCTTTTGCCTCCCAGCTCAGTCGATCCCCCTCCGGTTGATATTCCCGGTATATAGACTGTATCCCCTGATTTGAGGGAAGGGAGAAGGGAGGGGTCCCCTGTCTCCAGAAATTTGGTCAAGTCCACCAGAATTGGCCTCTGCCCTTGGCCTCTGATGATGGTTACCCCACTCAAGATAGCGGTCTCCGTGGGACCTCCAGCCTCAAGGATAGCCTGCCAGAGGTTGGGGAGTGCCTCAAATGTATACTTGCCTGGGGTGAGAACCTGCCCAGTAAGATATATCTTCTTACTTCCATATTGGGTAACAACCACAGTGGCCTGGGTAATCCCCTTGTTGTAGATAGAGATTTTTTCCACTATCTTCTTGCCCAATTGAGTAGGGGTGAGGCCGGCCGCGGTTACTGAACCTATTATGGGTAGGGTTATCTTACCATCCCGCCCTACCCTGACCTGAGCGTTCAGATCGGGCTGCTGCCAAAACTGAATGGAGAGGACGTCATCTTGACCAATCACATACTCCCCAGCAACCAGGGAGAGCGACCAGAGAAGAAGAACGAATAAGACGATTCCCCATTTTATATATCGGCAATCCATCATTACTCCTTTAGTCTATTTTGAATAAAACATACTGGAAAAAAATGAAATTGGCAAGGGAAAAAGCCACGGAAAATACTTCGGCGGTTTAAACCGTTCAATAATAGGCAAAAAGTAACCACTATGCGGGAATAGAATTGGCTAACCCCAAAGAAACCCCAAGAAAGAACTTGGTTCACTACAAGTCCTCCCTATAGCGGCTATCACCCCTCTGGTCTACAATAATCCCCCTCATCCCTTGAGGGGGTCATAACTTCTGTAAACAACCCTTTGCTTTGGGCATTTCTGAGAAGCTCCAAAAGGTTCTATAAAAGCTGCTCAGGAGCGGATCAGGGCAAAATGGGCATAATAAGATATAAGCAAAATCTGTGCCAAGGAAGGGGAACAAGTAAGTAATTCGGGGTTTCTCCTTCTATCCCCAAATTCTCCCCCCTTGGAGAGACTAATTTACCCTCCTTTGCCATAGAGTGTTTTCCTTTTATCTCCGCATTTTGCAAAGGGCTGCAAAGTTTATGCAAATACCTTCAACGAGAAGAGAAATTCCTCTTGATTTTCCCTCCCCCACTGCTTATTTTATAACCATCTCTACTACCTCAGTGGAACTGCTTACCTAACCCGGATTGTTCATAAGCACCTCACGGATGGATCTCAAGAGCTGTTCCTACAGCAAAAATATTAAGAAATTTGGGACTCGATGCTAATTTCTGAATAAATCGGGAAAGGGAAATCCGCAACCGGGCAGGAGCGGTTAGGTAAAAACTTTTAGCGTCAAGGCTTTCATATAGGGAAACATCTGCTAACCCTTGAGGATATCGATTATGAAGGACCTCACCGGTCAACTTGAGCTGACAAACAAGAAACTGAAGAGGAGGCTTTACGATCTATATACCCTCTTCGAGCTTAGTCAACACCTTAACTCTGTACTGGAGCTTGATCCCCTCCTTGACTCCATCCTCCTGATCTGCCTAGGCCAAATGGGGGTAGGGGGGGCAGTTCTTTTTCTCACCCAAAGGGGGACGTTGAAGGTAGCCAAAGCCAAGGGGATGAAATCCCAAGATCTTCAGGGAAAGGAGATCGGGCTTCACAGCACCTTGGGACAGTTCCTCTCTAAGGCCAACCGAGCCATCCTTTTTGGTGATTTAGAGAAAATAGCGGGGGCTGAGGAGGAGGTAAAAAGGCTAGACAGCTTAGAGTGCGAGGTGTGCATCCCCCTTAATATAAAGGGAAGGTTAAAGGGAATTTTAACCCTTACCCCGAAGATCTCTGGTGCTCCTTTTACAAGTAACGACTTAGAGTTTCTCACCACATTGGCCAATCAATTGGGGGTAGCCATCGAGAACGCTGAACTTTATGAGAGTGTAAAATTAACCAACCTCGAACTGAGGAGAACGCAGCAACAGTTGATCCATAGCGAAAATTTAGCTACCGTAGGGAGACTGGCAGCTACTCTCGCTCATGAGATAAACAATCCCCTTGGGATAATAAAGAACTACCTCACCCTTCTCAGCAAAAAGGGGAACCATAATTCAGAGACCATAGAGGTAGTAAAAGAGGAAGTGGAAAGAATTGGCAAAATCGTGGGACAGCTCCTCGACCTCTCCCGGCCGATGTCAGAACCAAGAAGCCCTATCGACTTAAATCAATTGATCAGGGAAACCTCCTCGGTCCTAAGAGAACAACTCCTCCGAGATGGAATCACCTTAGAAGAGAACCTTTCCCCCATCTCATTAGTAAATGCCTCTCCTGGCCAATTAAAACAGGTCTTCCTCAACCTGATTGCCAATGCTAAAGAAGCAATGCCTCGGGGTGGGAAGTTAGTGATAAATACCAAAATGGAAGATAACTTTGTGGAGATAAGTTTCTCAGATACCGGAGAGGGTATTAAGGAGGGGGAGATAAAACGGCTTTTTCAACCATTCTATACCACTAAAAAGGATGGTATGGGGTTAGGTCTCTCCATCTGTGAGGAGATAATTCGCAACCATAGAGGTGAGATATTGGTCAAGAGGGGTAAAGAAAAAGGAAGTATCTTCACCGTTAGGTTGCCGGAGGTTGGTAAGTAATGGGAGGTAGGATTCTTGTTGTAGACGACGAGGAAAGGATGTGCGAAAGCATGCGCGCCCTCCTCTCTCAAGAGGGATATGAGGTAGATACAGCCTTAGATGGAATTGAAGCCATCAAGAAGGCTCAAAAAGGAAGATTCGACATGGTAATTACCGACCTGAGGATGTCCCCGATAGATGGGATCAAAGTATTGGAGGGCGTAAAGGAAGCATCTCCTCAGACACTTATAGTCATCCTCACCGCTTATGCCACCCTGGATTCAGCCATAGAAGCCATAGGCAAAGGGGCTTATGATTACCTGATGAAACCGGTGGAATTCCCAGATTTGAAGAAAACGGTGGAGCGGGGGATGGAGAAGTTAGAATGGGAGCGAAGGCAGAGAGAGCTCATGATAGAACTCCGGGAGAAGAATATCCTCTTGGAACAGAGGCTACGGGAATTAGACGCTGTCTATGAGGCTTCGACTTCTCTTATCTCCGTGCTCAAGCTCGATGATAGCTTAGAGAGGATTGTGAACTTAGCTGCGGATGTCTTAGGGGCTAAATTAGGTTCTTTAATGATCTTAGATGAGAAAGGAAAGTATTTAACTATAAAGGCAGCAAAAGGGCTGGAAGAAGATATCATTAGGCAGACAAGACAAAAGGTTGAGGGAAGCATCTCTGGTTGGGTAGCCCAGAAGGGAGAACCTCTGCTTGTGGAGGATATCGAATTAGACCCCCGCTTCCGAAGATTGAACCGACAAAAGTACGAGACCAAATCTCTTCTCAGCGTTCCCCTAAAGATCAAGGGAAAGATTTTAGGGGTGTTGAATATGAACAACAAATCATCGGGAGACCCTTTTAACAAATCTGACCTCCGCCTTCTTTCTACCTTCGCCTCTCAAGCCGCTTTGGCCATTGAGAACGCTGCCCTCTTCGAGGAGAGCCGAAAGAGGATTAAGGAACTCTCTGTCCTCTATAGGATTGCCAGTAACCTCCCATCTTCTGAAAACCGGGAGTCTATGATCCTTATGGTCTGTCAGGGTTTAATGGAGATAATGAATGTAGAGAACTGTTATTGGTTCCAGGGTGAGGGCAAAGAGTTCAATCTCGTTTACACTTGCCAGGAAGGGAAACCCACCTCCTTCCCCCCCCTTAAGCTAAAAATTGAAGAAGACCTTAGCTCAGAAAACCTTTCCCAAAGGGTGCACGCCTTCTTGGTCGCTAATGGCCTGCTCTCTTCCCAGGCTAAGGGAACCCTCTCAGTCCCCCTGATGATTAGAGGAAAACTGAGGGGCATCTTCTCCCTATCAGCTCCAGAGGAACTCTCCGAGCGGGAGAAGAAGCTAACGTCAATCTTAGTCTCCCAGGCCACTTCCCTCTACGAGACCCAAAGCGCCATCCTCTCAGCCGGCCAACTGATGATTATGGGCCAACTTGTTTCAGAGATCAGCCATGACCTTAAACAACCATTGACCAGTATGCGTGGAACCCTCCAGATGCTCAAACAAAAGTGGGACAAACTGCCCTCGAAGGAGGAATATCTGAACAACTTGGAAAAGGATATAATGACGCTCTCTGATTTGGTCAGGGAATTACTTCGCTTCTCCAATCCTCAGTCATATGCTCGCCAACCAAAACAGATTACCGTGATAATTGATCGGGCCTTGGAGCTAGTGGGAAGTGAGTTAGAGGCAAATGATATCAGGGTAGAGATCACTTCCCCCTCCCCACTACCCTCGCTTCTCTTAAACGAAAACGAGATCCTCCAGGCAATAATCAACATCATCTTCAATTCGATCCAGGCCATGCCATCTGGGGGGAGACTGGGGATAAAGGTCCAAGAGGTGAAGAAAAAGGGAAGAAATTTCCTAAAAGTTGAAATTTCCGATACCGGGGTAGGTATACCGGCCGAGAACTTAAGTCACATATTTGACCGTTACTTCACCACCAAAGAAGGAGGGACTGGTCTAGGCCTCTCTATCGTCAAAAGAATCATTACCGCTCATCAAGGAGAAATGGAGGTAAAAAGCACCCTTGGGAAGGGGACAACTTTTAACATCTATCTACCCATATTATGAGAAAAGAAGAGGAAAACAAGGTCCTTGTAGTCGACGATGACCCCCGCATCTGCTGGATGCTTAATGAAGCCCTTAAAGACGAAGGTTATCAGGTCTTCACCGCCAGGGATGGACAATCTGCACTCCAGATAGCACTCAAAGAGAATCCTCAGGTGATGGTCTTGGATATAAAACTACCCGATATAAGCGGATTGGAAGTACTGGAAAGGTTGCGTCAAGCAGAACTAAGGGTGGAGGTAATCATCCTCTCCGCCCACGGGGAGACTAAGAATGTAGTGAAGGCCATAAAATTAGGGGCGGCGGATTTCGTTAACAAACCATTCGATATTGAGGAAGTAAAGATGCATATCCGCAATACCCTGGAGAAGGGGAGACTGAAGAAAGAAGTGCAGTTTCTCCGCTCCGAGTTGAAGGCCAAGAACAAGTTCGAGAGCTTCATTGGAGATAGCCCCCAGATCATAGAGATAAAGAAATTAATAGAAGAGGTGGCGGATAGTGGCCTTACCGTTCTCATCCGTGGTGAAAGCGGAACGGGGAAGGAGATCATCGCCAGGATACTCCACCACATCTCCTCCAGAAGAAGTGGACCATTCATTAAGGTTAACTGCGCGGCTATCCCCAAGGAGCTCTTAGAGGCAGAGCTTTTCGGATATGAAAGAGGAGCCTTTACCGGAGCCTACAAGCGAAAGCCGGGTAGGTTCGAGTTGGCCAACCAGGGAACCATCTTCCTCGATGAAATCGGTGACATGCCTATTGAACTCCAAGCGAAGCTTCTTCAAATCTTAGAACATCGGGAATTCGTCAGGGTGGGAGGGGTGGAGACCATCTCTGTGGATGTGAGAATCATCTGTGCCACAAATCAAGATCTGGAAAAGAACTTAGCTGAGGGAACTATGCGCGAGGACCTCTATTACCGGTTAAATGAGATAACCATCCCCATACCACCTTTAAGGGAGCGGAGAGAGGATATCCCCCTTCTGATAGAACACTTCATCAATATCTATAATAAACAATTCAACCGGCAATTCCCTCCCCTCTCCCCCTCCACTTTGCAAGCCATAGAGGAATATGACTGGCCCGGAAATGTAAGGGAATTGGAGAACCTGATAAAACAGACCATAGTTCGGGGAGATGAAGGGATCATTAAATCTGAACTGAAAAAGAGAAGTTCCCTTTCTTCCTCCTCCCCCTCTCCCCCCCAGACCACTGAGGATGAGCTCTCCCTGAAGAAAGCCAGCCAGAAGGCCATAGAGGAGACGGAAAAGAACCTGATCAGCAAGGCTTTAAATCAGACCAATTGGAATAGGAGGAAAGCCTCCCAGCTTCTGGGGATAAGCTATAGGTCCCTCCTCTATAAAATCAAGGAATACGGGCTGGGTACTTAATCGCTAATGAAGGGAGTATCATCTTAAATCTAAGAGTTCTTGACCTTAGTCAAAGGGTCTAGAGCTATCATTTCCTCAGTAGCTCTATGATTAATTAGGTATTCACTGCTTTTGCTATGGTTGATAAGGGATTAGACGTTTATTGACCTAAGTTTCCAGGGTCCACTAGTGCGGTAGAATTCTTGTGCCCTGTTTAGTCTAAGGTGGCAGGAGATGGTTCTGCCGCCTTATTTTTAGAAGACTTAGCCCTCTAAGTAAGGCAAAACCAATTGAAGGTAAAAATTGCCCGATACGCTGGTTTCTGTTGGGGAGTAAGAAGAGCGGTAAATATGGTTCTGGAGGCTGTACACAGAAGGGAACCGAACCTATTCACCTATGGGGCTCTCATCCACAATCCTCAAGTCACTGGGCTCCTCCAAAACCTCGGCGTGGGGATTATAAATAACCCCTCGGATGTTACTCCCAACATCAACCTTTTCATAAGGTCGCATGGGATATCCCCTCGGGAGAGGAAAGAGCTTCAGGACCGGGGAGCAAAGATCCATGATGCCACTTGCCCTTTGGTGGAGGTCGTGCAGAAGACGATCGAAAAATTTTCCCAAGATGGATATGGAATAATCATCGTCGGAGAGGCTCACCACCCCGAGGTATCCGCTTTATTGGAGTTTGCTCAGGGCAAAGGGGTAGCGATCTCGAAAGAGGATGAGGTGAGGAAGCTTCCCCAATGGGAGAAGGTGTGCGTGGTTGCCCAGACGACCCAGGAGAGGAGAACTTTCAAAGAATTGGCTAAACAAATTAGGGCCAAATACCGAAACTGCAGAGTATTTGACACCATCTGCCCAGCAACTGGAAAGAGACAGGAGGAGGTGCGAAAACTTTGTTCCAGGGTAGAGGCGATAGTGGTAGTTGGGGGGAGAAATAGCGCCAATACAACCCGCTTAGCCCAGATCTCCCGCTCCTTAGGGAAACCTACCTTCCATATAGAAACTGAGGAGGAGATAGGAAGGAAAGATTTTATAGGGGTAAAATCTATAGGTATAACTGCAGGAGCCTCCACGCCCAATTGGATAATTCAAAGGGTAGTGGAGAGGATAGAAAACCTGGAGAGGAGCGGTGGGTTGAGAGGACTTTTCTTCCGCGGGATAAGGTTCCTCATCCGCAGCAACCTCTACCTAGCCTTTGGAATAGCCTGCTTCAGCTATGCAGCAAGCCGCTTGCAGGGGGGCGAGCCCAGACTGGCTTTCCTTCTGGTAGCCTCGGGATACGTCTTCTCTATGCACCTTATCAACCACTATACAGACCCCTCCCCGGCGAATTTCAACGAACCCTACAGGGTTTCCTTCTACCGCCAGCATAGATCCGCTCTGCTGAGCTTAGCTCTCCTCTCGTTGGTACTTACCATATCTTTATCCATTTATTTGGGTTCTCTCCCCTTCATCCTGCTTGCTTTTTTATCCTTAATGGGGGCAGTTTATCGGTTAAAGATCATCCCCCCTAGCTGGCCAATACTTCCTTATCGAAGGTTAGTGGAAATACCAGGCTCGAAGGATATCTTCCTCGCCTTGGCCTGGACCCTGGTAATAGTGGCTCTCCAGGGCCTGAGCAAGGGGAATAAGCTATCGCCTTCCTTGGGAGTAGCCTTTGCCTTCACCTTCATCCTCTCTTTGGTTAGGTCTACCCTCTTCAGCCTCAAGGACATTCAAGGGGATAGAATCGTGGGGAGAGAAACCTTACCGATAATCTTAGGAAAGAAGAAAACAAAACTGTTTCTGGTGACCATTTTAGCCCTCCTTAGCCTCCTCCTCCCCTTCTCCTGGATGCGGGGGTGGACATCCTCCCTAAGCCTCTGGTTACTCCCTACAGTGGCCTATTCTTACTTCTACCTTTTCCTCTACCATAAAAGAGTTATCTTTCAAGGTATTCTTTCCGAGGCGGTAGTGGATACGGGCTTTATCCTCTCCGGTGTCAGCGGTTATCTCTGGTCTCTTATCCACTAAAATGTCGAAAAGGTTAACAACCAAACTACCAAAGCACCATGGAGATTGCCTAAATAAATAGCTAAACTGTCGGGGAAGGTTACAAAAGCAAAGTGATTATCTATTGGTTAAATTATGTAACAGCTTGAGAAGTAGTGAGTTAAAGGTTAAACTTAACTGGCATTAATTTTGCATTTTAATAGTTTTGAAATGAGACGACTGAAAATACTTCTTATTCTCCTCTTTGTCCTCAATTTGGCTGATGGGATCCTCCTTATCTGGGGAGAGTCCACTGGGTTCTTCCAGGAAGTTAACCCTCTAATGAGGTGGTGCCTGGAAAGGGGGACAGGAACATTTCTCTCTGTGAAGATATCCATCTGCTTAGCCTATATTTTAGTCACCTTAGTCGCTAAAAAACCAAAGTATATGAACCCAGTAACATCATTTTTGGTGGGTATCTACACGATAATAGTCATCCGTTCTCTGGGACTACTCATCCTTTAACTGAATTCCTTCCCTTCTATACCCTATAGGTAAAAGGCTTTGAAGTGCCCTTACATTTAGGAATTCCTAAGAATTTCCGCATGTTTAGTTGTACACTTCCCGCAGCTTAGAAGCTGCATTTTCAGGCAAGATGGGGTTTATGTGAACACCTGTGCTCCATTCAAAACCAGCGACCTTACCCAGCCTGGGCAAGACCTCAAAGTGCCAATGGAAATCCTTGGAAAGGGTCTGCCAATGACCTCTTCTTGGAATTGGGTTGGGGCCTGTATAAAGGAACAAGTGGTAAGGGGGATCGCTCAAACCGTGAAACAGTCGGCCAAAGAATTCCCTTAGGATTTGGGCAAGGGAGGTGATCATCTCCAAGGGAATATCCTCAAAGTTGCACTGATGCTTCTTGGGCAATATCCAAGTCTCATAGGGAAATCGAGAAGCAAACGGACAAAAGGCTAAAAAATCATCGTTTTCACAGATAACCCTCTCCCCTGTCGACCTTTCTTGCTTTATAATATCACAGAAGATGCACCTCTCCTTATAAGCAAAGTATTTTCTGGCCCCCACAAGCTCTTCCTTTACCATCTTAGGGGTAACCGGCAGGGCAATAAGCTGGGAATGGGTATGTTCGATCCTGGATGCACCAGCCTTGCGGCCATGATTCTTAAAGATCAGAAGATACTTAAACCTTTTATCCTTCTTCAGATCCGAGATCCTTTGGATATAGGTCTTTAAAACCAACTCCATCTGATTTCCATCTAAAAGGTGAAAGCTATTAATGTGTTTGGGGGTCTCGATTATGATCTCATGCGCCCCCACCCCTCTCATTAGATCATATATCCCCTCCCCTCTCTTCCCCAACCCACCCTCTATGGCAAAAATTGGTGAAATGCTGGGAATCACCCTCACCTTCCAACCAGGACTATTCTCAGGATTCTCCTTATCCCTTATGGCGAAAACTTCAGGAAAAGTGGCATCTTCATTCCCTTCACAGAAGGGACAACCATTAGCCTTTTGGTCCAATCCACCTGAAAAATGGGGGAAGGCTTTTTTACCCTCTCTCTCCAGGTTTACTACCCACCTCCCCGCTACAGGATCTTTTCTCAAAATAGAGGACAAAGTTCTCCTTTCTACCCCGGTTACCAGCCAAACCGAAAGCCATATGGCCAAACGGCCCGCAGGGTGCTTGACCACCTCCCTTCAATACCGTGAGAAGCCCTAAAAAGGTAGGCAACCCTGGATCTACCCTTAAACCTTAGTTTTTTACCGGTTGGCACATATAATGGGGGACTATTTTTCATCTAAGAGGCTGGGGGGGCAACTCCCCATAATTAAACCACCTACATACTATTGTCCCAATATCCTCTTGTCAAGGCCAAAATGGAGCCTGTGGGTTGAACTTCCCTGGGCAACCATTATCTTGAATTCAACTTTTTTAAAACCTTGACAGCGGAAGAAAATTGGTTATCTTGGAATGGAGATGAGAAAGGGATTCCTAATAGCCACCTGGATGCTTCTTCCCCTCTTCTTGGGAACGGGATGTTTGAACCCCTTCTCCCCGGCACAGGACAACAGGGTAGAGAGGGGAGCCCCCCTGCTCAAACCCGTCTCCCCTGATAACGTTTTGCAGAATTTCAGGTATGCCTATCAAAATCGGGACCTCAAGGCCTATGAGAGTTGCCTGGACGAAAACTTCCAATTTGAGTGGTTTGACGATGAGAAGGGAATCTGGGAGAGCTATGGAAAAGCCGAGGATCTGAAACGAACCGAGGGCCTCTTCAAATATTTCAACAAAAGTATCCGCCTCACCTGGTTGGGAGAACCAGAGAGTTCCATAGAGCAATCCCAGGGAGATAACCCCTTTTCTGAGACGAGGATAGTTTATCTGGTGGGGTTTGAGCTGGTGGTACTTTGGCAGGAGTATCCGGCAATGGGAGAGTGGGCACATGGCCAAGCGGAATTTAAGTTCAGAAAGGATGAGAATACAGGCTTCTGGTATATCGTCCATTGGAAGGATGAGTCGGAGTTCTAAGCCCAGGTTTTATCCGAAATTAGGCTAAACCTGGTTCCCCTTAGCTTCTCTAAAAAGCAGATCAGATAAATTCGATCCCCGCAAAAACCGGCTCAACAATTTTCCCTGTTCGTTGCTAAAGTGGAACTCCAGTTCTTAAGGGAGATCTTAAACAACCGCTAACATTTGACCATTTCTAAGAATTCAAAAAGGTTAAGGGGTAACTCCCTTCCATACCTTTGTCCATGAGGAGAGTTGCTAACCATCCGGCTAAGAGCCAATTAGGAAAGGGAGGGAGAGGGAGGTTTTATCCCCTCTTCTTTCTTTTAGCCAGTTTTATCCTTCTCCTCTTAATCCTGGAGAGGATACCTCTGCAGGGGGTTAGCCAACCCATTAAACCCGCGGTGGTCGATGGGGCAATCGATTCACTTCTGGTGCAATTGGGGGTTGACAAGGAGAAGGTAGCTAGCTTTTGGGGTGGCCCAGGGATTAAAAAGGAAAAAATTAGGATATCTGATGTCTATTCACTTTTCTTCTTCCACCAAAGCTTACAACATCTGCTGCAATCAACGGGTGCCCGGATTATTGGGGCAGTGGAGCTTAAAGGGGGGAAGTGCCTCTCTTTGCGGGTTGGATTTGGAAGGAAGGTGACCCACATCCTCCAGGTGGAGAGGGATCCTCAAGTACCGGCCGGCCAGGCAGAGCTTGCTATTGTCCTCCAAGACTTTAGTAAAGGGAGGCACATCCTCTTAAGAAAGGTCCTGGAGTCAGATCTCCCCATAACCCTCTCCTTCCTCCCCGGCACTAAGTTGGAGAATTTGAACCAGGTGGTGAAAAGCGAGAAGGAGTTGCTTATTCTCCTCCCCCTGCAATCATCCCCATTTCCAGGAATGGGGAAATGGGAGATCGGAGAGGCCATGGCGCCTCAGCAGCTTAGGAGGAGGGTGGAGAGGGTGTTAAACTATTTCCCCCCAACAAAGGGGATTGATCTTTCCTTTGCTCCTGAGATAAGCCGAAAACTTCTATCCGAAGTTCTAAGCAAACTTGAAGGCAAGTATCTCTTAGTAAATCATAAAATTAGGAATGGATCCCGTAAAGAAGTAGTTTTTTCTGAAGATTTCATTGACAAGAGGGGCAGGAGGGGGTATATTTTGGACAAGTTAAAAAGGGTTGCCAGACTTGCTTGGATGGAGGGGAAAGCGGTTGGGGTAGGTAGACTATCGGCCCAGACCTGGAAGATAATTGAAGAGGAGAGGC
This sequence comes from bacterium, assembly GCA_029932675.1. GTDB lineage: Bacteria > SM23-81 > DAOVCL01 > DAOVCL01 > DAOVCL01 > DAOVCL01. The sequence continues at coordinate 91,648 of JAOZPP010000001.1, forward strand.
CCAAATTAGAAAGGAAGGGGATAAAATTTGTCCTCTTATCCAAACTGGCGGGGGCAGACCATTGATTTGCACGGATAATCGAAGGTTTTATCTGCAATTAATCTAATGAAATAGTCACGTGGTAACTCCTACCCCAAGTTTGGCAGGGAAAGGGGGATAGAATGAGGTTATCTGTGAATGTCGATCACATAGCTACTTTAAGACAGGCCCGCAGAGGGGATGAGCCAGATCCGGTGGCCGGAGCTCTCTTAGCGGAGATGGCTGGGGCAGATGGGGTTATCGTCCACCTGAGGGAGGATAGGAGACACATTCAGGATAGGGACCTGAAGCTTCTGCGTCAGGTGGTGAAGACCCATCTCAACATGGAAATGGCCCCTACTGAGGAGATGGTCTCCATTGCTCAGGAAGTTGGACCGGATATGGTTACCTTAGTCCCGGAGAGACGGGAGGAACTGACCACAGAGGGAGGCCTTGATGTGGCTGGGAAGGCACATCTTCTCTCCCCCGTCCTAAGGGCCCTTCAAGGAAGGGGAATTGTAGTCAGCCTCTTCATCGACCCCGTGCCCGATCAGGTAAAAGCGGCTTCCAAGTTGGGAGCTGACTTCATAGAGCTGCACACGGGAAAGTACGCCGAGGCGGAGGATACGGCTACAGAACTTCACGAACTAGAGAAGCTGGAAGAGATGGCCAATATGGCTCACAAGCTGGGCATGGGGGTGGGAGCAGGCCACGGATTGAACTATAGAAATGTAAGAAATGTAGCCCAAATTGAGGCCGTCGAGGAACTAAATATCGGTTTTTCTATCATTGGCAGGGCCCTTTTTGTTGGTTTGGAGAGGGCAATAAAAGAGATGAAAGAACTGGTGAGCAAATAGGGAGCCAAGATGAGACGTGGACAAGGAATAAAGATTGGCATTATTATAGCAGCTCTCCTTTTATCCATCTGGTACCTCTATCCCACCTTGAGGTTGAGCACAATTTCCCCTCAGGCCAAGGGTCAGATGGATCGAGAGGAGTTAGCTAGGTTAGAGAAGAGGGCAGTGAAATTGGGGTTGGACCTGAAGGGGGGAACGCATCTGGTGTTGGAGGTGGACAGATCAAAGCTCTCTCCAAAAGAGGCCAGGGATGCAGTAGATAGAGCCTTAGAGATCATCCGTAATCGTGTGGACCAGTTTGGAGTTTCCGAACCCCTAATCCAAAGGGCTGGACAGGATAGGATGATCATTGAGCTCCCTGGACTCCAGGATCCGGAGAGGGCCAAAGAACTGATCGGTAGAACCGCCCTGTTAGAGTTTAAATTGGTCAAAGAGCAAAAAGAGCTAAAAGCTCTCCTGGAAAGAATTGACAAAGTTCTCTCCAAAGGGAAGGAAAAGGAGAAAGAAAAGACCAAACTGGCGGAACTCTTTAAGGAATCACCGGCTGGGAGCTTGGAGGCAGAGTCAGCCACCTCAGAGGAGGAACACCCCTTCTCCTATCTGGTGGAGTTTATCGATCAGCAGTATGGGCAGATTGTAGTGGCAGAGGAAGACATCCCCCGGGTGGACAGCCTACTCAGCCGCCCAGAGGTACAGGCCCTCATCCCGCAGGATATGGAGCTCAGGTGGGGGGCTGAATATGCTAATCTCCGCGGGGAGCGGGTGAAGAGACTATATCTTTTGAAGAGGAAACCAGAACTCACTGGGGCTCATCTTACTGATGCGAAAGTGACCATTGGCAGAGGTTTAGACCCTGAGATAGCCAATCGGCCCATTGTGAATATGAGGTTAGACAAAAGAGGGGCGAGGATATTCTCGCGAGTTACCGGTGCCAACATAGGTAGACTTCTGGCCATCATCCTCGATGGAAATGTTTACAGTGCCCCACGAATCAAGTCTAAGATTCCAGATGGAAGGGCGATAATTACCGGGATAGGGAGAATGGATGAGGCCAAGGATTTAGCCATCGTGCTCAGAGCAGGAGCCCTCCCTGCCCCAGTGAATATCATCGAAGAGCGCACCGTCGGACCTTCATTGGGGGAGGATTCCATCCACAAGGGGATAAATGCGGCCATGGTAGGGATGATCTTAGTGGTTCTCTTTATGGTCTTTTATTACAAGGGAGCGGGGTTAATAGCTGACTTAGCCCTAATCCTAAATCTCATCTTCGTTATGGCTGCCTTAGCTGGTTTGAGAGCTGCCCTTACCCTACCGGGGATAGCAGGGATTATCCTTACCATAGGTATGGCTGTGGATGCTAATGTCCTCATCTTTGAAAGGATCAGGGAAGAGTTGCGGGCAGGCAAGACCGTGCGGGTAGCTATCGATGCGGGCTACTCACGGGCATTCCGTACCATATTGGATGCCAACCTCACCACCTTCTTCACCGCTCTCATCCTCTACCTAGTGGGAACAGGTCCGGTGAAGGGCTTTGGTACAACCCTAATGCTGGGTATAGTTTCCAGTATGTTTACCGCCATTGTAGTTACCAGGGTAATATTCGATGGGCTCACCGCTGGCCGGGAAGTTGCCAAGCTTTCCATCTGAAAGGGGGATGAAATGGAGCTTTTAACGGGAACGAATATAGATTTTATTGGGAAGAGAAAGATAGCGATCATCGGATCACTTATCGTTATCCTTGTGGGGATTATCTCCCTTTTTGTCCACCATGGACCGAGATATGGCATAGACTTCTCTGGTGGGACCCTCTTGGCCCTCCACTTCAGTCAACCAGTCCCTGTTGATCAGATCAGGAATGCCTTAAGGGAGGTGGAGGTAGGGGAAAAGAAGTACGACTTTAGCCGATCGGAGATAAAGAGGTTTGGCCCCTCCACTGATGTAGCCATTAGGGTACAGCAGGTAAAAGGGGGAACCAAGGTCGGTGAGGCCATCCAGAGGGTGTTGAAGGCGAAGTTTACTAATTCTATCCCCCAAAGGGGTTGGGTCTTAAAACATGAAAATGTGGGGCCGAAGATTGGGAGAGAACTGAAGGGCAAGGCGGTGAAGGCAATCCTTTTAGCCCTCCTCATCATGCTCATCTACATCTCCATCAGGTTTGAGTTCAAGTTCGCCGTGGGAGCCATTGCCGCCTTGTTTCATGATGTTCTCATCACTGTGGGGGTATTTTCCCTCCTCAATAAGGAGTTCTCTTTGGCCATAATCGCCGCTCTGCTTACCATCGTCGGATATTCCCTAAATGACACAATCGTTGTCTATGATCGAATTAGAGAGAACCTAAGATCAATGCACCGCACGGGGTATGGCCAAACCATTAATACAAGCATAAATCAAACCCTCTCCAGGACGATAATCACCTCCTTTACTACACTCATAGTCATCTTCTCCCTCTACTTCTTAGGGGGAAAGGTAATTAAGGATTTCACCTTTGCCATGATGATCGGGGTCTTTGTAGGGACTTATTCCTCTATTTTTATCGCCAGCCCCATCCTCGTCGAATGGGAAGCAAAATCTGCTCGGAAGAGGAGGTAATTCCCAACCAGCAAGAACAGCTCCAAAGGGAACGAACCCATACCTTATCCCCCCTGTTGATAAGGCCTGTGCCAAAGGAGGTCAAGTTAGGATTTAAATCAGGCTTTGTTCCCATCGTGGGTCGGCCCAATGTGGGCAAATCCACCCTCCTCAACCGCTTAGTGGGAGAAAAACTCGCCATAGTGACCCCTAAGCCGCAGACGACGAGGAATCGTATACTGGGAATCCTTACCACTACCCGATTCCAAGCCGTATTTGTGGACACCCCTGGCCTCATCCAACCTAAATACCCCTTACAAGAGTATATGGCCAAGGCTGCTTGGGCCACAGCAAAGGGGGGGGACCTCATCCTCCATATCGTCGAGGTAAATGATCAACCCAAAGGGTTGAGGGACTTAGGGATACCCACCATTTTGGTGATCAACAAGGTAGATTTACTAAAGGATAAGAGGGCCCTTTTACCCTTGCTCAATGAATATTGGAAACAAGGTATATTTAAAGAACTCCTCCCCATCTCTGCCCTTACCGGGGATGGCATCGAAAGGCTTCTCAAACTTATCGAGAGATATCTGCCTCGAGGGCCTCTTCTCTATCCTCCAGATAAATTGACGGAGTGTTCAGAAAGGTTTATAGCTTCAGAGATCATCAGGGAGAAGATATTTCTTCTCCTCAAGGAGGAAGTTCCCTACGGAACTGCGGTAAAGGTAGATGAGTATAAGGTTAGGGCTAATATCCTTCATATCCAGGCCACCATCTTCGTGGAAAAAAAGTCGCAAAAAGGGATTCTCATCGGAAAGGAAGGAAGGATGCTGAAGCAGATAGGCCAACTCTCTCGGTTGGAGTTGGAGGAGAACCTGGGTAGGAAGGTCTTTCTTCAGCTTTGGGTAAAGCTAAGAGAGGGATGGAGGAAGAAGAAGGAGGACTTAAGGTACTTTGGCTATGGAACCATATAACAAATTTGCCGAGGTTTACGATAAGGTGGGCTGCCTCAACTTTAGTGAAAAGATCCTGCCCTATCTCTACCAGCTCTTAGAGCGATATAGTTTTAAGGGTAAGAAGGTGCTCGATTTGGCCTGTGGAACCGGGGAATTAGCCCTCAAGCTGGCTAAGGATGGGTTTGAGGTTATGGGCCTCGACCGCTCAGCACCTATGTTGGAAAAGGCTAAGGAGAAGGCCCAGAGGGAAGGTCTGCACATCCCCTACTTACACTCTGATATGAGAGATTTCCTCCTTCCTCATAAGGTCGATCTGGTCACCTGTCTTTTCGATAGCATAAACTATATCCTCAGGTATGATGAGCTGGAAACTGTTTTCGGCAATGTTTATCGTGCCTTAAACCCCAGGGGTATGTTTATCTTCGATATGAACACCATATTCGGCCTCTCCTGTGGCTGGGACGATAAAAAGACTGGTGAAGATCTGGGGGATGTGGCAGTTATCTGGGACTACTCCTGGAATGCGGAGGTTAGACTGGCCACCTTAGAGGTGACCGTATTCCAGAAGAGGGGAAACATCTATAGGAAGTTCAAAGAAGTACACAAGGAGAGGGGATACGACCCCAAGAATGTGGCCAAAGCCTTGCGGCGGAAGGGACTGGAAATTTTGGACAGGTTCAAGTGTATGGGCTTTGCCAAGCCCCGCAAGGATACTCAGAGGGTAATCTATATCTGTAGGAGGCTTCCTGATGGAAGTTGAAGATGTCCTCACTATATTTAAGCAAAGCGGAGCCTTGCTTCAGGGGCACTTTCTTCTTACTTCCGGCTTACATTCTCCCACCTATTTTCAATGCGCCCTCTTGCTTCAGCATCCTGATTTGGCTCAGATGCTTTGCTGTGATTTGGCCCTCAGGTTTCAAGACCTAAAGGTTGATCTCGTCCTCTCCCCAGCCATAGGGGGGATAATAGTGGGATATGAGGTTGCTAAAGCATTAGGAGCCAGGGCCATCTTTGCTGAGAGGGTTGAAGGGAAAATGCGGTTGAGAAGAGGATTTGAGATAAAAAAGGGGGAGAATGTAGTTGTGGTGGAGGATGTGGTCACCACAGGAGGTTCCCTCCAGGAGGTGGTGAATTTGGTAGAAGAAGCCGGGGCCTGTGTCCTCGGAAGAGGAGCGTTGGTGGACCGCAGCGGAGGAAAGGCAGACCCTTCCTTAAACTCCTTAGTCTCCCTCCAGGTGGTCACTCATCCCCCTCAAGATTGCCCCCTTTGTCGAAGGGGACTCCCCTTGGTCAAACCCGGAAGCAGAGGGGATGGTTAGGATAGATGGTTCCTATGGAGAAGGGGGAGGGCAGATATTGAGGACTGCCCTCAGCCTGGCTGCCGTCCTGGGGAAACCAGTAGAGATCTACAACATAAGGGCAAAGAGGGGCAACCCAGGGTTACGGCCCCAGCATCTAATCTCTGCGCAGGCCATATCTCAGATCTCCCAGGGAGAGTTAAGGGGAGGGGAGATGGGCTCTCCTCAGCTTCAGTTTTATCCAAGAATAATCAAAACTGGGAGATATTCCTTTAAGATCCCCACCGCCGGATCAACAGGGTTGGTCCTTCAGACTATCCTCCCTCCTCTTAGTCTCTCAGGACAAAGGTCTGAGGTGTGCTTAGAAGGGGGAACCCATACGGCTTGGAGTCCCCCTGCCGATTACCTCAGGGATGTCTTCTTACCCGCCCTAAGGGGAATGATGGGGATTAGGGTGGAACTGGAGATAAAGAAGTGGGGATGGTATCCGCGGGGCCAGGGGAGGGTTCAAGTTAGAATCGAGCCGACCTCCACCCTACAAGCATTTAGCCAACAGGAGAGAGGGGAACTAAAAAGACTAAAGGCAATCTGCACCCTCTCCAACCTCCCACCCTCCATTGCCCAAAGGGAGATTCAAAGGCTCGACCAGAGGCTAAGCGATAGGGGATATACCCTCCACCCTGAAACAGTCCTAGCCCCTTCAGTGGGAAAGGGCAACTCACTTCTCTTGATCGCCAATTTTGAGAAGACCATTGCAGGCTTCGAGGCATTGGGAGAGAGGGGGAAGAGGGCAGAGGAGGTTGCAGACGAAGTAGCAGAGGGATTTTTTTCTTATATAGATACAGAAGGGGCGATTGATCCTCATCTGGCAGATCAGTTGATTGGTTATATGGCCTTAGCCAATGGGGTATCCTCCTTTACCACCACCAAAATCACACAGCATCTCCTAACCAATATCTGGGTGGTGGAGAGGTTCCTTCCCCTCAAATTTGAGGTTGAGGGGAAATTGGGCGAGCCAGGCCGGGTTAGGGTGGAAGGCATAGGCTACGAATGTGCCCCTACCCGTTGATAGTTCCTTCATGCATTCTCCTCCGGTCCTCCCTCAGCCCAGGGGAGGGTGACCGCGGGTATGTCCTCTTCTCCCTGAAGAACAAAAGCCACTAAGCCTTCCATAAAGGCTTTCGCCCCTGAGCTACTCAACTTCCGAGCACACCAGGCAGAAGTTCCCCTCAAAGCCCATCAAGCCCCCTTTTCGCTCCCTCCGGGTATAGATTTCAATCATCAGTCACTCTCCCCCAGTTGCACGCAGGTGAATTTCGCCCCCTCTTATGGACCACTCCCATTTCACCTGTGGGGAACCATTTGGCCATGGCAATCGTCTAATTCTTATGAGAGAGGCAAATGAGATCTGAGCGAATGATTATAGAGGCAGTTTTAACAGGAGACAAAGAGGCGTTTGCAGAGATCGTCGATCGATATAAGGACCCTCTCTTCAGGTATCTTCTCTCCCTTGGGGCCCAGATGGAGGAGGCAAAGGATCTGGCTCAAGATGCGTTCCTTAAATTATTTCTCACCCTGGAAAGCTTCGATTTCCGCTCCAGCCTCTACACCTACATCTGTCGCATAGGGAGGAACCTTTATATAGACCAACTGAGGAGAAAAAGAAGGGAAAGCAGGGCAATTGATTGGCTTGGGGGCAACCAAAGGTCCCACCCTCCCCGCAAAGGGGAGGCTCTCGAGACCCTCTCCCAGCTACCACCAGCTCAGAGGCTAGCACTGGACCTCTTCTACATCCAGGGATACAAGCAGAGGGAGATTGCCGATTTATTGGGGATACCCATAGGGACAGTCAAGTCGAGGATAGAAAGGGGATTAAAGAAGTTAAAGGTGCTATTAAATGAAGGAGCTTAGGGGATTAAAGGTTTATAAACTAAAAAGAGGATTTACAGCTGAGGTGATGGAGAAAGTGGAGACAGCCCAGAGGCTGAAAGGTTTATATGCCCTTTCTCGCATAGGAAGAACAATAGTTTCCTACAGCTTTGGCCGTTCGGCTCGGCGGAAGGTGATCTGGAGGAGAATTCTAATTGCAAGGAGGGAAAGATGTTGAACTTCAATGAGGCTATTGGAAAGGTCCCTAAAAGTTTGCCCCGGGTGCAGATAGAAAAGCTACCGGGGAGGGAGATAGAGCTTCTCATCAAAGGTAACCCCTCTTTTCTGAGCAAATTCCAGTATGGGGACGAATATATCTGGTGTGACTACGATTATCCCTCAAGGGAACTGAATACGGTTAACCTCTGCCGGGTGGGAGGGCCAATGTTAGTTAACGGAGAGGAGACCTATGAGCTCTGGATTAAGGGTTATAACCCAGATGGGGAGATGACTGATGAATCCTGGTGGTATTATGCGGTTCAGAAGGAGAAAGCAGAAACCCTTCTCTTTATAAGCAAAGATAGCCAAGGGAAGGGAAGGGTTGAGGAGGCGGAGGTTAAATTTCCCCTAAAGGTGAGGACAGGTCAGAGATGGGAGTCAAAGGAGGTTTATCATACTGGAAGGTTATGCAGGGAGTATGAATGTAAGGATGCAGTGGACGGACCCTATCTAGTTAGGTTGGGAGAGAAAAAGGAAGAGTGTTTGAGGTGGCAAACTGCCGAATACGAAAAGGGGAAGAGGAAAGAGCTGGCCGAAGCATTTATCTCCATTAAATCCGGGATTACTTTCCTTTTCCGCAGATACAACGGCCCAGGGTGGGATAATCTAAAGAAGCTAGAGGATTCTCCTAAGATTACCTATGGGGAGGAGGAGTATCTTCTCTGGTATTGCTCGGTTCCTTTCAGAGACATTTAGCCATTGCAGAGTTGCTGGTGGGGGCATCGGCGACAGGCAAGGCCCTTGCGGGTCCATCTTTTCAGAAAGGGAAGCAGTAAGGTCAACCCAAAGATGATCAACCAGTGAAGGCTCCTCTCTGTTAGTAATTTGAAGAGGGCTAAAAGCGAGGGGAGAATCCAGATGATGGTCAAGAGTAAGTTAAAATGAAGGGTAGATCTGAAATCCTCCTCTTCCCCTCGCGGGAAGAGAAAAGCAGCGATTTTTCCCCACCCTATCTGGCATCTTTTTCCATACCAACTGCAATTTCGGCACTTGGAGAGGGGGAGAATAACTAGAATCCCAAATACGGCATAGATGGAGTAGACAATAGCAGCCATCTGATTTAGCCCATTGAAGATATAGAAGCCCAAAGCAAATATTGAACCGCAGATTATCCATCTGAAGATTATCAACCTCCAAGAATATGCCTCGATGCGGATTTCTTTCTCCTTCTTCATTGGTCTCCTCCCGATAAAGTCTCAAACATCACCTCTAAATAGTGGGGAAGCAGGTCCCGCGAATGGAAAAATGATACGAATATTGAGCTGTTTTATTTTAGGAGTAGGAGTTTTCGCACCCCCTGGAAACCCCCAGCTCTAAGTCGACAGAAGTAAATTCCACTTGCTAACCTTCTGGCATCCCAGGTTACAGCCTTATATCCGGGGGTCTGCTTTCCATCCACCAGTGTTGCCACCTTCCGCCCCAAGATATTGTAGATCTCCAAACGAACGTGTATCGTGCTCGTAGCTCGTGCTCGTAAAAGGTCCCTGGCGGTGGAGTGAGAGGAACGATCTACGGGTAACGAGTAACGAATAACGGTTGTTGCATTAAAGGGATTGGGGTAGTTTTGAAAAAGGGCATACGAGGTAGGGAGCTTATCCTCACTGGTTTCATTTTGAACTCCAACTGTATAATCCACATAAGAGACCCGCACATCATCAATATACCAACCGGCCTTCGTTCCTGAGCCATTCGAGCCAAACTGCCATCGGATAACCGCCGTATCGCCCTCCCCAACATAAGGGGTAAGATCAAAACTCGCTTTCTGCCACGAGGTGCCTTCACCGGCATAACAACGTTGTCCCGGTATCCCTGAGTTGTCCAGGGGAACCCAACCTTGGGGATAAGGCTCTTCTGGATCGATGATCTGCCAATCCCCTCCGTTTACCGAGATCTTCAGATTTCCCCCATCTGCATCCTGAGAGTCATACCAGTGCCAGAATTCCAAAGTTGCCTTGGTGGAGTTAGGGAAATAGAGTGGGGGAGAGTCAAGGATGGAATTTGAATAATCACTATAAGGGCCTTGCAAGTTTGTGGCCCAAAGGTTAGAATCGCTGTGGGCCCCACCTGGGCCATATTGTGGCTTCCCCCATTGCCAATCGCCAGAGGAAGAGAGAGCCCCACTGTCTGAGTCAAAATCGGAGAAATAGATGTAGACCCTGGGATGGAGGATGAGATTTACGCTCATCGTCTCGTCATAAGATACGGTCAGCACGGATATTAAGGTATCCTCATATCCTTCCTTTGATGCTCGGAGAGTATAGCTTCCTTGGTAGAGTCCGCCCAGATGCCAACCTCCATCGGCAGAAGTGGTGTCTGCGGTGGAAAACGCTCCCGAAGTCAAGGTCACTACCGCTCCCCCATCGTTAGGGCTACCCCTTAAATCAACCATTCCACGGATCAGCCCTTGCGGTTCCTTCTCATTTGCCAAAAGATAGAAACAGGTATTCTCCAAGAGGTTCTTTCTCTGCAAACTGTCCGTGAGGGCAAGAAGGTTAAAGCTGTAGAAGACAATTTGTCCCCCTTGAGGATCTGGAGTAGGATCATAGACTAAGACACCAGCATCCCCCTCTTTGCATTGATAGATCACAAAGGCATCCTCTGCCGGGACGGAAGCATCCTGATCCCCCCAGTCATATGGATCAAAGGTTATCCCCAGAGTAAAGGGCAACCTGTTAGGATACCGGGCGATGGGATGGTTGCTAAAGGAATTAACCAAATTCAAATCCCCTGCCTCATCTCCCTCCCATCCAGCTATATGAAGGACATTCTGGGCAAAGGGGTGAAAGTTAGTGTGCTCCACCCAGGAGTCAAACCCTAACTCTCCTCCCTCAATGAGTAGCTTGCCCCCATTGGCCACATACGCTTCCAAGGCATCTCGATATGTGGAGAGGGCCACCGGACTCTGACTCTGTCCATCGCTCCAGATAATAAATGGGTAATGAGTCCAGTTGGAAGGATCTGTAGAGGAGGATAGTTCCAACTTGGTATTTAGGTTCAACTCGTGCAGGTAACGGGCAATAGCCTGCGCCGATTCTCCTGGTTTTGTCTCCCCTAATTTTTTCACACTCAACATCGCCTTGATACCACCAAGTTCTTGCTTTCCCCCTGTCTCATCGTCAACCACTAAAATGGTATCCGCAAATGAGGACATCCGGAAATCCTTCTCCAGGCTATCCTCCTCGACCGAAAGAGTTGCTGTTTGGGGAAGGTGCTGCCAGGAACTGACTTTGAAGAGGTAATCGAAATAGGGAAGTTCTGTAGAGAAGCTCCCCCCCTGGGCGGAGTCCGTCTGGATAATAGCATAAAGCTGTGGGTTCTCCCCCTTAGTGAAGATGCGGATGGTTGCGCTCAATGGCTCACCTGAAGAGGAATCATAAACTACTCCCCCAACCTTCCCTTGAGGAGCAGGATTCAAGCCTAAGGCAACCTCATTTACATTATGCCTCAAAAGAATTGTTTCCTTCTTTGAACTGTACCCAAACCTTGTCAAATAGAGATCATATTCCCCCACGGAGAGTTTCTCTCCGACCTGAAATCTACCATCACCATCGGTATCCAGTTGGAAAATAGGTGAAACTGAGGATGTATCAGCCCCCCCAGGAAACCCTAAGATCCGCACCCCGTCCAATGAGTCCCCGGTGAGGCTATCATAAACAACGCCTGACAACCGACCATAAGCATTGATAACTGGAATATCTTTTTGGAAGATATTAAAGCCAAACTTGGCGATGACGCACCGAAGACTTCCCAAGGTATCAGGAGTGACTTCAACTTCAGCAATGGTGTCAGAGGTGGAGAGGCTGGTGTCTATCCCACAACCTCTGATGAAGAAGGAAAATCCTGGTATCCCAGTTATTCCACGGATTCCTGCGAAAAAATTGGGGGTTAAGGTATCAATAAGGCCTATGGAAGGGACACTGGCCGAGACGGTTGGAGAGCTAAGATTTAAACCGCCGACAACCCAGATGGAATCGGCGAATAGATTGTAATCCTCACCTTCCCTTCTCCCTTTGACGCTGAGAACCTCCCCATAAGGAGGTGCAAGGGTGAGATAAGCCTCACCTTGACTATTAGTGGTATCCAAAAGGGATACACCCCAACCAGAAATTGCCACTTCTACATTGGGAAGAGGTCGAGCTGTTCCCTGGGATAAAACCGTTATCCTTACCCAAGTAGAAGCGTTTATGGGAATGGAATCTGGGTTTATAGTTGAGTTCGCAGGGGAGATAACCAGCACCTTTCCCATGTAGGACTTAAAGTTGTGTTTAGTAACCGTCACATAGAGGGTTCCTGGGGAGGAAATCTGTGGATAGATATCCACATTGGCGTAGCCCCCTTGGGAATAGGTTACCCCATAGGTGATGCCATCCTTATAGAGGGCTACTAACGCACTGTCCTGGTCTACAGCCACTTCCATCGTCTGGGCCAGGAGGGGAAAGGTATCGTTGTGTGATACTACAAAGGTGTCTGGAGCTCCAATGAAGAGGTCCAAGGATGGTTCCCCCAAGAGGTTGTAGACTTCAAAGTAGTATTTGACATTCGCTGCCAGCCCATAGTGTTGGAAAAGCTTTAGCTTGGCCCCATTGGTCATCTCACAGAGGGTGTGGAGTCCCTCACCAAAGCCAGATAGATAAAGTCCCCTCTCCAAGACATCATCCTCATCCCAATAAGTATAATTGGATGCCCCCCAAAAACCCACTGCGCCCTTGGCCCTAGCCCTCAACCATTCCTCACCTTGGCAGACGGAGTAGTTGTAAGTTCCTGTGAGACAAGCGTTGCTGATCACAAAGGGATACATCCCTTGGTTGGTTAAATTTTCTATATTGGAGAGATAGTAACCAGGGTCCTGCCAGCCGGTTTGTGTGCCATGTCCGGAATAGTTAATCCATATCTGTCCTTGATTGAGGGCAGAGTCTATATCGCTTGTATTACCCCCGAAATGGGAGTAGACCATTGTAGAGAGAACACCCAAAGGTTCAAAATAGGTAAGGGCCATCTCATTATGAGTCCCCTCAGTCAACTCGTGGTTTTCATTGGAGGCGATGAATGCCGCCCGGGATAGCCAATCTGTGTGGGAGTTTACGAGTTTTTCAAAACTAAGCACCTTGTCCACGACATTTCCAGCCTCATCGGAAGTCTTTACCGATAACCGGCCGATGCCGATATCTGGGAAGAGATCGGAACCATCAACAGTGGAGTAGTAAAGGTCGGTGGCATTAGCCTTGTGTCCCTCCAAGGGATATCTCCCAGGATATGGTTGAATATAGGCGGATGTCCCTCCAGTCAAATCCCCTTCCCCCACCAGGAGGACATAGGCAGGAGGATTCTCCCAATTGTGGTAGGCATTGCTGATAAATGCCCTAATACTTGCCGTATCTGGGCCTATCTCCGATGTCTTTGCAATAAAAGTCGAGAAGCCCTTCTCCCCAATCCACTTCCTTAAGGGCTGAACCACCTCCCAGAAGCTATCGGCTGATACTATAAGATAGGCTACGGGAGTAACCTTAGGAGAGAAACTCTCATAGGTGCCATAGTTAAGAAAGGCATTCTGGGCAAGCCTCTCCCAGGAGGGTGAGTAAAGCCTCTTTAAGTTGGCCTCGGTGGAGGAGAGATCTGACCCAGAGAGGTTAATTTGAAGTTTAAGCTGAGTGATCAACTTCACCCGTGCTTCACCAGGATTGTAGAGGAAAGGATATACCTCCAGGGTAATAAACCTATGCCCCCTCATCACCCCTCCAGGACTTATCCTTACAGGTCTCTCTGGGTAAAACGCAGCTTGAGAATAGAAGGAATTGTCGATAAAAAACTCGCTTGGTCCATCGACGCCCTTTCGCCTCGATGGCTGACAAGGGAGGATGGGATACTCCAACCCCAGATCCTGCAGCCCATATTCCTGCGCGGAGAGAGAGACTATCTGCAGAGAGGGGGTAGCCTCGTAGGGAATTTCTACCAGTTCTCTGATGACCGGAAGCTGCGGCTTGCCGATCTCTCTATTGAAGCCATACTCAGGAATAGAGATTTGGCTAAATCTTCCCCCCTTAGTGGAGAGGAGATCATAGTTAAACCCTCTCACCCTTATTTCCACTTCTATCCCAGTGGGGTCGGCCCTGAGCAAAGAAACCATTGGCTTCCCTGGAGAGGCAATACCTCTGGATGAAAACCACCCCGCCTCAACTTTCGCCAAATAAAAAAACGATAGAAGTAAAAGAATATAGCCCCAACTTCCCTTTACCTTAAACCCTTCCATTTTAACCTCCATAATGAAAGATTCATCACAAAATAAACAATTGAGCAGTTTTTTTCAAGAAATTTCCTTAAAAAGGTGCGAATTTTCTTATTGGCTATGTAAATAATGAGGGGCGTAGTCAAAATTGTTGCTAATCCAATCTTTGAAACCCAGAATCTTTCAGTAAATCAATGCCTTTTGTGGTATGGCGCCCTATAAGGCCCTTTCCTTTAGGAGACCAAAAGGCGTTCCTGCCGCTTGTGGCCAGCGGTATTCTGCCATATCTCTCAAGAATTATAGAGCAAAGGACTTCCTTGCTGTCCTCCCCCTCCTTTCCATCGCTCAACAATTACTCTCCGCGACTTCCCTTGATCCGCAATACCTCATATTCGATTTTCCTCTTGACAGCATGGCAAACCAATATATATTGATAGCTGTCAATATATCAATATGAAAGAGCCACTGAAAATCTTCAAGGCCCTGGGTGATGGAACCCGCCTAAAAATAGTTGAATTTCTCCTTGGCGGAGAAAAGTGTGTTTGTGAGATAGTTCCTTACACAGGAAGAACCCAGTCAACAGTTTCAATTCAATTGGCAAAACTGGAGGGTTTAGGTATCGTTGAATCGAGAAGGGAAGGGAAAAGCGTTTATTACAAACTTGTAAATAAGAAGGTGAGGAAAGTTTTAGAGATAGTGAACAATAATAGATCTAATTTGCAGGGAGGGGTGGAAAATGAAGGCAAAGGAACTACTTGAAATTGGTTTCAAGTTTCATGGGCATAAATGTCCTGCCATGCCCTTAGGCATAAGAGCGGGGTTGACCGCTATGAAGAAATTAGGTGTAGAACAGGCAAGCAACAAGGAACTGTTCTGCTTTGTTGAAACTGGTCCCTCTCATGCTACAATGTGTTTTGTCGATGGCGTGCAAACAGCCACAGGTTGCACCTATGGCAAGGCCAACATAGAGAAACTCAATTATGGGAAGAATGCAATTAGATTGATTGATCTTAAAAACAAGAGGTCTGTCAGAGTTTCCCTAAACCCAGAGTTCCAGGTAAAGGGGTTATCCTCTGAGTTCGTTAAACTGAGGCAGAAAGGCATTGAACCAAAGGACATACCCTTGGAGATTGTTGATCCGCTGATCGAAAAGATAATGTCCGCAAAAGATGAAGAGATATTGAGTATCGGAGAAGTGGTAGCCACTGAGTTTGAGTCTCCAAAAGGGACTTTTTACTGGGAGAGGTGCGAAAAGTGCAAAGAAGTGGTATTTGCACATGGTTTGAGAGTGCTTAATGGAAAGCACTACTGTATTCCTTGCTCAATGTTAGAAAAATGAGGCAACACAATGGATCTGTTGTTTCTTACCCCCATCCTCTTCTTTCTTATAGCATTCGTTTTTTCAATGCTTGGCATGGGCGGATCTCAGCTCTATATCCCCATCTTATTTTGGCTCGGGATGGATTTCAAACTTCAGGCAATTCCCCTTGGAATGCTATTAAATGTAACCAACAGCTCATCCGCGGCGGTTACCTATGGGAGAGAGGGATTAATCGACTGGAAAGTTGCCCTACCTTTTGGGCTCACTATGGTATTATCTGCTCCCTTTGGAACTTGGCTCAATATTAACCTCCCCACAAAACCAGTAATTCTAATCTTTGCCTTATTCACTGCTACGGCAGCAATGTTGATGCTCAGTGGGTGGAAACCGAAGGGGGGCAAATTCTCATCTAAGGAACGTACCGCGTTAGGCGTTTCTGGGGGTTCTGTTCTTGGCCTTTTTGCTGGATTAATAGGAAGGGGAGGGGGAAGTTTTGTTGTGCCTTTACTATATATTGCCGGTTTGGAGGCAAGGACAGCGGCAGCAACATCTGCATTTGTGGTAACATGTTCCGGCACTTCAAGTTTTCTCTCCCATATTTTCACCGCTGCACGACCAAACTGGAGTATCTGGATTCTCTGCGTTCTCTCGGTCCTCATTGGAAGTCAATTAGGCTCGCGCCTGATGGCCAGAAAGCTAAAATCAAAATATATAAAAATAATTTTTGGGACAGTATTATTGGGCGTTGCAGCAATTCTTATTATCCAAAATTTCTTCTTATAAACTTAATCGTTGCGAATTTGTAATGTTATCAGGCGACAAGGTTGATCTTTGAAAGAACCTTCATGAGATGTTTGCGGCCATATGAGCTCTTCAGTGCCTCCTGAATGTAAAGCATGTTCTCTTTGTTTACCTCTGCTTTCACCACCTCCATCATCTGTGGTGTGCGAGCGTTCTGGAGGTGATAAGCTTCCTTAGGGGAGAGGGAACCCCGCAGTAACTGTAGTCTTCTATACTCCAGGAACAAGAAGGTGATCAAGACAATATCCACCCAATGCTCAGAGGCCTGGAAGTCCTCAAAGCTGTAGTCGGTGAAGTGCAGATGGCTCTTTAGCTCTTTGAAATAGAGTTCTATCTCCCACCGTAGCTCGTAGAGCTCAACGTTTTCAGGGACACTGAGCTCAGAGAGCATTTCCACTACTAGATCAACTTGGCTACGGTATTTTAGGCCGTACCTTTTGGCATAGGCTTTGGTATAATAGCTACGCCGGGGCAAGGGAATGCGGGTGCCGCTCTCGGTGATGAGCAGTCCCATGACCCAAAGATGGGTTTGACTTCCCTTACCCCTTTTACCCCTGTCCTTATACTTGATAGTGTTACCATTGCGTTTACGAGACTTCCATCTTCTCTGGGTCTTCTTGGTAGTGGTATCAAAGATAACCAAACCATTGAGCCGGGAAAGATAACCTCTGTTGCTGGAAGAATAGACCAAAGAAGCTCCAGTAAACCTGGAGGGTATCAAATCCTGGATTATTGAATGCCCTATTCACATTGGCTTTGTTGCGTTGTTCGGTCATGGGGTTGCTGAAAAAGTGGGTTTTTGTAAAACGAAGGCTTTAGGTGGATTCCCCGGA
>JAOZPP010000078.1:0-7121 GCA_029932675.1 bacterium
AATCCACCTAAAGCCTTCGTTTTACAAAAACCCACTTTTTCAGCAACCTCCTAAAAAAACCTTGACAGGCCGTTTTAAAAGTGTTATTATCCCTCTACAAAGAGGTTCATTCCTATAACAAAAAGGATCCACTAACAATCTATGAGTTCAATTTTGCTATTCATTCGAGCTTCACCGCTTCTCAAAGGTAAGAAAATAATAATAGGGCACTGCGGATTAGCAGAGAGTCAGCATTATTAATTTTAAATTGTCTTCTTCCGTAGTGAATCATTATCTGAAAAATCTATATATGGACCGGCATCGAAAATTAGTTTAAGAGAAGCGGCCATACCCGAGCGAAGCGGCTTTGCTTGTGGTTTGTTAACCACCAAAGCCTGCATAGAAAGGGGGCGAAGAAAAGACTATGTGGCTAATTGATTTTCTCCTTGGTCTATTCGGTAAAGGCGGCGATACTGAGTGGTGATAGCTATTCGATGTCGGTCCATTTTTTGTTTTCCTTGGTAGATAATCTTTAAACTCTGCCTCCCTGGCGCCTCCGCGGTGAGATATTAACCGCAAAGCCACAGAGGACGTAAAGAAATAAAACGAATGATCAATAATCTTTAAAAAACTTTGCGCACTTTGTGTCTCTGCGGTGAGATAAATCAACTGCAAAAAAATTCTGAGGAGGTATTCAAATGTCTAATCAACAGACTTTAACATTCCAAGAGGTTTTAGACATAGTTGAGTCCTTACCTGAACATCAGCAAGAAAGCCTTATCGACATTCTTCGCCACAGATTAATAGAGCACAGAAGAGATGCGCTTGCAAAAAACATTAGAGAAGCAAGACAAGAGTATGCCAGAGGGGAAGTAAAAAAAGGTACCGTAGATGACCTGATGAGAGAGCTTTCTAAATGAGAACACTCATTTGGGGTAAAACCTTTGTAAGGGCTTTCAAACGGACTATCAAAAAGCATCCAACTCTAAGCAAAGATATTGAAGAAACCTTGAGAGTTTTGGTGAAAGACCCTTTTGCTCCACATTTAGAAACTCATAAACTCAAAGGGAAATTATCAGGCTCATGGGCGTGCAGTGTTGGATACGATTTGCGAATAGTATTCGATTTTGTAAAGAGCGAAAAGCAAAAGGAAGATGATATTCTCTTGCTTGAGATTGGAACACACGAGGAGGTATATTAGATTTGGTTGGACACTACAAAACAGTAAAAACCCCATTTTAATTCCCAATTCTTAATTGCCTTTTATTCAATGAAAGAATTACCAAAACCAGCCCGAATTTACATTTCTTCAGTAATACTGCTTGGTTTGGCATTCCTTGGTTACTTTTCCCAAAAAATCGTCCTTCCCCATTGGTGGGAACTCCTTTTCTGGGCAGGATTGATCATTTTGACGAAATTCCTGTCAATACCGCTTCCCAGAGGGGGCGCCTCAATGACTGTTACCTCAGCCCTCTATTTTGCTCTTATTCCCCTTTATGGCCCTGTTGTTACTGCTTGGTTAGCGATTCCTGGGCCAATTGTTTTAAGCGGAATAATAAAAAGGAGACACCTTTATAGAGTAGAATTTAATATTTTGCAGCTCGTCCTTTCTATTGGTTTAGCTGGGTTTGTTTACCAGTATCTGGGAGGAGAGCTCATGCCCAGCAACTACGGCCAAACCATTTTACCGTTTACTTGCGCAGCAATAACTTTCTTTTTAGCCAATACTATCTTGGTGAGTATAGCTATCAGCCTAATGGAGAAGATATCACCCTTTCGGATATGGTGGGTTAACTATAGCTGGACTTCTGTTGACCTTTTGGCCTTGGGCCCCTTAGGTTTTCTCCTGACATTGGTCTATACCCAAATTGGACCCTGGGCAGTTTTCATCTGCCTGGCCCCCATCATTCTCGCCCGATACTCCTTTAAGCTCTATATGGACCTTCGCCAATCATACCTTAACTCCATTACTGCCCTTTCCGCAGCCTTAGATGCCAGCGACCCATATACTCATGGCCACTCCAACCGGGTAGCCTTAAACGCTGAGAAGGTAGCCAGGGAGATTGGCCTCTCAGAGGGCAAGATTGAAAGGGTAAAGTTTGCAGGACAGTTGCATGACATTGGAAAGATAGGCTTGGATATTGCCATCCTTAACAAACCTGGGGCCTTAAATGATGGGGATTGGGAGGAGATGAAAAAACACCCGGCCAAAGGAGCTGAAATAGTAAAAGGACTCAAGCCTCCCATTTATGATATTGTTATGGCCCATCAGGAGCATTATGATGGAACAGGTTATCCGGCAAAGCTCAAGGAAGAACAGATCCCCATAGAGGCCCGTATAATCCATGTCTGTGATGCCTTTGAAGCAATGACCTCTGACCGACCTTATCGCCCTGCTCTTCCCATTAGTAAAGCGGTAGATGAGTTAAAAAAGGAGGCAGGAAGGCAATTCGATCCGAAAGTAGTGGAAGCTTTTCTCAAGGTAATGGAGAAGGGAGAACTGACAATCGAAAGTGAGAAGAAACGCAAATTTACTGAAATAAAGAAAAGCCTCACCAAAGACCTCATAGCTCCAACAAGGTAGAACTCAGATGAATAACGATAGACAGCAAACAAAAAGAGGAAATCGAAATTGACACGAATTATTTCATAAACTGATAATAAACTAGCGTAACTTTCTTGAAATTAAGAAAATTATATGTTTTTCGCGTAGGGACAAACCTTTAGGTCTGTCCACCCCTCCGTTCCCATGGATTCCGCTAAGGCGAAGTCCTTACGGCCAGGGAATATGGCAATTTTGAACTTGGTGCAAATTTATGAATGGATCAGGTTGAAAACGGACACGGAGGGAACACGAATAAGAGGTTAGTGTTGTTCTCCCTCCCCTTGCGGGAGGGAGTTAGAGGGAGGGGGAGCACCACAGAAAAAAACAGAGGTCAGTTTACAAGGCTTAGAGATAACCAGCATAACCGTATTCTTAATTGCCCTTACGCTGCTAACCAGTGCAAAAGAATCATTAAGAGATCAAAAAAAGCTTGACAGAAAGTGATTTTTGCTTTATATTTGTTTGACGTTGGGTTTTATGAGTTTACAGAGCTACGGGCTTTTTTTGTTTCCTCACACTTGCCACTTAGGAAAAACTGGATTATGAGGTGGCAGAACCCCGATTCTGCCACCACCTGCCTGTGGAGTGCTTATGACTCCTGTCACAGCCTACGTCAACAGGAGTTACCACACTCCATACTTGCCGCCAGATTTGGGGTTCTGACGGCTCGGTGAAAATTCTTCATTCATAATTCTGTCCACACTGTGAGGTGATGATAAGATGGTAAAGAAATCTTTGGTTGGCCTGCTGGTTTTGGTAGTTTTGCTTGGTCCTATTAGTGGCTTCTGGCCAAAGCCAGCGCAGGCCAATACCGGGAATGAGCGTCGGGTTATGCTCTGCGCCGCCTGGCCGTGGCATGATGAGGGATGGAACAGTGCGACTCCACCTCCACCCTCAAATCAGACCTTATCCTATCCGTCGGCCAAGAATACCAACTCTGAACACAAATTTGAACTTCAAAAACCTCAGCAGAAACCCTCTCAGTCACCCTGGTTCCTGGTGAAGGTTCTTCTGTTCAACTTCAGGCTGCTCCTGGGGAGTAAGTAGGGACGGAGGTGGATAGGATGGAAGCCAGGACAAAGTTACGGGAGGAAAGGACGGCTCTGAGGGAGCTAAAGGAGAAGATTGAAACCCTTCTCCGGGAGAGGGAATATGCAAAGGTTGTGGAGGAGATAGAGGCTTTCTCCCAGGGGTATACTCCGGAAGACAGGGACCTGGATTGGGCGGAGCTACAGGTAAGGTTGGCCTTTGCCCAGGAGAAGCTGGGCAGGTATGATAGGAAGACCGCGGAGGCAGCATACGAGGCATTGAGACTTACTGATAAGCGTAAGGAAATAGGCACAATCGAGAGAATATTGGGTAGAGAATATTTGGCTTTAGGAGAGACAAAAACTGGCCTCAAGTATTTGAGGAATAGTCTTACAGAATTTGATACGATAGGGGATAAGAAGGGGAAGCTGGAAACACTTAACGCTTTAGGTAGAGCGTGCTTTATCAGCGGTCGCACAAGGGAGGCCATTGAGCATCTTACCGAGGCCCTTCACCTCTGCCATCAGAATAAAGGGGATAAGACCCAGGAGGCTATGCTCAGGGGGAATCTGGGAGCTTGCCGGATTTTCACAGGGCAATGGCCATTGGCCTCTGATATGTTAAGGGAGAGCTTGAAGCTTTATGAGGAGATAGGCGATAGCCTGGAGATTGTCAAGGGATTGATTGCCCTTGCTCGGTTGCTCATTATGCAGAGGAATTTTGATGAAGCCGAGAGGCTATTACAGAGGGCAGAGGCCTTGAGTCAGGTCTACCCTCGGGAGCTGGCGATGACCTACGAATCGCTGGGTGACCTGGCCAAAGAGAGGAGTCAGTTTCAGAAGGCCAAGAAGTATTATCAGAGGACGCTGGAGATAGGCAGGAGGATAGCTCCGCAGGGTGACCTGATCAATCAGGTGCAGCGCAGAAGAGCGGAGTTGCTCATCGCCGAGGGGAAAGATCTCGCACAGGCATCGGCATGCATTAAGGAAGCCCTCAAGGTCTCTCAATCCCTCGGGGACAGGTTTGAGGAAGGCTGTTGTTATCGCACAATGGGGAGACTCGCTCAGGCCAAAGGCAACTCTAAGGCTGCAGAGGCCAACTTTGAGAAGGCGGTTGAGGTCTTGCGCTCCCTTGAGGACAGGTTTGAGTTGGCGAATACTCTTTTGGCTCAGGGTGAGCTTACCGGGAGGGATGACCCCTTGCGGGAAGCCCAGAGGCTCTTTGCCCAAATCCAAGGGGCAGAGTTCTACCAGGCTTTGGCCCTGCTCCAGATTGCTAAGGTGGAGCCTTCCTTCAAGAAAGCGATAGAGACCTTGGAGGAGGTGGAGAAACTACTGAAGGGCAAGGGAGAGGCTGAGAAGCTGGAGGAGGTAGAAGCCCTAAAACTTGAGCTTAACCAAAGGCTGAAGAGTTTTCATAACCAAAAATATCAGGTCTTGCAAGGACTATCATCAGAGGATTTGGGAAAGGTCTTTGGCAGGGTAATTGAGGCGGTAGAGGCAGATAGAGGGTTTGTGGCCTATAGAGGGAATGGGAGGAAGGAAATGGAGGTAGGGGCATCTTGTAACCTCAGTGAAAGGGAGGTGAAGGGGCTTCTCTCCCTGTTAGCAGACAAGGATGGCTTTGAAGTGGGCAGTCCTTTTATCCTCTATGATAGCTCCCTTGATAAGCGGTTCTCCTCCACAGGGGCCTATAGCATAATGGTAACACCATTTGGGAATGGGGAAAGGATAGATGGTTACCTGTATGTGGATAGACAAAGGGGCAAGGAGCCTTTTTTGGATAAGGAGTTTGACCTCTTCTATCTCCTCTCCGAGAGGGTAGCCAAGGCGATAGCCGAGCAGAGGCAAAGGGAGTTGGAGAGGACAAGCCAGGGCTTAATGCAGAGGCTGGCTGTGCAAGGGGTGGTTCCTGAAGAAATAATCACCCAGAATGAGAAGATGCTTGAGGTGTTGAGGGAAGCGGATAAGGTTAAGGACTCCAAAACTGCTGTGCTCATTCAGGGCGAATCGGGCACAGGAAAGGAGTTGGTGGCCCAGAAGGTTCACTTCACCAGTCAAAGAAGCTCCAAAAAAATTATCCCCATAAATTGTGGGGCCATACCGGATGATCTGTTGGAGGCGGAGCTCTTTGGCTGTGAGCGGGGAGCATTTACCGGAGCTATGCCGCGGAAGGGGTTAATTGAGGAGGCTAATGGGGGGACACTTTTTCTGGATGAGGTGGGGAATCTCAGTCTCAGACATCAGGCCAAACTCCTGCGGGTGCTGGAAGAGGGGAAGGTCCGCCGGGTGGGAGGGAACGAGGAGAGGCGTGTAGATGTGCGAGTAATAGCGGCTACCAACAAAGATCTGGCAGAGGAGATAAAGAAAGGAAGGTTCCGGGAAGATCTCTACTACAGGCTCAACACGGTGGTGTTAGATCTACCTCCTCTGCGGGAGAGGAGGAATGACATCAAGCTTCTGGCTCAGTATTTTCTGGATATCTATTCCCGTAAGTTCAAAAAGAACCTGCGGGGCATTACGGAGGAGGCTTTAAAACTTTTGGAGCGCTATCCCTGGCCGGGGAATGTGCGGGAGTTGAAGAACGAGATGGAAAGGGCAGTGCTGCTTGCCGATGAGGGGGACGAGCTCACCCCCGGTCATCTATCTGAAGAGGTGAAGGTAAGCAAAAGGGGGAGGCAAACATCCGGTAGGCCGAAAGGAAAACGGGAGCTTACCTTAGAGGCATTAGAGCAGAACGGATGGAATAAGACTAGGGCAGCCCAGTCATTAGGCATCACCCGCCAGGGGTTGATTAAAAGGATAAAGAGGTTTGGACTGGAGAAGATGGAAGCCCAAACTTAGCCTCCTTTTATCCTGCGAATCCAATATAAAAATTCTGTGCCGTCAGGGCTTCTGCCCTGACGGCATCTTTTTTCCCGGGGCCTTCCCCCATATGGCAGACTCAAAGGTGGTAAAACCCTTTTTTATCCAAGTTTAGCTGGTTCTAATTGGGCATTAGTCCCTTTTGGGGGTCCTGTGACCTATCTACAACATAAGTAAGCTTAAACTAACGGAATTCCATACTAATCCGCCCAAAAGCGGGGTTGAAACCCCTAAGTGTAAACTTTTCGGAAGTTTACAGAAGTGTAAACGAAAAATTTTCCACTTGTAACCCCTTTAAAAACAGAGGATTGGAAAATGGAGGGTTTACAGTTCAACTTTGAGTTTACAAAAGTTTACAGTAAATCATTACCGCAGGGGTTTGGGGCAGATTTTGTAACTACTTGTGACATAAGCCACTTAGGAATTTTGCCTAAGTGGTTTTTTTGTGGCACGGAATTTGCGAATATAAATTATAGTGGGTTATCTTGCTACCCGTAGCTTTGGCAGTCAAGGGATAAGCTTGTCCCCCCCACTCTATCCAGAGTGGAAAAATATAATGCTGGTCTCTTGCCTACATACTTATAAATTCCTTGCTTAAGCGTCACATTGTTGATAATTTTCCAGGGTCCCAGGTTAAAGGGAAG
>JAOZPP010000078.1:7221-15719 GCA_029932675.1 bacterium
TGATTGGCATGCTTAGCTGCTTATTCCTATTGAATGTCTCAATGGGGAGCGGTTTTTTGACTGCCCAGAAGGCAGTAGCTGACGATATGATGCCTTGGACTAAGCTCTGGCATGCGTTCAGGCGAGTTAGCTCGATCTATGACTATGAGTTTTGGTTTACAGACGAAAATGGAATAAGGCATCTTGTTGTTGTCTGCCATGGATGGGGATTTACCTGCCTTTTCCATTAGGTGAGAAAAACCGAGGCGGCACAGCAGTGAGAACTGAATAATTCGGGACCCTGGATAAAAAGAGAACTCTTAGGTGAACCAATCAGCTTCTTCGATCTGGCCGTGACAGAACTTGGTTCTGCCACTTTAGAAGAGAATCTTTTGGTCAGCGGCTACCGATTTCTTGCTTAAGCGTCACATTGTTGATAATTTTCCAGGGTCCCAGGTTAAAGGGAAGGAGGTGAGTAAAGATGCAAAGCAAAATCCTTAGAGTGGTAGTGATTGGCATGCTTAGCTGCTTATTCCTATTGAATGTCTCAATGGGGAGCGGTTTCCTTGCCCCGCAAAAGGCCGTTGCCGGGCCGGATGGTTGGTGGATCCATAAACTGCTTCATGCCATTACCGGAGAATATTTCTCAATCTTTGACTATGAATACCTGGTTATAGACCAAAATGGAATAGAGCATTATGTTGTTATTTGCCATGGATGGGGATTCACTTGCTACTGAACGAAAAGAGGTAGGGTAAATTTAAACATTCGGGGCCCTGGATAAACCTAAGAAAGGAGAAGACAAATATGAAGACGCTCAATTTCATTGCGTACCTATCCACAGTAAGTTTTGCCGCAATTCTTATCGGTGGCAGATTTGGATTTTCCCTTGCTGGTTCTAACAACGGCTACCTCGATCAATCCCCCCTCTTCCAGTCTACCTTCGTCCTGGAAAGGGAGGTAACTCTCAAAAGGGCTGTCGTTTTTTGGGGAATGGCCATTGATAACAAGGATCAAATTTGGGTTCTATATCTGAATTTTGGCAAGAAAGGGATTATCAAAAACCCTGAGGGAGGAATAGAGATTTTCACTCCCAAAGGAAAGCTCTTTAAAACTATAAATTTGATCAAAGAGCCGTCCCTTAATGGCATTTTTGCCAAAGCGGGAAAGATTTACGCCTCTGCTGTAAGCAAGGATAAAGTCTATGTATTCAACCCCCAGGGAAAGAAAATCCGTGAGATTGAAATAAATCTTCCAATGGGCATCAGGGTAGATAATGATGGTAATTTGTACAAGGGAAGAAGAGAGTGGGTCAAGAGAGAAAAAAGAAAGGACCGCTACTTCAAGCATCAGAGAGAACTTACCTCGAGAGAGAAAAGCCTTGCGGAGTTAAGGAAAGAGGAAGCGGATATGGACTTCAAGGAGAAGTCTTTTTACATCCACAAATATGATTCCCTCGGCAACTACATCTGCTCCTTCTTCCCTGTAGAGGGAAAATTCAAGCGGTTACAACTTTACCAGGGGAGAGTTTATTTGGATATTGACGATGCTGACAATATCTATGCCGTCTGCCCGGTGAGCAAGGGAGTCTACAAGTTCTCACCCTCCGGAGAACTTCTAACTGAGTTCACCCAGGTAGGCCCTGAATATAAACCTATTCCTTCCTATTTCGACAATGAAAACCTAAAGGGTAAAGATCGGTGGGAAGTGACCGAGAGATTCCACTCGGAATGCATCTCCCGTGAAGGGATATTCTGCTGGGATGACTATGTCATTGCTTTGCTCCGCCAGTCAGAAGAAAAAAGAGAAAGATATTTCTACGACATCTATGATAGGGAAGGAAATCTCCTCTTGGGAGGGATTGAGTCCTCATATAAGCTTTTGACAATTGACCAGACCGGCCGGTTTTATTTTCTGATCCCCTCTTCAAGCAAGGGGGTAAGCAGAATTGGGATATTCAGACTCAACTTTAGCCAGAGGAGAAGAGAGGGCCAGTGATGTTAAGCAAGGACAAAATTTTCATAGCCGGATTCATTCTGTTGATCTTTATGAACATAGGGGCACTATATAGAATTTGGGAATTACAAAAGGAGAGGAAGGAATGGCCCTTTATCCTGGATTTACACCAAAAGCTTGCCTCCGGAAATCTAAAATCATTGACCGGAGAGGAGATAGATTTGACCATACCTGACTCCCTCTTAACTCTGGTGATCTTCTTCTCGCCTTCAGATTGTGTGGGATGCTTGGAGGAGACCAAGGTATGGGAAAGCTTGCATGAGAAATTTAAGGGGTATGCACTGAAGGTTATTGGGGTAGCAAGCAGCTATAAACGCAATTCTGTGGAGAGATTTGTTCAAAAAGAGGGTTTGACCTTCCCCATCATATTCGATTATAAGGGGAAACAGACCCGCAAACTCGGCGTTCTCTTTACCCCTTTTAAGGTGGTCCTGAATCAATGGGGAGGGATCCTCTTTGCTGATCCACCCCATAAAGGAAGTGAAGATCAGGAAAAATTCGGTGAGATAGTTGAATATCTGGTGCAGAATAGGGAGATGTATTTTGTGGCCGGGCGGTTTGAGCCTTTTCTCAAATAGGATAAAAAAACGGCCCCGCAAAAATATTTACAACTCCACCTGCAGCAGGGATTTTTGACAGGATAAACGGGATCTGCTGGATTATATTCCAACCCAAGTGGCTTAAAGATAACCTGCGCGGTGTAGAAGTCTTACTTATCCTGGCCATCCTGTTAATCCTGTCCAAAAAAGGAATCTCCTAAGCTTTCAAGTCGCCAAAAGCTATTAGTCCCTTTTAGAGCAGTTACACCCCTTTAAAACACCCCATAATACCTTCCCAAATGCTCTATTAGAAACTATCTTCTGTAAACTTTTGGAAAGTTTACAGAAGTGTAAACTCCAAATCCACCCTTATAACCTCCTGAAAAACTTGAGATTAAAAATGGGAGTTTACACTACAGGCTCTAAGTTAACAGTGGTTTACAGTTAATTGCATCTAAGGGATTTGAATCGAGTTTTATAACTCTTTGTATATAGGCCACTTGGGGATTAACCTGAGTGGCCTTCTTTTTGGCATAGAAATTGCATATATAACCTGCGGATAAGGTTTCACCAATTCCTTATCTCGTTGCTTTCCTCCAAAGGAAGGGGTGGGATGGGGTAGTCTTCCCTTCTCCACCCCTGGATTGATCTAAAGGTCCTTTATCCACACTGAAATGCGGTAGAAGCTTTTCTACTCCTCCTGATTCGTTCCGGTTCGGAATAAGTAGCCGGGGTCATGGGGCCTCAGCCCCTTGGAGGAGGGACCCTAATTCCTTTCCTTACACCTAAAACCTGCTATGAAAGGAGGATATATGGAGCCTAAGGGGAAAAAGCCGAAGTTCAAGTTGAGCTCAGAGCTTGACCAAGAGCCACCCCGAAAGAAGAAGGGAGTGTGGCAAAAGATTCTGGAAGTATTAGAACATGACCTTAGGAAGGGAGAGGAAAGAGAGGGAGAGTAGAGATCCCACTGATTGGCAAGGTCCCAGCCCATTAAGGAAAGATTGAAGATATGTCCCACATCAGGAGCATTTGGCAATTGGGGATTTGATGCAGGTTTAGCTCGCGCTAATAAGAAAGCTCTTGACAAAATATTAGCTATAGTGCTAAAATCGGGGCAATCAATAACCATCGGGATGACTAAGTTTCAAATGTGTTCCTACTGATTAGGTGATGAACAAATTAGCTTAAATGACAACTCTTGGGTAAGGAGGTGAACACTTATGAAACAGACAAAAATTCTCTTGGTCCTTCTCCTCCTGGCATTGCCCTTTAGCTTGGTCCAGGGGCAATATGAGTTTGAGATGCTCTATTGGTTTGGCCCAGCCGGGGGATACCCAGGGGAAAAGGGAGTCAAAATCCCACTCTTCTATGAGGCCAATCAGGAAGTAGAGGCTTTTAATTTTGAGCTGGAGGTTGACTCTACAAAGTTGAGCTTTGCGGACACCGCTGCCATTAAGGGAGCGCTAATAGATTCTATATGCTCAAATCCCTTCCTGTGGGAGGTGGATGTCCAGGGGAATCACCTCTATGTGGGTTGTGTTCTCAGTATGACGGGCGGTATAACCCTCCCGGCTCAATCAGAGGAGGTGCCTCTTTTTGAAGTAATTCTGGATGTTAATCCGGATCTTATCCCACCCGATTCCACCATCCTGGACATAAAGGATGTAGGGTGGTGGCCAGTAAGTTGGTATCATGGTATTGATGGCACCTTCTACATCCATAAGGAAGGCTGTAGGGAGCAACCAGGGTATAGCCAACCCCGTCAATTTGAGCTGGGACAGAATTGGCCCAATCCCTTCAACCCTACCACAACTATAAATTATGAATTGAGAATTAAGAGTTCCCCCCTCTACACCACCCTGAAGGTCTACAACATCTTGGGGCAGGAGGTGAGGACATTGGTGGATAAACCACAGAAAGGAGGGAGATATGAGGCAGTGTGGGATGGGAAGAGTAACAATGGGATGGATGTAGCATCAGGAGTCTACCTCTATCAGCTTAAGGTAGGAAAGTTCAGTCAGACAAGGAAGATGGTGTTGATCAGGTGAAGAGGCCGTAGATCGTTGTTCGTCTATCGTAGATCGGGGCATCTGTCAGGGCAGGAGCCTTGACAGCACCTGAAATGCGTCAGAATCGGGGTTCTGACGCCTCTGTGGGAACCTCGTTGGATGGTGGATTCAAAGAACTTTTTAGAAAAAGAAGGGGGAATGAGAATGAGATGGTTTGGCCTCTTGGGGGTGCTGGTGGTTTTTGGCTGGGCGAGTTCCCTGGCTCAGGACATCTCCTTTGGCCCCAGCATCAAGGTCAATGATGATACCACCACCAGGAACCAGTTGTCTCCTTCCTTGGCTGTGGACAGGGAGGGCAACCTCTACCTGTCCTGGCAGGACCTGAGGAATTTAGACATCACCGGGAGGGGGAACATCTACTTCTCCTCATCCTTTGATGGGGGCAGGACCTGGGCGAAGAACAGGATGATAGACCCGGACAGGGGCACCCCCAGCGATCCCCATCTGGCCTGTGATAGCTCAGGTAACATCTACTTTGTCTGGGCTGATGAGCCTAAGGGGGAGATCTACTTCTCTATGTCCTGTGATAAGGGGACAACCTGGACCCAGGCAGTGAGGGTTGATGATGGTCTCCATAGCTCATACGGCCCAGCCTTAGCTGTGGATGATAAGGGATGGATCTATGTAGTCTGGAGTGATACCAGGGAGGATTGGGATATCTATTTTTCTATGTCCACAGATGCGGGGACCACTTGGACTCCCAATGTGAGGGTAAACTACCCACCTTCCAATCTTCAGTTGGCGAGTGACATAGCTGTGGATAAGAAGGGAGTTATCTATGTGGTCTGGTTAGATTTCCGGAGTGGGGTGAAATGGGATCTGTATTTCTCCAAGTCTGCAGATGCTGGCTCTACCTGGTCTCTGAGCAAGAAAGTGAACAATGATGATATTAACGGAAGCATAGCAAATGATCCCTCCCTGGTGGTAGACAGCAATGGTGGTTTATATGTAGTTTGGACCTATCAAGGCAATCATACGACAGGCGTCTATTTCTCTCGCTCTGGGAATGGGGGATGGAGCTGGACAAGGACGGTGAAGGTGAACACAGATTCCATATACCAATACTCAGATCCCTGCCTGAGCATTGATGCCCAGGGCAGGCTCTATATTGCGTGGCATGCTCTGGCGGTATACCCTGACTCCTTCCATATCTACTTTTCTATGTCCCAGGACAGTGGTAGAACCTGGCTTAGTCCCAATATTCAGGTAGATGAGATGGATTGGGGGGCTCTGCGACCTTCGCTTGGAGCAATAAAGAATGGTGAGCTTTACATAGCCTGGGATGAAGTAAAGGATTCCAGAGGTGGAGCTGACATCTACTTCTCCTCAGACACCGTCTTTAGTGGGATAGAGGAGTGGAGGGAGAATCCCGTGGTGATAAAGGACTTTGAGCTGGGACAGAACTGGCCCAATCCCTTCAACCCCACCACAATTATTAATTATGAATTGAGAATTAAGAATTCCCCTGTCCGCACCACCCTGAAGGTCTACAACATCTTAGGGCAGGAGGTGAAAACTTTAGTTAGCGAGGAGCAAAGGGCAGGGAGCTATGAGGTGATCTGGGATGGAAGGGATAACCGGGGCAAGCCAGTGGCCAGTGGGGTGTACTTCTACAGGTTAGAAGTTAAAGGTGATGGGTTAAAGGCAACGAGGACAAAGAAGCTGGTGTTACTGAGATAATAAGGAGGGTAGGTAAGATGAGAGGGTTGAAATTAGGATTTTTGATGGCTTTTATCTTAGGGGTCTTTTTATGGTCAGGAATGCTTTTAGCTCAGGATGCGAGCTTTGGGCCAAGTATCAGGGTGGATGATGCTGATACAAGCAGTTGGGGTTGTTTTTCTCCGACACTGGCAGTGGATAGGAATGGCAACATCTATGTAGCCTGGCAAGACGGGAGGAAGAATCAAGGTTGGGACATCTATTTTTCCAGTTCCTTTGATGGAGGAACAACCTGGAGCAAAAATGTAATGGTAAGCGATAAAATCGAGCCACCCATTCCGACCCTCTCTCTAGAGGTTGATGCTAAGGGCAATCTTTACTTAGTCTGGGAAGATATGGGAACGGGCAATGTTTATTTTTCTATGTCCCGAGATAGTGGGAAAAGTTGGACTTCAGAAATACAGGTGAATGATTGGGGACACTGCTCAGCTAAAATGTCCCCCTCTTTAGCTGTGGATGATACTGGGATTACCTATGTAACCTGGGCAGATGACAGGTGGGGCCCAATGTTTCCTGGCATCTGCTTTTCAATGTCTACCAATGCTGGGACAACGTGGGTTCCTAATGTATGGGTAATAGAGCCCAACGATGTAGCTCATTGTCTTTCTTCTATTGCCCTCGATAGGCAAGGAAATATCTATGTGGTCTGGGTTGACAGCATCACACTTTTCAGTGCCGATATCTACTTTTCTAAGTCTATCGATGGTGGGAAGAGATGGTCCCCAAAGATCAAGGTGAATAATGTTCCTGGAGGAATCTCATTCTATCCCTCTATAGCCATAGATAAAGGTGGCATCATCTATGTTGTTTGGCAGTATGAATTCAGAGACGTTTACCTTGGCAGATCCACCGATGGTGGCATAACTTGGAATGACCCCAGCATCAAGGTAAACAATGATAGTTTAAGCGCCAACGATGCTCAACCCCAGATTGATGTAGATGACAAGGGTAAGTTGTATGTGGTCTGGGATGCGGCTTCCCAAATTCTATTTGCTATGTCCAGTGATAGTGGTAGGACCTGGAGTGATCCGAGTATAAGGGTTGATGATAGCACTTTGTTTCTCTCTGCGGATCCGTGCCTTGATCTTGGGCCAGATGGGATCTACGTTGCCTTCAGAAGCCAAAAACAGACAGGTGCGCCTCACGTCTACTTTACCAAAGGTTCGCTAACTGGTATTAAGGAGGAGCCGGGGGATGGGTATCAGATATTGGATTACAGGCTTAAGCAAAACTGGCCGAATCCGTTTAATGCAACCACAATCATTAATTATGAATTAAGAATTAAGAATTCCCCCATCCACACCATCCTGAAGATTTACAACATCCTGGGGCAAGAGGTGAAAACTTTAGTTAGCGAAGAGCAAAGAGGAGGGAGCTATGAGGTAACCTGGGATGGAAGGGATAACACTGGTAGCCCTGTGGCGAGTGGGCTATATCTCTGTAGGTTAGAGGTTAAAGGTGATGGGTTAAAGGCAACGAGGACAAAGAAGCTGGTGTTGCTCAGGTGAAAGGAGGTGTAAGATGGCAAATAGCCAATCCCGAACCTTTAATCCGGAGGTAATGAAAATGTTTG
The DNA here is from genome assembly GCA_029932675.1 of bacterium. Taxonomy (GTDB): domain Bacteria; phylum SM23-81; class DAOVCL01; order DAOVCL01; family DAOVCL01; genus DAOVCL01. The sequence continues at coordinate 15,117 of JAOZPP010000078.1, forward strand.
GTTAAGGATTCTCTATAGAGAGCGGGTCGGATGAATCCAGACCCTACAAGCCTTTAACCTTCAGCAAGGAGGAGCAAAATGCAAGAAGTAAAGAGCTTTTCAGAGGTGAGATAAAGAGGTGAAACTAAACAAGGAGCGAGAATGAAAGCTTTGAGAAATTTCTTCATGATCTCCTCGGTTCTTTTGGCTATTCTTGTTTTAGCCGGAGGAGATGCTTCTGCTATAGTGCAGAAAAGCCTGACATATAGCCAGTCTCAGCTTTCTTTCAGCCATATTGAGGGCTATGACTTCGTCTCCTTGCCTGGCTGTATCCATATGGGAGCTCCTGGAGAGCCATCTCTACCGGTGAGGACTCTCCGGTTTGCCATCCCTAGGGATACCCGGGTAGCTGGTTTCCACATAACCGCTCTTGATTCCGAGGAAGTTCCGGGGACCTATCTTATCTATCCGGTTCAGGAACCAATAATCTTTGACGGTTCCCCCCCGCCGGATTTCGTCCCTCCGGATACATCGATCTATAACTCCTCGGAGCCTTTCCCCGGGGTGGTCTTAACCCAACTTTCGCTCTTTGAAAAAATTTTCCTTGTTTTTCAATGAGTTATG
>JAOZPP010000018.1:0-27148 GCA_029932675.1 bacterium
ATGGCCAGTGCGATGTGCCTGCGCCCAATGGGGACTTTGTGGCCGTTGCCGCGGGCTATGGGCACAGCCTGGGGTTGAAATCCGAAGGGAGCATCGTGGCTTGGGGTCTCAACAACGATTGCCAATGCCATGTGCCTGCGCCCAATGGGGACTTTGTGGCCCTTGCCGCGGGTGAGGATCACAGCCTGGGCCTGAAATCCGATGGGAGCATCGTGGCTTGGGGGGACAACAACTGGGGCCAGTGCGATGTGCCTGCGCCCAATGGGGACTTTGTGGCCCTTGCCGCGGGTGAGGATCACAGCCTGGGCCTGAAATCCGATGGGAGCATCGTGGCCTGGGGTTACAACTACTATGGCCAGTGCGATGTGCCTGCGCCCAATGGGGACTTTGTGGCCGTTGCCGGGGGCGGGTATCACAGCCTGGGCCTGAAGACCTCGTCAGAGAGGCATGGCGTCATCGCTGGCACGGTGAAAGATTCATATACCCAAGGCCCAATAGGGGGTGCTCTTGTAGAGGCAATGCAGGGAGAGAACATAATTGGTAGCGGCAACACAGCATCAGATGGGCGCTATAGCATTTCCAATTTGCCTGCGGGCACTTATAATGTCCGCGCCTCAAAGGATGGTTATGAGACCAAAACGGAAAATGATGTTGCCGTAACAGCGGATCAGACCACAACCGTTGATTTTGAGTTAAATCCCAGTCCTTATTTCATCCATTTAACGGATACTCATTATGGATACTTTGGAACAAGAGCAAACGTAAACAGCATTATTACTGCTATCCTTAACATGGATCCCAAACCTCGTTTTGTCCTCGTAACAGGAGATATTCTCTCTTGGGGTGCTAGTTCACCAGGTTTACCGCCGGGAGCGTCGGGCTTGGCGGTTGCGGACGATAATGACTACAATGCTGTTAAGAATGATTTCCAATATCTTACGGAATCAGGTATTCCTGTTATAGTCTGTCCCGGAAACCATGATTACTATAAGTTTCCGCTGGTATCATCGAATCTAAATAAATATGATGATTATTTTCCAATTTATTCCGACATCGATGTTGGTAACAACATGCATGTTATTGGAATTCCTTCAGGGGGCGATTACTTGCTTGTTAATCCGTATAGGCCCCCCGTGGGTAATGGATTATCATCCTCTGATATCTCCTGGATGGAAGGTATTTTGGATAGCTTAGATGGCATAGACAACGATTGTGACCTCAGCAACCTGAAAAAGGTAATTATAATGCATCATCCGACAATTAATTATATGGCAGGCGCAACCAACAGGGATCCGTGCTGGTGCTTGACCAGGTGGGGCTTGGCAAGATGCGATAGTTGGGATGCTGGGGTCATACTAAATAACCGAACAGGATTTATGGACCTGTGTGATCAGTATGATGTAGATGTCGTTTGCTCTGGTCACATACACTGGGATAGGGTTTATGATCGCTCTATGGACGGGAGTTCCAATCCTGCCGACCAAAGAGGCTATAGCGAAGTGAGTCCTGAGGGATACTTGATACATCCACCCACTTCTGATACGCCCTTATATGTAAATACAGGTGCAGCGGGTTGGGGTTGGTATAGAAGGTTGACCATTGAGCCGGACGGTATCAAGATAGCAGCAACAGAACGGATTAATAATAATATCCAGGTTGAAATGTTTTGGCCTGGTTACATTTCTAAAGAAGGACGCCAGGATAGTAGCGGTTGTCCTGCGGCTTTACACCTCTACGACAGCGCTAACAATCATGTGGGCAGAAACGACACTTCAGCAGTAGACTTTGAAATTGAGGGGGCTACCTATTACATTATGCCATTGGTTGAGACCGAGGAGACGGATCCCACACTGTGGGAAGGAACCATAGAGGAAATCAGTGTGTCTATAGACAGCGGATATTATCGGTATGAGATCAGAGGAATAGGAGAGGGTTCAATAAATATTTCAGCAGAGAAGAATCTGTGCGACGGAAGTCGTACGGCCTGGTATTACGATAGTGTGGCAGTAACAGAGAACTGCATAGGCAATATGTATATACAAAATGACTCAGTGGATTACACTATCTATATGGATGATAACGGCGATGGCATTGTTGATAGGGAGATTGAACCTGACACAATAATAGTCGCTGGCATCGAAAGAGAAGAGGATTTTGCTGAATTACCAAAATTATTTTCCCTTTACCAAAACTACCCTAATCCATTTAACTCCACTACCCAAATCAAATACACTTTGCATAAAGATTGCCAGGTCAGGCTGGAGGTTTATAACATCTTAGGGCAGAGGGTGGCAACTTTGGTGGATGGGAAGCAAAGGGCTGGATATAAAACTGTGAGGTGGGATGCGGGGAGCTTTGCCAGCGGCATCTATCTCTACAGGTTAGAGGTGAAAGGTGATGGGTTTGAGGTAACAAAGACGAAAAAGATGATTTTGCTCAAGTAGCGGCAAAGAGGAAAGGGTAAGAGAAGGAAGTCTTTGCCATCTCCGATGGTGCAAACTTGGAGTGCTGCTTTTAGGCAGAGCCCTGACAGCACAGAAGATGGATACAATTTCACATTCTCTTTAGTTCTCCCCCGTCAAGGGGGAGGAAAACAGTAGGGGGATGAGCTTAATCCCGTTCATCCTGTTATCCTGTCCAAAAAGATTTAGACGGGATTTACTGGATTGACAGGATGAATAATTAAACAAAGTAAAGGGGTTAGTTAAAGATTTAAAGTCCGGTGGAACGGGTGATGGGAGGAGAGCGGAGGTTTTGAGAAGTTCCAAAATGGGGGTCTACCAGTTCCTTTAGCTCCTCAGGGGTCAGGGGTGCCTCCTGGCTCCATCCCTGAACCTTTTTGGTAGGCGGGGTTTCCAAATCTACCCGTTTGAGAAATACCCTCCCCTCATCAGGGAGGAGATATTCGTAAACCTCCCACCCCTCCCTTAAAAGGTAGGAAAGGGCGGTCCTGATCTTGGAGGGGAGGTGAGAGGCTACCAAGATCACCCCCGGGGGCTCGGAAGGATCAACCTCATTGATGAAGAGGCTGAGATTCTTCAGGTTCTGATGGGCCCAATCGAATCCATTTAAGAGTTGGCAGATGAGAGCTTCATCGGGATGGGGGGAGAGGCTGATGAGGAGAAGCCTGCTTCCCTTCACCGCTAAAAGGTCTATAACCCCTATCCCTTCGATATCCACCCCTCTCTGGATTGGCTTAATCCCCCTTCTTTCCAACTCCTCGATGAGGAGGTTCAGGAGTTCATCCTTAGTATGCAAGTTTCAGATCCTTTAAACTTAGTTTTAGCCGCGCACAGAAATTGTTATCTTCACCCCCCTTGACCTCCTCAATGAGGTCAGCTATATTCCGGATTGACCTTCCCAGGCGAGAGTGGGAGGTGAGGAAAGGTGGTCTTCCTTCCCTGATCGATCGGGGGATGTGGAGATCGTTAAGCAAAAAGCCGTAATTCTCTAATTCTACTCCCAGGTGTTTCTTAGCAATGGCCCTTATCCCCTCATAAGTGGTTCTTGCCTCCTGGGCCGTGCATGCCTTGGTGATGAGCAGTCCCAGTTTCATCTCTTCCCGAAAAAGATGAATGCTTTTGATCAATTGATAGCCATTGACCCTCCCGGGGAGCTCAACCGGGAGGATAATTATTGCCTCATCAATTAGTTTAAGGATGATCTGGGTTAGGGGAGAGGCAAATTGTGGTGCATTGATGAGGAGGATCTCTTTCTCCCTTCCCATTTCCTCAATCCTCTGCAGAAGGGATGGAGAAGGGGGGAGGAGGAGCGGCAGGGTATCTATCTGTGGATGAAATTGACCGAGGAGATGGGCTATGGGGGGAAATTGGAGATCTGCTTCGATGATGCCAACTTCTCTTCCTTTATGAGTTAGGGCTATAGCCAGGTTAGCGAGGAGGAAAGGCTTTTCTACTCCCCCAGGAGGGGAAAAAAAACTCACCACCCTTCCCGGGGTGGTAATTTCACCCTTTACCTCCTGGGAGAGAAAGAGGTGGGAGAAATCCTCTAACCCTCGGCCCATCTTCTTCAGGGGACAATGATGACCGAGTTCTCTTCGCCAAAGGGATTGGAAACGACCCGGGGATTATGGGGGTCTGTTATCCACTTCCCATTTACCACCAATCTGTACTCATATCTGCCTTTGCCCAAGGGCAGAAACCGGCTCCACCTTCCGTCTTGATCCCTTTTCAACTGGGCCCCTTCACCCATCTTCCAGTTGTTGAAATCCCCGACCAGTTGAACATCCTTCGCCTCTGGGATCCGATAGGAGAAGAAGACACCATCCTCCAATACTTGCGGACCAACAATTTCCAATTCCGCCTTTTCACCCCAAACCTTTCCGCTGATCACCTCCTCAGTGAGTTTGCTGTAGTCCTTGTATCCATTTGCTGTCCTGTCGAGTTTGGAGATGGGTATCCTCTTCAGGGACGCCTCCCGCAATTTTATATTTGCGTGGATAACGGTGGTGAAGACCATCCCCGCAAAGCGTTCCCGGATTCTCTCTAAGATCTCTTTGGCCAGTTTGGTGCGCCGGTCATAGATGGTGGCGAGGGCAGCCACCCTTAGCTGGTGGCCCGCTCTCTCCCTCAGCACCCTGGTCGTCTCTAAGAGCTTGTCCACCCCATGGAGGGAGAAGATGCTGGTTTCGATGGGGACGATTACCTCATTACAGGCCCGGAGGGCGTTGAAGGTGAGAAGGCCAATACTGGGAGGGCAGTCGACGAGGAGATAGTCATATGGAGTAGAAAGGGATCCCAATGCCCGGTATAGTCTTGCTTCCCTACCTGGTCTTCCCGAGAGTTCCTGTTCTAAGGCGGAGAGGATAACGCTGGACGGAGCCAGGTCAAGATTGGGAAGAATGGGTTGGATGATTTCGTCCAAGGTGACCGAGGTGGATGAATCGGAGAGGACATCATACATGTTCCTCTCCACTTCCTCTGGATTACCCTTTAACCCTAAGGTGGCATGGGCCTGGGGGTCTAGGTCGATGAGAAGGACCCTTTTCTCCCTTTCTGCCAAACAGGCAGCCAGGTTTATTGCCGTGGTTGTCTTTCCACATCCCCCCTTCTGATTGGCAATGGCTATCCTTCGCATCCGCGCTCCTTATGGGGTTTCCCCTTCCTTCTGAAAACCGATTTCTTTCTCCTCTTTCCCATGGATCTTGATCGTCCCGAACTGGTTCTCATACTTCTTTATGTTCTCTTCCAAGGCGGAAAGCAACATCTTTGCGTGTTGAGGGGTCATTACTATCCGGGCATAGACCTTGGATTTGTTTGTCCCCGGAAGGACCCGGGCGAAGTCGATGATAAACTCTGAAGGGGAATGGGCGATAAGGGCAAGATTGGAGTAGATTCCCTCGGATTCCTTCTCTCCCAATTCGATCTTGATTTGCTGCGGTTGTCTCTGTCCCATTGCCTCCATAATAAACCATCCCCCAATAAAAAGTCAAGGACTAATTTTTAAATTTTGGGGACCTTTGTCCCTCTTGGTAGGGTGGATAAAGTTAGCCCACCTTATTATCAGCTTTTAGCCTCCTCAGTTCATCCCTTATCTGAGCAGCCTTCTCAAATTCTAACCTTCTCGCCGCCTCGGCCATCGCCTTCTCCAGTGCCTCTATCCTCTCCTCCCTGTCCATTTTGAAGAGGTAATCTAAGGGGAGCTTCTTCTCCTCCGATACCTTGGAATCGGCTACAGCAGTAGCCTTGAGCACCTCTTCGGTGGATTTGTATATGGTCTTTGGGGTTATATGATGAACCAAATTATATTCCCTTTGGATCCTTCTGCGGCGATTTGTCTCCTCCACGGTCCTCCTCATCGAATCGGTGAGGGTGTCTGCATACATTATCACTTCTCCATCCACATTTCTGGCTGCCCGACCAGCGGTCTGGATCAGCGACCTCTCTGAACGGAGAAAGCCCTCCTTGTCCGCGTCCAAGATGGCCACCAAGGAAACCTCTGGGAGATCCAGACCCTCCCGGAGGAGGTTTATCCCCACTAAGACATCGAACTTAGCCAACCTAAGGTCCCTTAAGATGTCCACCCTTTCTATAGCGCCGATCTCAGAGTGGAGATACCTTACCCTTACTCCCAAACCGTTAAGGTAATCAGCAAGATCCTCAGCCATCCTTTTGGTCAGGGTAGTAACCAGCACCCTTTCCCCCCTCTTCACCCTCTTGTGGATCTGGGCCAAAAGATCGTCTATCTGCCCCTCCACGGGTTTAACCGTGATCTTGGGGTCCATCAAACCTGTTGGCCTGATTATCTGCTCGACAACTATGCCTTTTGATTTCTCCAACTCATATTCCGCAGGGGTGGCGGAGACGAAGATGCACTGATCGATAAGGGATTCAAACTCCTCAAAGTAAAGGGGACGATTGTCCAAGGCGGAGGGGAGCCTAAATCCGTGTTCGACCAAGACTTCCTTGCGTGATCTGTCCCCGGCAAACATACCCCTGATCTGGGGGACGGTGACATGGGATTCGTCGATCACCAGGAGGTAATTGGGGGGGAAATAGTCTATCAGACAGGAGGGACGCTCCCCGGGCTTTCTGCCGGAAAGGTGACGGGAATAGTTCTCGATCCCTGGGCAATAACCGATCTCCCGCATCATCTCCAGATCATACCTTGTTCTGGAACTAAGCCTTTGTGCTTCCAATAACTTTCCCTGGGAGCGGAACCATTCTAACCTCTCCTCCAGCTCTTTTTCTATGGCCTTGATGGCCTCTTCAATGCGGGGAGCAGTGGTAACGAAGTGTTTGGCAGGGTAGATCGCTACCCTCCTCTTTTCCTCCTTTTTATGCCCGGTAAGCGTATCGACGATTGATATGGCCTCTATCCGATCTCCAAACAGCTCGATTCTAATAGTGGCATCCTCGTAGGCTGGATGAACTTCGATCACATCCCCCCTCACCCGGAAGGTCCCACGCAACGGATCAAGGTCATTTCTGGAATAGTGGATACCAATGAGCTCCCGCAATATCCGGTCCCTTTCTTTCTCCTCTCCCACCTCCAAAAGGACGAGGAGTTCCCGAAAATCCTTGGGGGAGCCAAGGCCATAGATGCAGGAGACACTGGCCACAATGATCACATCCTCCCTTTCTAAGAGGGATGAGGTAGCCCTCAGCCGGAGCTTGTCGATTTCATCATTTATGGAAGTGTCCTTTTCAATATATGTATCAGTGGAGGGGATATAAGCTTCGGGTTGATAATAATCGTAATAACTGATGAAATACTCTACCGCATTGTGGGGGAAAAAGGCCTTGAATTCACCATAGAGCTGCGCGGCCAGGGTTTTGTTATGGGAGATGACCAAAGTTGGTTTTCCCACTTGGGCGATCACATTTGCTATGGTAAAGGTCTTCCCTGAACCGGTTACTCCCAAGAGGGTCTGGAACTTTTCCCCCCTCTTGATCCCTTCGGTGAGCTCCCTTATGGCCTTGGGCTGATCGCCAGTGGGCTTAAATTTGGAGACCAGCCTAAACTCAGCCATCTTCATCCACCTCCCTGATGCTTCTCCGGACCCTGTTTACTCCCTTTATCTTGCTCAACTTTTTGATCAATCCTCTCAATTGATGTAGGTTTTTCACCTCCAGGAGGATAGAGCCCTTTCCTCTACCGTTCTTAGTGGTTAAGTTTACCCCTTTTATATTTATCTCTTCATCGGCGATAACCTTTGTAATCTCGTGGAGAAGCGATTTTCTGTCCTCTGTGAAAAGCTCTATCTGAGTGAGGAAGGATTCCCCCTCCTCAACATCCCATTCTACCTCTACCCTCCTTTCCCGCTCCTCTTTGAGGAGGTTGTCAAGATTAGGACAGTCAATTCGATGGATAGAGACCCCTCTTCCCCTGGTGATAAAACCCATAATTATATCCCCGGGAATGGGCTGACAGCATTTAGCGAACCTGACCATAAGGTTTCCCATCCCCTGTACCCTAATCCCCCTGCCCACCCTGCGTCGCTTGATTAGTTTCTTCACCCGGGAGAGGGCTTGGGTTGGTTTTTTCTCCAGGGGGAGGAACCTTCGGGTAACTTGGCTGAGGGAGATGTCCCCCTGTCCAATGGCGGCCAGGAGGTGGTCCACATCTGGATAGCCAAGGGCTGAAGCAACTTCGATTTCCTCCCTTTTGGATTGAGGTCTATGTTTGCCCAACTCCCTTTCCAGCATATCCCTTCCCAGCCTGACGCTTTCCGCAAATCCCTCCTGTTTAAGCCATCTCTTAATCTTGCTTCTGGCCCGGGAGCTCCTTACTAACTCAATCCAGTCCTGATTGGGATTCTGGTGTGGTGAGGTAATTATCTCCACTGTGTCGCCATTCTTCAAGGGGGTATCCAAGGAGACCAATCTCCCGTTTACTTTGGCCCCTAAACAATGGAGGCCAACTTGGGTGTGTACGGAAAAGGCAAAATCAAGAGGGGTGGATCCTTTGGGTAGCCTTTTTAAGTCCCCCTTTGGGGTGAAGACAAAGACATCGTCGTGGAAGAGGTCTATCTTGAGGAACTCCATAAACTCACGCGGATCCGGGACATCGCCTTGCCATTCCATTACCTGTCTGATCCAGCTTATCTTCTTATCCAGCTCATCGGGCTTTTCCCTTCCTTCCTTATATAACCAATGGGCGGCAATACCATATTCTGCCGTGCGATGCATCTCCTCGGTTCTTATCTGTATCTCCACCATTTCTCCCTTTGGCCCTACTACAGTTGTATGGAGTGACTGATACATATTTGACTTGGGAGTGGCTATGTAATCCTTAAACCTCTCCTGTACCGGTGTCCAAAGGTTGTGGATGTGACCCAGGACATGGTAACAGTCTGCTTCTGTTTTGGTAATCACCCTTATAGCCATTAGGTCATATATTTTGTCCAGGGGGAGGTTTTGGCTCTTCATCTTTCGGTAGATGCTGGTGAGGTGTTTGATCCTCCCAGTCACTTCGGCCTGGATACCTTCCCTTTGGAGGATGGAGATCAGTGGCTTCTTTATGCTCTCCAGATACTCATCGCTTTGTTGTCTTCTGGAGGAAAGCTTTTCCGCTAAGGTACGGTAGCCTTCTGGATCGAGGAACTTAAGGGACAGGTCTTCTAACTTCGCCTTGATTTTTGCCATTCCCAGCCTATGTGCTAAGGGAGCATAGACATCCCTGGTCTCTAAAGCAATTCTCATCTGTCTCTTTTTGTCCAGATACTCAAGGGTTTGCATATTGTGGAGTCGATCGGCAAATTTGATGAGGATGACCCTTATATCCTTTGCCATAGAGAACAACATCTTCCTAAAATTCCCCACCTGCCGTTCCTCCCAGGATTGAAACGTGAGTCCGCTGAGTTTAGTTACCCCATCTACCAAATCTGCGATTACCTCTCCGAACTTCTCCCTCACTTCGGAGATCTCGATCCCCGTGTCCTCTACCACATCGTGGAGCAATCCAGCGGCAATGGTTGCTGTATCTAAACGGTGTTCCGCCAAGGTAGTGGCTACCTGGAGGCAGTGGGTCAGGAAGGGTTCACCAGACTCTCTGGTCTGTTTTCGATGTGCGTTTTCCGCAAAGGTATAAGCCCTTCTGATTAGTTCCTCATCAAGGCTGGGTTGCCACCTCTTTAATTGGGCTATAAATTCCTCTCTCTCCATTTATGTTAAATTTGGTTATTGATTGAGGTCAAGGTTAAGGTCCTTCTTTACCCCCCAGAGCCGTAAGCCAGCACACAGATTGGAGATTAAAGCAAGGAAAAGGATTGTTGGATAGACCAGATTTAAGATACCGCCGCCCATTATCAGGAAGAGGCGCACATCCCTCCCCTGAATATGGGAGGAGAGCCACTTAAGGAGGCCGTCACTCCTGTGAACAATTAATCGTTTGCCTGTTAGAGCTATATACTTTTCCTTGCCCAGCATAGACATAAATGATCCCACTATAGCTCCGATGCCCGCTATCCATATCCAGGGACTGGGGCTGACTTTAAACTGGCTATAGGTCATCCCCAGGATGATGAAGGCATCAGCATATCGATCGAGGATGGCATCAAAATAGGCACCAAACCTTGTTTCTGTGAGCTTCAATCTGGCTATTTCCCCGTCCACCCCATCCATAATGGAGGCCAATTGGGCTGCTAAACCACCAAATAGATAGCTGTGAAACCAGAAGAGACCTCCAGAAAGAAGCCCGATCATAAAGCTTAATAGAGTTACTGAGTTGGGAGTGATCTTCGTCCTCACCAGTAAATGGGTTAGCCTTTGAGAAAAGAGTCGGTTAAACTTCCGAGAGATAGGGCCATCACCAGACTTCCCTGAGGAATTACAAAGGTATTTCTCTACTTTGCGCAGAAGCTGAGGTGTGTCAATATCAGCCCAATAGTGCTCACCTATATCGAATGTACCTATCATACCTTTCCTGGCTAAAATCCTTATTCCATCTGACAGAAAGATATTATCTGAGGTGTTTGCTTCCTCCAGAGCAGTGAAGATAGCCGGCGTGCAGAGGAAGATACCACAGTCTATAGCATTATATCTCTTTAGGTCTTTTCCAATTGCTTTGACCTTTCCGTTGATTACTAAAACTTTGGTTGCGTCCTCTAAATCGTGTACCTGAGAAATTTTTCTGTCTATACAAAGGGAGCACTTCTTCCGCTTATCCAAGAATTCTTCCAGTAATTGAGGTTCCCAGATATGGTCTGACATAAGGAGGAGGAAGGACTCCTCCTCAGCGAAAAGATTTTTTGCTTTAAGGACGGAGCTGCCGTTTCCCTTTCGCCATTCTGGGTTATGGATGTACTTGATTTTTACTCCATATTTACCCCCGTTTCCCAGTGCTTGCTCGATCTTTTCAGCTTTATATCCGGTAACGATGAAAAAATCCCTTACCCCGGCCCTTTTTGCTGAGAGGACTACTCTCTCCAACAGGGTCAAACCAAATAGGGAATTTAGTTGTTTGGGAGTTTTTCCTCCTCGTTCCCTGAACCTTGATCCTTCACCAGCGGATATGATTAAGGCCTTCATTTTCATCCTTTCCCTGAATGCCTCGAGTGACTGAACCCTATCCCAAAAGGAGCTATCCCGGATTATTCGTAGACCCTGGACAACTACAGCAAAACCGCAACCGAACAAACATCGTAGACGGTTTTTTTAACCTATAATCCGACCTATAACTAATTTAGCATAATAATATCGCATTGTCAAGGGAAAATGCCTTTGTTGGTCGTAGGCAAGAAATTAGATTTCATAATTGATGTAGTTTTAAGGAATTAGGAGGGGAATTCCTTCAGGGGTGATTGAGGGATATACCCCACGCTTTGGAGGTGAGATTGGAGTGCTTGTTCGGGGAGGGTTTAGTCCATCTATGGCATTTTTTGAATCTGCAGCCGCTGTTGTAAGCCAAGTAGGGATTTTCAGGAATTTCCCTTGTGCTATCTCTGGGATTCTGAGTAGGAGAGGGTAAGGTTACGCCCAGAGTTTTTGGCTTTAAAAAGGGAGATATCGGCCTTGTAGATGAGTTCCTCTACTGTCTTTGCATCATCGGGGAGGGTAACTCCGCCCAGGCTGGCGGTTAGCCTCCCCTTTGGTTGAAGTTTCTCGCCGGGGAAGGGATAGTCTTCCACATTGGCCCTTACCATTTCCATCAGTTCCTTACAGTTCTTTCCATTCGCTTCAGGCATAATGAAAACGAATTCTTCTCCTCCATACCTGAAGGGGATATCCACCTCCCGCAATGAACTTCTCATTATCGCAGCCACCTGTTTTAATACCAAATCCCCTTTCTTTTTACCCTCCCTTTGGTTGTAGAGGTCAAAGAAATCCAAATCGAGAATGGCCAAAGATAGATACCTTCCAAATCTCTTGGCCCGTTGCACCTCTTCTTTTAACCTCATTGAAAATGAGCGGTAGTTGTAGAGGCCGGTTAATTCATCGATATGGGAGATCTTCTCCAATTTTTGGGCTTGATTGATATTGGCGATGGCCACTGAGATCATATTGGAAAAGATGGTAAGTAGCTCTAAATCCATAGGGGTAAAGGGTTCCTGCTTCAACTTATCCCCCACCGCCAAAATGCCCAAAAGCTGATCTGGGGAACCTATGGGAACTAGGACCTTGAATGGGTATCCCTGGAGAGGAAGAGGGTTACCCTGTTGAAGGAGATGACTTAATAGGGGGTCCTTTTCTCCGATGCGCCACTTTCCGCTTTCCTTGGCTCCCTTGGAATAATTGGCTCGGAACCCCCCTTCCTTTTGGGGAAGGAGAACAGCAGCACTTCTACATTTCAACTGTCCCAATATGGTCAAAAGGAAGGAGTTGAGCAGTTCCTCTAAGTCTCCTAAGAATTTTACCCTTCCACTCAGAAGGTAGAGGTCATGAAGGCTGTATGCCTTTCTCTTTAGTTCCCTATCTCTTGGTTTGCTTCGTGATACCCTCATCAGTCCTTGTATCTTTCGATAAACTTCTCCTTACGGCTAAATCTCAATCTCCTCCTCTTGCTCTTTAACCCCTTTTCCTTCAATATCCTTCTGATTTGCCACCAACTGAGGGATCTGGTTTCATCCAATCTCTTTACATCCCTTTTGATACCTGAGATGCTCAGGAATGGATTTTCCTTAACTACTTGAAGAACGACCTCTTCGTCGCTCATCTTCTTTAATTCCTTGACCTTAGATTCCTCCTTAGAAGATGCTTCTGCTCTCCTCTTTTCAAACTCTTCCTTAATTTCCTCGGCCTCCTCCACCTTAAAACTGGGTTCTACCCCAAAGTCCTTTTTTGCTTCCTCCAGGCTGTCATACGCCTTGAGGATGGTGTCGAATTCTAAGAGTTCAAAGACTTCATAAACCTCCGGTATCATCCTTACCAGCTTTATATCTCCCTTATTCAGCCTTATCTCCCTGATGTTAGAGATGAAGATCCCCCAGCCAGCACTGCTGATATATTCCACCCCGGCTAGATCCACGATTACTTTGTACCTTTTCTGGTCAACGAGGGAATTCATTACCTTTTCCAGTTCGGTAGATGTAGTTGTATCTATTACCCCATCCACCCTTACTATAGAGATCTCGTTGTTCGGTCCCTCGGCATTCAGTGATATTCTGATGTCCTCCATTATTCCTCCGTAGTTTAAGTTTACTCAAAGCAGTTTACAGGGCTCAGCTTCAGGGGTTATTTTTGACAACCGCCAACTGGCGAATTCCTGACTGCTGACCTCTGAGAACTTTTATGGCTGCTTTTTCACCGGGAAATCGGAGATGTATGTATTGTTGATGGCAAAGCTGAGTATCTCCGCCTTACTGTATTCCCCATACCCGTTGTTTCTCAATCCTTCTTGTAGTTTCCTTATCCTTTCCACATCCTCTGCCTTTAAGAGGACTGTAACCTTCATCCATTTCCCTTTTCCTGGTTCGGGGTCGAAATCCGGTTCATTGCCTAAGGAGAGCAATCTACCTAAACTCTCCTTTTCCCCTTCTCGGGTGAAGATATCAGTTCCTATTCTCCTTCTCCCAGTCATAATTTAGCACCTCCTCGGTTAATAGATAGTAATCCTGGGAGCCATAGGAATAAGGAGCATATTCGAAGATTGTTTTATGAAACCCAGGGGCTTCTTTAAGTGACGTATTCGTCCTAATTACGGTCTTAAACACTTTTTCTTTAAAGTGTTGTTTGAGGGTATGTAATACTTCATGGGATACTCTTGTACGGGAATCAAAGAAGGTGGGTAAGATCCCCCATAGTCTCAATTGATGGTGCAGCCTTTCGTTTACCTCTGCGATGATCTCCAATGTCTTTTTTACCCCTACCATACCTAAGAAATCCATACTCACCGGTATTATCGCGTAATCGGCAAAGGTAAGGGCATTGATGTTGATCAAATTCGTAGATGGTGGGCAATCGCAAATAACCCAATCAGAGCCCTTCAAGTTGGAAAGCACCTTTCTCAACCTCAGTTCCCCCCCTTTTCTGCGGGCAAGCAATGTTTCAGTCTCAGCCAACTTCCTTCCTCCGGAGTCAATAAAAAATAGGTTTTTGCGCACCCCCAGGATATCAACTTTTCCCCAGAGGAGGAGATCCGGCAGGGTTTGGTTTCCATAGATGTCAAAGATTGTGGCTACGTTTCTCTGCGGATCACAATCTATAAGCAGGACCTTCTGACCGAACATTGCTAGTCCATAGCTTAAATTGATAGCAGTAGTGGTCTTTCCTGTTCCCCCCTTGGAGGTGACAATAGCGATTTTTTTCATCTATTCCGATACCAATTTAACCCTGAATCCCCTTGAATTCCATGACGCAGCAAGCGGCAACCTCTCATAAGAGAAAGAGATTACTTTCCTCATTTATTGCTTCCTCTGGTTGATCTTCCTCTTCAACTTCTGGGCATATTTTGACCAATCCCTCTCTTCAGGTTCAGGGAGGGAAGGTTCCAATTGTTTCACCTCCAGCCCATCAATTTCCTCCTGCCAGTCCTCCTCTGCCGAGACCTCTACCACCTCTTCCTCCCAGCTCTGATCTTCCTCCCCTGCGGTCTTCCGCTGGAGGAGCTTACCCTTAAGTTCATTAACCAGCTTCTCCGCCTTTTCCGCAGGCGCTACTTTTTTCAGTTCTTTTAGGATGGAGCCGTATATCTGGACGTCCTCTTTACTTAACCCAACTTCCTCTTCCATAGGAGTAATTACTTCCGGTTGAACGGGCTCAGCCTCCTCTTGGGGAACTTGGGCTAACCTCTCTTGTCGCTCCTTCTCCCTCTCCAGTTCCCTCTTCAGCTTCTCATCCAAGAATCCCTTAGTTCGTTTAACAAATTCCAGCCTTTTTAGCTTTGTATTAAGCCGTAGGCTCTTCAATTCCTGGTAAATCCTCACTTCATCCAACTTTGTGAAACCATATTTCTCTGTGTTCAGCTCTTCAGCGATCCTCTTTGCCCCAAATTGAGGATGTTGCCTGATTATATCTAAGATCTTATTCCGATCCTCCAAGCTAACCCTCTTGATTACCTCGGCGGAACGAGACACCTTATCCAAGAGGCCCAGCTCACCAAACCTTTCCATTCTCTTTTTATATCTGTAATAAGTGGAAGGAGATACATTGCTTTTCTCACAAGCAACTTTAACAGGAACTCCTGATTCCACCATCTCAATTAATTTTTTCCTCTCCTTAAGCAGAACGTCATCGGCCATCTTCTTTTCCTTTATGGCCACTAAGGTGATATCGTCGTTCTGGGGGGCATTTCCGGTAAACTCGGAGAGTGCCCCTTCAAGTTTCTCCACAAAGTCCTTAGGGGAGAGGTGACCATATTCCCTGATTAGATTGAGAAACCTCTCCTCGCCGAACTGCTCCTTACTGCGATTCATCGCCTCTGTTATTCCATCGGTGTAGATGACCAACATATCGTCCTTCTTCAGCTTAATGTTTTCTTTCCTAATCGATTTCTCGAATGAGTCCTCTTCCATGAGGTTAAGGCCTACAGGTATCCCCTTGGGATTGAGGAAATAAGTCTTCTTTGTTTCACCACGATAGAGGATCATCGGGTTGTGACCAGCGCTGGCGAAGTTTATTATCCGGCGTTTGGAGTCCAAGATAATATAAAAGATAGTTACAAACATCCCCTTTTTCACATCATCGGAAACGAAGTTGTTCACCTTAGCTAAAACATCGGCTGCTGACTTGTTCCCCCTTGCTTCCAGCCTCAAGGCGGTGCGGATCATTGTCATTACCAAGGACCCCGGCACGCCTTTTCCAGAGACATCGGCGACCACTATCCCCAAAGTGTGATCATCCACCCAGACGAAGTCGAAATAATCTCCTCCCACCTCTTTTGCTGCCCGGTAGATGGTGCTTATTTCATAACCTTCCACCTGGGGAAATTTCGATGGCAAAAGGGTGTGTTGGATCTCTTGGGCCACCTGCATCTCCTTCTGAAGCCTTTCCTGCTCTAAGACATTCTTTTGGGCCTGTTTGAACTTGAGGGTGATCTCGTTGAAAGCCCTGGCTATCTCACCGAATTCGTCATTGCTCTCTACAGGTATCCTCGATTCTAAATCACCGTTTCCTATCTCCAAGACACCCTTGGTGAGCTTCTGAATAGGTTTGACGAAGAAATTGGAGAGCAGATAGATGGCCACAAAGCCAGCAATCAGCCCTAAGATGGCGATGAGGAAGAGCCCCTTGCGAGCCTCGGCCACCCTGTAGCTAATCGCCTCTTCGGGGAGGCCCACATGGACGGCCCCAATTACTTTCCCCTTAAGCTTTATCGGTTGGGCAAGGTCATAGATGGCCCTGCCCTCCTTGGTGGTAAAGAGCTGGGGATCTCCGTATTTTGAGGGTTCGATCCCCGGGGGAGGGTTATATTTTGTCATTATCTTGTGCACGTCGGAGTGGGCCCAAATTGTGCCCTCCTCATCAAGGATGAGGGCATAGACTAAATTTGAACTTCCTCCCACTGTGCCCTTGATCAAGTTGGCCATATCCAAATCGTAGCCTAAGACAAGAAGGTCAGCGCTGCTCGCCGCTAAGTTGCCTGCCACCCCGAGAGCGTCCTTGAGGAGTTTATCCCGGAGGGACCCAGCCACTTGGCGGCTGAAGTAGGAGTAGACCCCAGCAACGATAAAGAGCATTACCAGAGAGCCCCAGAGGCCGAATTTTACCCTAATGCTCATCCCTCTTCTCTTTCCTTTCGGCCTCTTTGGTTTCTCAATGTATTTGACCATCCTCAGTTCATTTTCCTCATCCGTGGATTTATACTCTACCTCGCTCATTATCTTCCGGATGAGGAAAATGCCCAGTCCACCCTTTCTGCCGGTCTTGATGTATCTCTGCAGGTCGGGAGGGGTATCAAGTTTGTCGAAGTCGAAGCTGCGTCCCTTATCGATTACCGAAAAGGTGATGTCCGTTGGCTTGATCACCACCTTCAGACCAATATCGCCTTCGGCATAATGGTAGGCGTGCCTGATTACATTGGTGCAAGCCTCCTCCACGGCCAGTTGGATCCCGGTGATCTCCTTCTGGGGTAGGGAGGTCTCCTCCCGGCAGAGGTGCCCCACATAGCGCCGGATCTCTTCCAACTTTTCCTCTTTAGCTGGAAATGTGATGAAGATCTCCTTTACCGGCTTCTTACCCATCTATTTCTCCATCCCCCTTAGCCTTGCCTTTGCCTCCTCGAGGTTTCTTAGGGTGTTTCCATTGTTGGGATAATGCTCCAGGACTTTCTTCCAAAGCCTTATGGCCTCACGATAATTCCCTTGTTGATACTGAGAGAGACCCTCTAAGTAAAGCCTCCACACCTGGGGGTCTTTTCTCAGTTCGGCCAGAGAGGTGGGCTTGGCCGACTTGCCAATGGCCTTTTGGAGGTAATCCTTAGCCATTTGGTTCCCAGGCTCGACCTCTAAGATGGCGTTGAACTCCAGAATTGCTCCCTTATAGTCTCCAGTTTCAAACTTCTCCACACCCTTACGGATGTGTTCTGAGACCTTCAGCTTCTCCCTGGCCAGCTTCAAACCTCTCTCTGCCTCCGGATCTCCAGGAAGGAGGTCTAAGAGGCGGTTATACTCATCGATTGCCCCAATGAAGTTTTCTAAGGTCATATTTTCCTTAGCCTTTCTCCGATGGGAGGCTATCTCCTCTTTGAGGAGCCTTTCGATACTTCCCAGGTACTTCCTCGCCTCCTCATTTTGGGGGTCGAGCTTGAGTATCTTTTCAAACTCTTCGATGGCTAAGTTATACTTGCCCCTTTTTCTATACTCCAAGCCTGATTTTATGTGGCCCTCAATCAGGGCCCTGTTTTTCTCTGCGGCGATGTTGGCGACGAGCTTCTCGTTTATCTCCTGGCTAATGGAGTCTATTCTGGCGATGGCCCACTGGTTTTGGGCATCCCAGGCTAAGGCCCTCTGATATTCAGCTATAGCTCCAGAGAGGTCCTCCTTGTGGTAGAGCTCCTCGCCCCTTTCCATATGGAATTTTACCCTCTCCCTCTTGCGGGCCTCAGCCCTCCTTTGCTCCTCTTCCTGCCTTCTCCTCTCTTCAGCAATCCTCTTCTCCTGGAGGGTGGAACCAAACCTTGTGGTGAAAGAGATCCTATGGGTGAGGCCCAAGTCCTGGTAGGAGCAAAGGGCATAGTCGATTTGAAAGCTCCGGTAGCTTATCCCCCCGCCAATGGCCAATTTCCCTTCATCCAGGCCAGACCTGAGGAAGAAACCCACCCGGGGCTCAAGTTGAAAACCCAGGTGTAACTTGGGGGTACAGCCCTTCACCTTGTCCATATCGATGGCCAAAATTCCCCATCTCCTTGCCCCGTTAGTCAGATCGTAGCTCAAACCAAACTTGAGGTTGAGGGGGGTTATATCTGCCCTCTCCCTCAGTTTGAGGGAGACTCCGCCAATGTCCTGGAGATTTATGCCCCAATTTAACCTTTCCTTTATTCGACGAAGAAGTCCGAGATCGAAGCTAAAACCTGAGGCGGAGTAAGGACCTAACCTGTGGGTGAGAAACTTAAAGCTTAATCCCCCCTGGAAGGAGAAGGGGAGAGTAGTTCCCCAGGAGAGGAGGTATTCCGACTGCAGGTTCTCCCAATAATCCAATATTTGAGGACTATCCGTTGTATGGGGGATCCCACCTGTGGAGATCCAAATCCCCCCTAAGCCAAAGTTCCCCCACCTTAGGGTGGGATATACATATCCGACGAAGTTATAGTTTGTTCCCGCAAAGAGAAAGCAGCGGAGGGCGGTGAGTTCCTGTTGGCCCAAATTGTGTAGCCCAGCAGGGTTCCAGTAGATGCTGGTGGCGTCATCGCTGATGGCCACGAAGGCTCGCCCCATCCCCATTGACTTAGCTCCGGCCCCAAAGCCGAATATGCTCCCCACCCCACCCTCCTCATCAGCAAAGGAGAGGGGTGAAAGCCCAATCCAAAGGGCAAGGAGATATAAAGTTGTTCTCTTTAAGCTCATTTGATCAAAGATTTAAACACGAATTTCACGAATTTTAATTGACTTAGCTTTCAGTGTTCAGCCGTCAGCACTCAGCCAACGATCTTTCTTCTTCCTCATTGTGCCGTCAGGGCTCCTGCCCTGACGGACGGTGCTGGTGGCGGAATCGTGGTTCTGCCACCCCTCCTTAAGGGTCTTCTTCCTATTTTCCGCCTTCCTGATCTACTACTCCCCCATTCGTCTTCTTAAGTGTTTTGACTATTTCACTACAGCTATCTTGGTCATTGCCTTCTTCCCCCCGGCCTCAACCTGACAGATGTAGACCCCATTTCTCACCATTATACCTCGCCCATTTCTCCCATTCCATTTTATGATATTCTTTCCTTCCTTTCCCCCTTCCTCCCCAGCCCTGCGATGGAGTTTTCTCACTAATTCGCCAGTTAAGGTATATATCCTCAAGGCCACATCGGAGTCCTTGGGAAGATAATAGACTATGTGGGAGAACTGGCTGTGGGGATCAAAGGGGTTGGGATAGCTGACCAGTGAACTCAGGTCTGCTTTTAAGACCACTAACTTCTTCGACCGCAAGGGGAAGCCCTCTGCAGAGCCGACATAGGCCTGGCCGATGGGGACCCCCTCCACCATATCTGAGGCCTTAATGCCGGCTGAATCAATCACTACCCTGAAGCTCTTTCCCTCGCCTGTTGGGGAGATATTCAGGCTGAGGATGAGGGTATCCTTGTAACCAGGGTCTAAAAGAAATGGTGGCGATAGGGCTATCCTGACCTGATCGGCTTGGGATTCTCCCTGCCCAATTACCTGGGAACCTCTTTTGAGAAAGGCTCCGGTAAGAAATTGTGTTGGATGGAGTGGCTTATTCTTTCCATCGTCTAATCCAAACCTCAGCTCGGTTATCCCTACCTTATGACCTTCCTCCCCGTTCTCATTGATCACCTCCAGGCCCAATATATCGACCTCCTCTCCTACACCCACGGAGATGGAGTCCAAATCCAGCGCGGAGTTCACCAGAAGGGATGGGGCCTCCACCCTGATCTCATCCACCGAGAAAAACTTTTGCCAAGGCGATTCATTGTTCTGCAGCCCATAAAGCCTTACCTGGGGTGGGTAGGCCTTGGGGTTGATATCCTGGGGAACGGAGTGCGGTTGGAAGCTAATCTCCGTCTCCCCCTCCCCCCACAGATAGGAGGTGGCCGGATTAAGCCTTGAGAGAAACCCCTGGGGGCCTCCAAATCGGATGAAGGAGGAGTCTGGATCGAGTTGGATAAACGAACTCCCACTATTCTTCACCTTAAGGGAGAAACTCACTTCCTCACCAGGGCTGACCACTTTGGGCTTCACCGAGCCCTGAAGGTAGGATACCTTTGCCTCAGTTTTTACCCAAACCGTATCGGTTAAAGAGATCGTATCCCCAAACCCCATCCCGTTCTCCCAACCCAAGAGTATAAGTCGGATATCTGTATACTGGGATGGATCAAGTCCCATCAACTTCTGGTTAAAGGAAAGCAGGGCTGAACCTCCACCAGGTATGTGGGTAGTTGATTTCAAGTAAGAGGAGTAGCCACCCATCTGGATCATTGTCCTTGCCGTGTCCAGGTTGACCCCGGCCTCACCCCTGTTCGCTACCTCTAAAGAGAAACCTACCTTTTCCCCCTGATATATCTGCCGAGGGGAAAGGCCTCCTTGATAGACGAGTTGAGCCCTTCTCTCCACTCTGATCTGAGGCAGATCTGGGGTTGAGCTGGAGCTAAAAAAGAAGGAGTCGGGATAGCCGTTTTCCCACCCCACCAGAGAGATTATCGGTTTATAATTTCCTGATTTCAGGGAATCGGGGGCTCTCCCTTCAAAGGTGAGAAGGGTTTGGGTCATCACTCCTCGCGGAGAGCTTAGCTTTACTGCCTTCCTTCTACTGTGATCGAAAGTAGGGGAACCCCCACCGGAGATGATCGGGGGCTCGGTGGTAAGATTGGCCACCAGAGTGTCCCCCTCCTGGTCGAAGATGATAAATTTTGATTTGGCCTTCTCTAATACCACATCCGCCTCTCCGGAGTTGCTTACCCACAGCTCAAATACTCCCGGTTTTCCACTGGAGACAACCGTATCTTGGCCTCCCACCAGAGTGATTGAAGCAGGGGTCTGAACCAATAGGGCCAAAGGGACCGAAAGTTCCTGGTGAAAAGGTGCACTGTTTTCCTCTCCCACTAAGGTGAGGAGTATATCCCAATAACCCAAGGAATCCACCTCTGTGGACTGGAAGCCAATAGGGGTTATTGCGCCATTCCCTTGTATGGTGGTTGTGCTATCCAACCAGGCCCTGAATCCGGTAAACTCCAGCTTGGTAGAATCGGGGGATAAAGTCACCTTAGCCTCTCCATTATTTTTCAAGCTTATAGAGAACTTTCTCATCTGCCCTTGAGAGACCGTATCTGGATCAAGAGAGAGGTATTCCAATGAGGCTGGAATCTGAACTAAGAGGCTCTCTGGCCTCTGAGCCCCTGGAGCCCAGAGCTGCAGATCGCTGTTTATGTCCCTCCCCCAGGCCTGGGCGTCGATTTTCACCCAACCAGGTGGAGTACTCACCCCTATCTTTAGCCCAAATTGATAGGTTTTGGGGTAACCACCACCAACGATGGTATCAGGGAGGGTGCCTATTAGGCTATCCCGGATACCGGCCCCCTCCGGGAGAACCAACTTTAGGCTGTCTAAGATCGCCTCTGCCCCTCCCTGGTCCTTCACCTCCACCGCCAAGTAAACCCCCTCCTGTCCCTGGGAAACTATGGGGGGGTAGGGGGAGAGGTCCTCAATGACTATCGACGCTCCCCCCACCGTTTCAATTCCTAAGCTGTCCTGGGGTACAGAGGAGTAGGAAGGTTGGTCGGAGTTTTCATCTAAGGGGAGGGTATCAATCTCCACGGTTATGTGGGACCTGGTCGTGGGGTTATCAGGGGCTTTAACCCTCCAGGTGACTGGTTCATGGACCTGAAAGGGTTTGTTTAGGGAATCCGTTGTGCATCCAGTTAGACCAAAGTCTATGGAGAGCCTTCCGGAGCCATAAACTCCGGCACGGCCCATATTTTCCACCAAAGCCTCTATGGTGAACTCCTGCCCAGTGGAGAGGATTCCATCTCGGGCATCAGGTGGGTCGGTAATGGAGAGGCTGAGTCTGAGATCTGACCTGGGAAGGAGGTAAATTTCTATGCTATCCGCTCCCTCTACTGCCTGGCCACTGTTTTCATCCCAGCCCTGGGTGGTAACCTTGAGCCATCTTCCGGCTAAACTTGTATCCTGGGGGGCCTTTACCCTCCAGGTTACCTCACCCAGAGAAGCATCCTTCTTAGTAGGTTCGTCCGTTAAGTAACCAATAGGGAGGTTAATGGTAGCACTCGTTCCTATAACCGTTGAGGTGGCAAAGACCTTTGTTCTCACGGTAAAATACTGATCCGTAGAGAGGGTGTCATCCCTGGCCCCAGCCGGTTCGCTGACTTCCACTGTATCGGTTAGCACCCCCTTCTCCAGAACAACAACTCCTACTGAATCCCTCCCTTCGCTGACCCAAGCTGTTTGGTCAGAGTTGACATCCAGGGGAGGGTTGGTTAACCTCGCCACAAGCCAGGAAAGGGGGAGAGGGGTTTCCGGTGCGCTAATCTCCCAGCTCACTGAACAAGTAGGAGCTCCATTAAGGTAGAAGGTGCGCGTGGAATCCTCAGTCCAGAATCCCACCTCCCCAGTTATCAGGCTAAGCTCTCCAGGGCCGGTTACTCCGGCGGATCCCTTGTTCTCTACCCAGGCGGTGAGAACGAACTGTTGATCTGTGGAGAGGGTATCATCTGTGGCCCCAGAAGGGGTGGTGATCTGGGTGGAGACGGCCAAATCGGCTCTCCTTACGGTCTCAATCATAATTGTATCAATTAAAACACTAACCAAGGCTGTGGAATCTGTATTCTCGTCATTAGGAACCGCGTTCATCCTCATGGTCAGTTCACTAAGGGAAATGGCACTATCAGGGGCAGAGAGAAACCACCTGACCGTATCCCCTGGGATAAATGCCTGGGAGGTATCGTCGGAGAGGAGGGTAAGGCCGGTGTTGCCCAAGTCGATCTTTAATCTGCCTGTGGAATCTACTCCTGCTTGGCCTTGGTTGGTGACTAACCCATCCACCTCAAACCACTGGTGGGTGGAGACAACACCATCTCTTGCTCCTTCAGGGGAGTTAATAAATGAGAAAAGCTTTAAATCTGCCCTCTCTATGGTTTTCACCAGGATTGTATCCAAACTTTGCACTGGTATCCCGCTGTTCTGATCAATTCCCTGGGCCTCGATGAGGATAATCGAATCTAAGAGGACGGGGACCGATGGTGCCCTTAACCTCCAAGTAACTTTCCCATCTACCGGTTTTTGCACGGAGTCACTGAGTAAGGTATAGCCTACGGGGTATCTTTCCAAGAAGCCAAGTGTATCTATCAGGTTAGGGGTGGCGGAGATAGTGGCATTCACCCAAAAGTCCTGATCGGTAGATAATGTTCCATCACTGGCCCCGACTGGACTGCTGATTTGAGCAATAATAGCTACACTTCCCGCATAAACAGTGGTAATGGGGATGCCCTCCTCCCATCTATTCACCCAGGCATCCGCGTCGGTGTTCTCATCCTTGGGTGGTTGAATTAATCTCACCTTAATTGTATCCAGGGCTTGGCTCGTCTCCGGAGACTGAACCTCAAATTCGGCCGTATCTCCCACCTCAATTTGGACGGGGTTAGAACCAGAATATAGGGTATATCCTGAAGGGAGGGAGAGGTTTAAATAGCCTTGGCCATAGGTTCCGGCTTCACCTAAATTTTCCATCCAGGACTTGAGGGTGAAGACCTGATTGGTAGAAACGGTGTCCTCTGGTGCTCCTGGCAGGCGAATAATTTCGAGGTTAGTAGAGAGCTCAGCCCTTCTCACTGTAACTACCCAGATGCTATCCTCCCCTTTGTTCACAAAGGCGGGTTGATGGGTGTTGGCATCCAAGGGAGAGGTGCTTATCTGGGCCGATAACAGCTCAGGTGTTCGGGAGGAATCAGGAGCCGTTACCTCCCAAATGCGGGGGGAGCCAACGGTAAAATTGATACTGGTATCCTCCGTCGAGTAGCCAGGGGGTAGGTTCAGGGCGATAGTCCCGGAGTCCTCCACTCCTGCCTCCCCTCCGTTAGTAACCAGGGCCATGACCTGAAATGACTGCTGGGTGGAGAGGGTATCGTCACACGCTCCCGCAGGGGAGTCAATCCATATCGATAGGTTTAAATTGGCCTGGGTCTGCACCTGGAAGGGGTGGTTACCCCAGATCTCTTCTTCTATCTTTGCCTGACTGGTCAGATCCTCTCCCCAGAAGAACCCCCTGATCGTGGCCGTTCCCAGGGTAGTCCCCGTGGAATCGACCAGGAAGGCTAAACTGTCAGTTTTCCCACCGGAGATGATGGTACTGCCACTTCCTTCAAACGTTTGGGGTTCCTGGATAGTATATTCCCCAGTTACCTCACCACCAATATAGAACCTTACTTTGCTACTATCCAACCTAACGGAAGCATCTCCAGAGTTGGAGATAATCAGAAAGACTTGCCAGTCAACCCCTTGGTTCTGGTTTACCTTAGATTGGGAGGGTCTTACGGAAAGTAAGTTAATGCCGGCAGGAGCCTCCACCTCCCAACTATCCGTTTGGTTGGCTCCTATGTCTGATGTAGGATAATTTGAATTGGCATCTCGGCCAAAGATCTTTCCATCCAGAGTGGTTAAGCCTTGGGGGGCATTTCCTTCCACATCAACCAAAAAGCTATAAACTGTGTCTTCGGTGCTACCAGGGATTTCGGTCGGGCCGTTATTCAGTTGCACCTGATAATAGGGGCTTACATCAGTGGCCCCCTGCCAGAAGGTCAAATCAACACTGTCCACGAGAGCAGTTGCTTGACCGTTATTGTCCACAATCAAACTGACTGTTATACCTGACTGTCCCTGATTTACAGTAGTTGGGAAGGTTTCTATCTTATCCAGAACCAGAGAAGCTGGGGTCTGCACCACCCAGTTGTGGGGTTGGGAAGGGGAGCTGTCTGAGATCTGGTTACCGGAGTTGGCATCTGTCCCTGTAACAGTTCCCTTGATGGTTACAGTTCCTAGATGGGCGTTATTTCTTACCTTCACCTGATAGGAGAAGGTACGGGAGCTCGAACCAGGGATGAAGTCTGGGTTGCTTCCTGGGGTGACTATATAGTCTGAGGTACGGTTTGTTGTCCCCTGCCAGAAGGTTAACCCCGCACTGCTGATATATGCTATAGCTCCTCCTGGGTTGCTTACGGTCATAGTTACCGGAATCCCCTGCTGGCCCCGGCTTACTGAGGGATAAGTACAGGAAATGCTTCCGATGCTCAGATAGGCAGGGGTCTGAATGGTGACCCAATTGGAAGACGAGGAACCTGAACTCACCGGATTGCCTGAGTTGGCATCTGTGCCTGAGGCATTGCCAGTGAACCTTACCGTTCCGTGGTCACCAGAAATAGTGGAGTAAATCCAGACAAAATCCACCGATTGAGCATGGGCGAGGTCAGCGTTGGGTGGTGATGGACCGCTATATAGATGGGCATCTCCTGTTCCAGAAAGAGTTAAAATAGATGGGGTTACACTATCCACAGTGGCCCCTCCGTTATTGGTCACGGTCATGGTAACCGAAATATTCTGTCCCTCACTGAGCTGGTTTGGGCTGGCCGCGATTGTCGAGACCAGATCCGATGATGATTGGACTGTCCAGCCGTCGGTCTGACCCGCTGAACTGTCTGAAGCGGTTGCCCCGGAGTTGGCATCCTGACCGGCTATCAATCCGTCAATGGTGATGTATTCGGGTGAGGCAGTGGGGCTAACATCTACGGTGAAGGAGAAAGTATCCTGAGAGCCACCCAAAATGGAGTTTGGGTTATCTCCAGCAGGGGTAACGGTATAGTCACCATTTCTGTTGACAGTTCCCGCGGTAAAGTTCAAACCGGAGGAAGTTATCAATGCCCTTGCTTGCCCTAAATTATTCACGCTCATCGTTACCGTTAACCCAGCTTGTCCTTGGCTAACTACGGTGGGGGAAGTATAGATGGTGTTTATACTTAGGTTTGCAGGAGTTTGCACTACCCAGGTATCGGCTGTGTTTGCCCCTGAGTCTGAGACAGTATAGCCTGAATTGGCATCCCTTCCGGTAGCCCTTCCGTCGATGCCTATGGTCCCCGGAGAGGAGGTTCCCCCTATGGTCACATTGTAGACGAACCTTCCTTTCTCACCTCCGGCTATTACCCCTGGCCCGGAGCTGAGAGTTATCCCATACTGGTTATTCCCGCTGGAGAAGACTGGCCCTGTTTGGCTTAAATCCCCTTCTATCTGAGCATTGGCCTCCCCCAGGTTCAAGACGGTCATCCATACCGTAAGCCCAGTCTGTCCTTGGGAGACGGTATCGGTGGAAGCCCAGACCGAATCTACTGCAAGCTGTGCCGGCCTCTGCACCACCCACCAATCCGCTTGTTGGGGAGTGTTATCGGTAACTTGCACGGAATTAGACGTTCCATTCACAAACCCACTTATGGTGACCGTGTCATCCACGGTGGCCGAGTCATCTGTCTGAACCCAAAAGGAGAGGGTAACTGTAGCTCCGGGGGCTATGCTGTCTGGGTTGGTTGAATTTGCTGTAACGGTATATTCGGAGGTCAAATCTCCACTTAGTTTACCGGTAAAGCTGAGACCTGCCGTGTCTAGGTGGGCAGTCCCTGCCCCTTCATTCCTCACGCTCATACTTACCGTATCGACCTCTCCCCGGGAGACCAGACTGCGTCTGGTGAAGATGGTGAGCAGGTTTAGTTTCTCCATCCTCACCGTAGTTGTCCCATAGGCATCCCCATCCACAGAATGGGCGGCCACTAAAGCCTCTCCTCCAGTGGTGGAGTCGGATTGGAGGGTAAAAGTTATCTTTCCCAAGGAATCCGTGGCTACCTGCCTTCCTGGAATTGATGGATTGGCATCAGGGGTGGTTATAGAGCCCAAAGTAGTGCTCACTGTAATCAGAGTTCCCGTGCTTACAAGGTTTCCATAAGAATCCCTTATCTCGGTGGATGTGATAGTAGAACTACTATCACCATTGGCAGGGATAACAGGAGGGTTGGGAGTAAGAATTATGTTGTTAGAGGGGATGCCCGGAACAGTGGTGACCGTAAAGGTGACCGTATCGGCAGGGGAAGCCATAACCGC
>JAOZPP010000018.1:27248-43111 GCA_029932675.1 bacterium
CCGCTACTTGATTGGAGGATGCAGGTGTAACCGTATAATAGCTGATGGCCGCCGGAACAGTGGTGACCGTAAAGGTGACCGTATCGGCAGGGGAAGCCATAACCGCCTCCACCTGGTTGGTGCTGTCCGTAGAGGTAGAGGTAGTTAGGGTGCTGGTGGCCCTCCCATCTGTGCCACTTAAGACCGGTGAGGGGCTTACACTGCCTCCCCCCCTGGTTACAGTGAAGGAGATACTCTTGTTGTCTACCTTGTTCCCATAACTGTCCTGGACCTCCACTACCAACTCCTGGTCAGCCCCGGCCACCACCGTGGAGGAGTTGCCGCTTATATAGACCAGATTGGATGCCGGGGCATGATCCACTGTTATGGTGCTACTTGTCCCGGTCTTGTTGTTGCCATCTGTGGCCGTGAGGGTGAGCTGCTCGGCCACCGTGTCGGTGACCGTGAATGTGGCTACCCCCGAGGATAAGGTGAGAGGATTGGTAGCATAGCTGACCCCTGTCCCAGTGCTGCTCATGGTCACCGAGGTGCTGTTGTCGGTGGTCACCAAGTTGTTGTTCACATCATAAGCCCTTACCTCTACCCCAAAACTTGTCCCCGCTACTTGATTGGAGGATGCAGGTGTAACCGTATAATAGCTGATGGCCGCCGGGATGACATCTACATCCCAAGCCCCTGCCGATCTCTCTGTGCATCTAGTATATGCACCTGAGCTCGTATCATCGTAGTAAGAGATGAAGTGGTTGGAGGAACTGGTAGTAGAGGGGATACCCTCTGCGAAGGTGACCTTCAGGGAGTCAAGGACACCACTGGCTGGGGCCAAGATGACCAACGAATCGCTTCCGGTGTAATAATACCAATAGCAGTGGCCTGAATCTGGATGAGTAGAAGTAGTTACCTTGGCGCTGTCTTGCAGAAGCCACTGCGGAACCCCATCGGCGAGGATTTCCTCCACGGTTATCTCTTGGTTGGTAAAAGGGTTATGGATGACGAATTTGTCCGCGCTGGCTGTGGCTGAGGTGTCGACTATGGTGAAGGTATAAGTAAAATCCTGGGAAGAACCGGCCACCACACTGTGGGGGGCAATCTTCACCTTCACGGTATCAGCTTGGTTATCGCCCGCAGCCATTGCCCCATAGGAGGGGAGGAAGGTTAGGACGGCAAAAAGGATGCTGGAGATATTTCTTAGTTCCCTTCTCATTACGCCTTAATCTGAGGACTTTCTGAAGGCTCGATCAGTGAATTTGAAGGAAACCTCTCTTCTTCCCTCCTCATAGGTCCGTAAGGTAAACTCAAATGGACCTTGGCCATAGAGGCCATGAGCTGAGAAGGTGATCTTGATCTCTTCTCGGGGTGTTTTTTGAGAGGAAGTCCTTATGGTGAGTAGGCCTAGATCAGGATCAAAATCCCAGGTGGTATATCCTTCCTCTTGAGGAGGATTTTTTGATTTCCTTACCCAAAAGCGATCTTTACCCTGCATGAATCCCAGTAATATAAGCTTCTTACAACAAGAGGGGGAGGATGAAATTTCGAAAGTATTTTGATGACCTCCATCCAGGGAGAAGGTAAAATCAAAAGTTTGTGTTTTCTTATTTGGTCCTATGATTTGTGGTGAAATGCCCACTTTGGAGGATTTTGCAAACCCAGAGGTAACTGGAATAAAGGAAAGGAAAATACACAAAGCCGCGGTAGTAACAATATATGGCCAACTCTTTGTCTGATCTTTGATAGACATGTTTCTCCCTTTTAAGCTTGATTTAATTGTGAGGTAGAATTGCTTTTAAATTAACATATCCTCAGGATGTTGTCAAGTCAAACTTCTTCTTCTCCCTCATAGTTTTCTCCAGGTAGGATCTAAGAATCTAAAAACTACCTTAAGAGGAGCAAAAAATGTGCCAATTTTTGTTCAGAAAGATCTTCTTGCTCCCTAAAATATCCATTGGTGGAATGGGAGGGTTTAGGGGGAGGGAACTGAGTCCTCAGATAGGGCCGGTAGGAGGTTTGCGGCAAATCCTTGGCTTTCGCTCTCCATCTTATGCTATTCACCCAAGAGGCAATTAGTTGATAGAACCTCATTATTAACGGCTTAGGTATTCACCCTTTAAGGGAGACAATATTTATCTCTGCTTCCTTGATTCCCTGGGGTTCCGTAATTCAGGCCTTATAAAAAAAGAGGGAGAAGATCTAAATCTTCTCCCTCTAAGAAATAGGCTAATGTTTTTGCAAGTTTTTATCTTTTTCGTCTCCATCCGCGCATCCGGCGCAGAAAACCGAGTCCTAAGAGGCCGGAACCCATCAGGATTAAGGTGCTGGGTTCAGGCACTGGGGCTACACCAGTAAGATCGCCTGCGTCATTCCCACACTGCATCGTCCAGTGGATATGATATGGGCCAAGCTCATTAGTGAGCTGTGATCTGGCGATCTTGGCCTCAATGGCGTAACGTCCATCGAAACTACCATAGCTGAATTCAGCGATGGTTTGGGAATTATCATATGCAGAAACCCTCCAAGGGTCTGAAACTCCTCCCCAACGGATTTGGGTTAGTTGCCAATTGAGGTTACCGGAAAGCAAATTTCCATTGTTGTCCACATCGATTCCGTATTCATATTTGCCATCACAGTTAAGGTCTATGGCGATGTCACCTGGGAGATAATAATCGTTGTTCCAAGCTCTACCTCCAAGAGGGAAACCAGTTACTACAGCAAAATAGGCATAGGAGTTATCCAAACCATAGTACATTGCCTCTACATCGTAAGCATCTCCGCCCCATCCAGGTCCAACCTGACCATTTGAGGAACCCACATAGTCCTCCACATAATAGTTGATGTAATCAAGCTCTTTAGCATTGGCATCTACATCCCAGTTACCATAGCTGACCCCCCAAGAGCCCAAAAACAATGTTGCCTGGAGGGGTGTCGATCCCAGTGAGGCCAATCCTATGATGAGCAATAGAATAAATATCATCCTTTTCATTGTTTTCCCCTTTCTTTTTTGCGAATTGTAAGGAAACTGCTGATCTTCACTTTTTATATAATGCAAAATGTATGCCAAGATGGTTAGAAGTCACAAGTCATTAAACTGTCATAGGTTACAAAGGTGGTTCTAAGTCTCATTGTGAGGGAGGTCCAGAAAGTTGTTAAAAGAAACGACAGTAAATGGTTTTCTGAACTTTAAGGTCAAGTCTCTATGGACCTTAGAGATGTAATAAGCGATGACAGCTTCATTAGGTTTTTCCTCACTATTTTTATCCAACGAATCATTCCCCTCTAACAAAAAAGGGGCAATTAGCCCCTTTTTGTCATCTCAATGGCTGTATTCTCTATTTACCTTCTCTTCCTGCGAAATCTACTATAAGCAGTTACTCCCACCAAGCCTGTTCCTAGCAGAAAGAGAGTGCTTGGTTCAGGAACTGGTGCTAAATCTTCGGTAGTTTCAACTCTTAGGTCATCAATTCCAATTGCCCCACCACCGAGGCCATCAGTAAAAGCCAAGGTATAAACGGGTCTGTCGAAATAATAAGTGGCCCTTCCTGATCGCCAAAAGTGGCAAGGTTCGTGGAAGAAGAGAAGGTCGAGGTCTTCAATCGACCGGGGGAGCTGTTGATCAAAATCAGCCCAAGCTTGTATGGCATTAAATCTTACTCCCCAATCGAATGTAACAGACCTTATAGGCGTATCCCGAAAGGAGATATAAAACCAGTGAGGTCCAATAGAGGGGATATTTCGGATATATCGGTCACCAAAATAGTCATGTAAGGGTGTCAACACACCTACGAAGGCATTTCTGACCTCTATATCAGAGCCGTAAATTCCCTCCATATAGTTCTCAATCCCCTGGGGACCTTCCCACCAGTTGAGGGCGTTAAAATCAAAAAGAATTGAAGCTTTAACATTTTTGGTCGGGGAGAAAAACACAATAAGGATGCCCCCCAAAAGGAGTACTCTAAGAACTCGCATATTTGCCTCATGTATTTAAGAGGGTTGAAAAAATTAATACCGCAAAAACTGTGCCAATCTGAAGATCTAATGGTTTCGTCCTCTCCATCTGCTTGAAATATAAGTGATAACAAATAAAACTTTTCTTGTAACGTTCTTTTCACAATAGCTAAAATTCTGGAAAATGTATATTCTTCCGACGATCTGGTAAATACAAGGAAGTTAACTTGTTGTAAATCAAACCACTGGACAGTGTAAACTTTTTTATCGATAAACTCAAATATGGTTATCTCATCCCAGCAGAAGGTAGGAGTTGATGAATTTTAGAAGATTTTGTTTTCCGTTGCCCGCTTCTGGATAGGATATTACCATTGTTTTTATCCTTCCTTTTTCATCCCCAGCCTTCAAGGGGAGCAAGGGGAGAATGCCTTCCTCAAGCTTCGCGGCTAAGTATTCTGCACCTTCCTTCGAGGTGCCAGCTAAGATCAAGGCCAATTTCCCATGGCCTAGGGGACAGACGAAATCGGTTTCCCTTATACTTTCCTTTATCCTTTCTCCTATTCTGAAGGTCATCTTTGCCCTCTCCTTTTGGGATAGGGGATATCTTTCCATCAAGGAGGAGAAATCGATAATTACAAGGGAAAGATACTCGCAATATCTCTCAGACCTCTTTATCTCCTGGCCAAGGATCCTCTTAAATTCAGTGTAACTCAAGAGGGGAGAATCATAGGCGAAAAGTTCCAATTCTACTCCTTTCGACACAATTTGTCTTTACCATTGGGAGCCCTCAAATCCTTCCTCCTTTATGTGATTTTCCTCTCTTCTCTATCCCATATTTTGCCATCAGGTCATAGAGGGAGGGACGACTAATCCCCAATTCTGCCGCCGCCTTAGAGATGTTCCATCGGTTAGCCGCCAGGGCCTCTCTGATGAAGTCTTCTTCCACCTTCTCCTTAGCCTCTCTAAGGGAGAGGTCCCCTAACCTCGGTTTGTGTTTAAGGTCCAGGTCCTCTGCTTGAATCACATTTCCATCGGTCATTATGATTGCTCTCTTTACCTTGTTTTCCAGCTCCCGCACATTGCCTGGCCAGCGGTACTCCATCATCCCTCTGATTGCCTCTGGGCTAAAACCTCTGATCTTTTTCCCATAATCCTTACTAAAGTGAGCGAGGAAAGATTTGGCCAAAAGGATGATATCATCACCCCTTTCTCGGAGGGGGGGGAGGGAAACCGAAATGACTCCCAACCTATAATAAAGGTCCTGACGAAAATTACCTTTCTCCATCTCCTGTTCCAAATTTTTGTTCGAAGCGGCAATTACTCTAACATCCAACTGGATGGGAACATTTCCTCCCACCCTTTCTATCTCCCTCTCCTGAAGGACTCGTAAGAGCTTAACCTGGAGGTTAGGGGTGAGTTCCCCGATCTCATCCAAGAATACAGTTCCTCCATTGGCTATTTCGAACTTGCCCTTCCTCTGAGCGTGG
Source organism: bacterium (assembly GCA_029932675.1). Taxonomy (GTDB): domain Bacteria; phylum SM23-81; class DAOVCL01; order DAOVCL01; family DAOVCL01; genus DAOVCL01. Next base: position 32,672 of record JAOZPP010000018.1, read on the forward strand.
GCCCCGGTGAAGGAACCCTTTTCATGGCCAAATAGTTCGCTCTCTAAGAGATTCTCCGGTATGGCTCCACAATTTATGGTAACAAATGGTTTTTCTCTGCGAGGGCTGCGATAATGGATTGCTCTGGCCACCAATTCCTTCCCTGTGCCGCTCTCTCCGTATATAAGGGCGGTAGCATCGGTAGCAGAGATCCTTTCGATTATTTCATAAACCTCAAGCATCTGTGGGCAACTGCCAATAAGGTCCTCAAATCTTTTTTCCTCTTCCAATCTATGGAAAAGGGCCTCATTTTCCCTCTCCAATTTTTGCACATAGAGGGCTCTTCTGATAATTACCTTTAGCTCATCAAAATCTATTGGCTTTTGAAAATAGTCATGGGCCCCCAATCCAATTGCCTTTAGCGCAAGTTCCTTACCTTCTTTCCCAGTGATCATTATTACCTTTAATTTTGGATCGAACTTCATCATATCCTTCAGAAGTTCCATTCCCTCCTCATCCCCCGAAGAAGGGGAGAGGCCGATATCAAGTAGGACCAAATCGGGCTCCTTCTTTGAGACCTTTTCCTTTGCCTCGGTGGAATCGGCAGCCAATAGAACCTCATAGTCCTCGGAAAGTGCCCATTTTAACTGCTCTCTAATCCCCTCATCGTCATCAACTATCAGAATGAGGTCCTTAATCATCTCTTCCCTCCCAAGTGCTAAGCTCAATGGTGAATGCTGTCCCTTTCCCTTCCTCGCTTTCCACCTCGATCTTACCTCCATGAGCTTCCACAATTTCTTTGCTTTGGTATAGACCTAAGCCCAATCCCTCCTCTTTACTGGTTTGAAATGGTTTAAAGAGGGAATTCTTAATAAAGCTTTCGCTCATCCCTATTCCAGTGTCTGAAATCCTAAGCTTTGCCCTCCTTCCCGTAGGTGATTTTGAAGTGTAGAACTTCAGCTTTCCTCCTTTGGGCATTGCTTCCATCCCATTTAGAACGAGATTTAGGATGACCTTTTCTAAGAGCTCTCGATCCCCCTTGACTAAGGGAATACCATTTAGATGCTTCTCAACTTCTATTCCCTTTCTCCCCTCTGGTTTTAGTTTGGTCAATGTCTCCTCAACCAAGGAGTTCAAATCCACTGGCTCTTCATTAATCCTCATACCTTGAGGGACGGTTCTCAATTTGCCAATAAGGGAGTTCATCCTCTCTACAGCCGAAGCTACTGTTGTAAGCATGCTCTTCTGAAACTCCTCATTTTGAAGATGCTTGTTTGCGTTCTTTACCAGAAGGGAGAGGGTAGAGACGGAATTCTTTAGATCGTGGATGATGAAGGAGGATAGCTTATGGAAGGATTCTAACTGTTTGTGGGCTATTAGATTCTGATTTAACTTAGCGTTCAAGATGGCCATTGCTGAGTGGTCTCCAATGGTCTCCAATATCTCCATATCCTCCTGGGAATAACCTCCTTCCTTTTTTCCCAAACTCAATAGGGCCACCAATTCTCTTTTACTGATCAAGGGAACAAGGACCTTGGTACCCAACTTCTGGAAACTTTCCCTTACCTCCTTATAGGGGCCTTCTATTTGCCGAACATCAATTGGTTTCCCATATCTCCAGATCCAATCGGAGAATTTATGGTCTTGCGGTATCTTCACCCTCTTCACGGAGTTTATCCTCCAGAAGAGTTCAAACCTACCTTCGCCCTGCGGCAGGAAGATGGCTACTTCCTTTACATTGATAAGCTGAGAGATGATCTGTCCTATCGTTTGGACAAGTTCCCTTAAATCGATAATCGATGATAGCTCTTGGCTGAATCTGCTCCATTCCCGCCGATAATCATACCTCCCTCGATAGAAGTTGCGGTCCACAAATCCCTTGATCCTCTCCTTGAGGGAACTGGAAAGGAGGAGGAAGATCAGTGCCACTATAAAGGCAAAGGAGGCTAAAATGGAGGTGTAAACCTTTATATCTCCGTTCAGAGTTCCCATTAGTTTTCCAACAATTCCAGCTCCTACCAAATAGACGCCCACAATGAACAGCAACACAGAGGAATAGACGAACTGTCTTCCTACATAGATCTTGGTCTGCAAGGTCTTCCGCTTAAGCGAAAAGTAGAGGAATCCCAGACCATTAAGGAAGACCAATAGGGAGGCGATAAGCATGGAACTGAAGCTGATTCTGGAATAGAGGATCATCTCTGAGGAAGCCCAGATCAGGAAGAGAAAACCCATCATCAGGGCTAAAAGGGGAACGACCATTCTCCCTTGGGAATCTGGGGTAAGGGACCTGAAAGTATTTTCTAAATTGACCAGAACCACCACAGAGGAGAGAAGCAGGAAGATGAGAAAGGATTTGCCTATCCCACCAAAGAGGAAAAGGAGGCCTCCCCCTGGAGTGTAAACCAAGGAGAGAAATCTCTCTGAGAAGGAGAAGACCAGAAAAAAACAACCGGTCAGATAAAGTAGCCCAATATACCATCCCCATCTCCTCAAATATTGACCATACTCCTGGCGAGCAAAACATAAGGAGAAAAGGGTCCAATGGCCAGGTAGAAAACAGAGCCCCACAAGGGAGAGCCTGGAGAAGAAAAGCATCTCCTTAGGCTCGAAGGTGGAGAAGACCAGGGTTGAGCAGATCTCTATCCAGAAGATGGAGAGGGAACCAAAGAGAAATGAACGACCCAGAGTTCCCTTTGGCCCTTTAAACCACACGAGTAACCCCACACTACCGGCTACCAATGCAGAAAGCAATGAGAGGGGGAGATAGAGGTTCATTTCAAATCCTCCATCTTCTTTTTCACCTTTTCCTTAAGGGGATGATTTGGGAAGCGTCGGAGGAATTCTTTGTAGACCTTTAAGGCGCCTGATTTATCCTGAAGCTTGGTTTCATAGACCATCCCCAAAAGAAGGTAACCATTGATCATAGGTCGGGAGGGGGGGAAATCCCTGATCAGGGACCATAAGGAAGAGATTGCTTCCCTCCATCTCTTTTGATGGAGGTAACACTGAGCTATCTTTTCTTGTGCATAGGCGGCATAAAGTGACTTGGGTGAATCCTCCACCATTCCCTGGTAGGTCTTCACTGCTCTTTTATATTCCTGCTTGGCAAGGTTCTCAATCCCCGCTTGGGAGTAGTGGTCAGCCAAGTAGAGGGGAATCCGGAGAGCAGCTTGGGTATGAGGGTATTTATCCAATACCCATCGATATTCGTTCAGGGCCTGATCCCACTTACCCTCCGTTTCGTAGCTTGCCCCTATGCCAAATTGGGCCTCTGCAGAGGAATTCACATCCTTGGGGAATTTTTTTATTACCTCTTGGAAAGCCTTTCTTGCTTGGGCTGGGAGGCCCTTTTTCAGATAGAGCCTACCGATAGAAAGCTCAGCCCTTCCTCCCAGAGGGTCCTCAGGATAGTTGTCCAATATTTGCTGATAGGTCCTTAAGGCTTGATCGGTCAAATTGAGCTTTTCGGAATAGATATCACCGGCGGCAAATAGTATTTGGGGGAGAAGGGGGCTTTGAGGGTATTTTTTAACTATCCCTTCCAACGCATTCACCGCCTCCCTCCATTTCCCTTGGTCGGCATAGGAGATGGCAATTTGATTTTGAGCCAAAAGGGCAAGGGGAGTTTGGGGCCAGCGGTTCACTATTCCTTGATATAACTCCCTAGCCCAACTATATTCATTTGCCGCCCCTTTTCCCAGTCTGCGATATAGTCTAGGGATCTGGAGAGGAGTGGGTAGAAGTTCCTGCGCCAGCTTATTTTGGGGGGGAGATGAGAGATAACTTTCCGCCAGGGTCCTGTACTCCTCGATTGCCTTATGTAGATCCCCCATCCCCTCATAAGTTTGAGCAAGGGATAGCCTCACGAAAGCTTGAAGGTCCTTATCTTGTTTGGTATCATTTAATAGCTTCTGATATTCATCGATGGTTTGCTGGTATTCCCCCTGGGCGAGATATAATTGGGCTATCTTCAACCTGGCCTTGGTGGTCAAATCCTCTAATCCCCTTCCCTTATCCTGATCCTGAAAACCTATCACCTTACGATAGGCTTCGATAGTGCGGCTATAGTCCTCCTTTTGGGCTAAATTTGGATTTATCAGTATCCTCTGGTAGAGCTTTCCAGCTTTAAAGAATGCCTTTTCCGCTTTGTAGCGGGGAAGGATTGAACTTTCCCTTGCACACCCTACCAAGAGGCCCAGGATGAAAAGAGGCCAAAGCCATCTCCCCTTCAACTTTCCTCCTTCACTAGTAGGTAAAATCCAGTGATCGATCCAATGAGAAAGTAGTTGGTTAAAATAGAGAAACCGATATAGAAGGCAAGAAGCCAGCAGATTAACTCGGGGGTGAATCTGCTTATCAGGAAGCCTCCCTTACTCAGGACCCAATCTAAGGGGAGTCTAAGACCAATGGGAACAGCTACTAAGGAGAAGGAGGAGAATGGGTTCTGAGCGAAGAGGGAGAAACTTCCCCTTAATGCCCTCAACAGTCCTTTTTTCTCCCAGACTACCAAGACAGAGGTATAAGCAAAGGCTGCCCCCACAATTATCCCTAATAGGGTGGATAAGGTGCGGAGAAACTTCCCCTCAAGTGGGGTGGATACGGCTAAAAGTCGTGGAAACCCCTGTACAAACCCAAGGACTAGGGCTGTCTCCAGAATCCAAATTATAAAGAGGACCCCATAGAGGGGTAACACCTTTCTTATCCCTTCTTTTAATTGGGGGCTCTCGCCGTTAAATCTGGTAGCAAACAGTTGGGTGGCCATCCCAATTACCCCTATCCCTATTATCCCGCTGAGGAGAATGTCTACCCGATGAAACATATCCGGCAAGAAGACCATACATTGAGGATAATGGAGGGCCATAGGGCCGAAGAACCGGCGATAAAGGGGGGGTAGGATGGAAGAGAAAGGTGGATAAGCGAAATGGATCAATCCTATTAATATCCCCCCCTGGAGAATTGCATAGATAAGGAAAGGGACGAAGAGCTTGAGGGTCTTGACCGATCTCGCCGTCTGTACCCAGGCCCAGAAGAAAAGGTTGAGTTTCTCTAAGGCTCCCATCTGTTTGCCTACTTTCCTTTGCTGGGGGTTCCGCTCACCTCGTTGCTCCCCGCCGAAAGGTCACCTTGGTCGTAGACGAAGACCCGATAGAAGTAAGTTTCTCCCATATTCAGCCTTGTATCAAGATACTCGGTTATCTCCCTTGTATTTATGATGTAGATGGGGGCCGCATTAGTGTCCACAGGGCTAGAGGAGGAGCGGAAGATGCGATAGGTGGCAAAGTCATTGGCCTGGCTCTCCGACCAGCTCAACCTTAGGGTGATGCTGTCCTCGACCACCGGTTGCGCCAGGACCACCGGTTGGGGGGGGAGGTTCTCTAAGGTAGTTCCGCTTACCTCATTGCTTCCTGAAGCCTTATCCCCGGTGTCCACCACATAGACCCGGTAGTAGTAGGTGGTGTTCGGGGCAAGGCCCGTATCCTGGTAGGTGGTTGATGTCCTCTCCGGAAGCTGGGCAACAAGCTGCGAGCCTGAGCTCACCCCCTGGTTGGGGGAACGGTAGATTCGATAGGAGGAGAAGTCCCAGTCTGAGTTCTCGGTCCAGGAGAGGGTAAGGGAGTTTTCTGTTTGGCTCTGGGGATCTGAAAGGAAAACCGGATGGGGAGCGCTGTTGTCCGTTGTTCCGCTCACCTCGTTGCTCCCAGCCCAAAGCCCTTTCTGATCAAAAACATATATCCGATACCAGTACTCTCGGTTGTCAGTCAACCCACTATCCACCAAACTGGTGTGCGAGGGATCTGTTATCTCCTCGATCAGCTCTGATGAGAGGTTGACCCCTGAATGGCGCGAACGGTAAACCCGATAGCTCTGGAAATCGTCCTCTTCGTTCCTACTCCAGGAGAGGCCCAGGGACGAACTGTCCAGAACGGTGACCTCCTCTAAGACCACCGCCTCTGGGGGGCTGTTCTCGGTGGTGGCCGAAACCTCATTGCTTCCCCTTCCCTTTCCTCCCTGGTCGTAGACGAAGAGGCGGTAGTAGTAGGTCTTGTTTCCAGTGAGTGCGGTGTCCTGGTAAGTGAGCTGGAACCTATCCTCTATTGTCACCACTTGGTAAGATGCTGAATCAACTCCTGATGATGGGGAACGGAAGAGCCGGTAGGAGGCGAAGTCGTCGTCTGAGTTCTGGCTCCAGGAGAGGTCGATCCTGGTGGCCGAGACCGCATTTGGCTGATAAAGGGTAACAGGTTCAGGTGGTTCATCCGGGTTCGTCTTTCCCATCTCCTCATTGCTACGGGAGGAGTGTCCTCCCTTGTCACGTACATAGAGGCGATAGTAGTAACCCGTGTTCTCCTTTAGTCCGGTGTCCTGGTAGGCAGTAGTGGTTTGGCTGGTAATTGTGGCCACCAGGGTGGAGGTCGAATCTACCCCGGAGCTCTCTGAGCGATAGAGGTTATAGGAGGCGAAGTCCTCGTCGGAGTTCTGGCTCCAGGAGAGGTTGAGCTGGGAGAAGGAACCAACAATGGGCGAAGGGGGATAGAGGATGACTGGCTCTGGTGGTTCATCCTGGTTTGTCCTCCCCACCTCCTCGTTACTGGGGGCCCCAAGCCCTCCTCTGTCCCAAACGTAGACCCGATACCAGTAGGTGGTGTTCTCCTTTAGTCCGGTGTCCTGGTAGGCCGTAGTGGTTTGGGAGGTGATCGTGGCCACCAGGGTGGAGGCGGAGTCTACCCCAGGGTCTTGGGAGCGATAGAGTTCGTAGGAGGCGAAGTCCTCATCTGAGTTCTGGCTCCAGCGGAGGCTGAGCTGGGAGAAGGAACCAACAATAGGCGAAGGGGGATAGAGGATGACAGGTTTGGGAGGCTCGTTTTCCTTGGTTGTGCCCTTTACCGGTTTGCTGGCCGAAGAGAGTCCACTCTGATCGAAGACATAGAGCCTATACCAGTAGTCCGTGTTCTCTTTTAGCCCTGTGTCCTCAAAAGATGTGGTATTTCTATCGGTGATAGTGGTTACCAGGCTTGAGGTAGAGTCAACCCCTGGTTCCTCTGCTCTAAAGAGCATATAGGAGGCGAAATCCTCTGCACTGGAGGGAGACCAGGAGAGGTTGAGGGAGGTGGTGGAGTTACCTACGGGGGTGGGAGATCTCAGCTCCACCGGAGGAGGGGGGCTTTGAATAGTTAGCGTCCCCTGAGTATTAACCGGGGTAGCCTGGTTTCCTGCCCGATCGGTGAAGTGGCCAACTACCCTTGCCTGCAGGACTTCCAGACCTCCAGGGATGATAAAATCCGAGGCATAAATCCCATTTGCGCTGTCCTCGAGGACTATCTCTATCTGAGCAGTTCCTATATCTATAGTGGCCTTCCCATTGGGTTCCCCAGCATCAAGCCTGAAATGAATTGTATCCCCAGGGCTAAGCCTTTTTCCTTCCGAGTCCTCACTCACCGTTCTTATGGCTGCCTGGGTGTCTAAGGTTATCTTGTCTGAAGCTGGATTTTCTGTTTCTATTCCTTTGGAGTCCTTAAACTTAACGAATACCCGTTTCTCTCCATCTCCTTCAGTGAGCCTCCATTCCTTTTCTGGGGAGAAAGGTTCCCAGGAGCTGGCGGTAAATGTAGAGTCATTGGCTAACATCATTAAGGTTGCCCCTTGAGGGGCAGTAAGGGTGAGGGAAACGTCTTGGTGGTTGGTGAATTCCTTCCCCCCCTCGATGATGAGGTCATAAGCAGAGGGGGTGGCAGAGATCACTGGAGTAGGGTTACCTTCATAGCCCTGATTATTGTAGGCAGAAACTTTGTAAAAATATTCCCGGTTATTTAGCAGTCCTGAATCCCTATAAGAATAAGAAGTTGAGGGGAGGGAATCCCTTTGAGTTGAATCTATTTTGGTGAATTCTCCTCTTAATGAATCAGCCCTATAGATGTAAAAGCCTCTCACCTCCTGCTGATCGCTCCAAATCAAGGTTACCTCCCTATCTCCCACCAGTGCCAGAAGGTTCTTAGGAGCAGAGGGGAAACTAACCTCCGTGGGTGTAAAAGGCTGGTGTCTTTTGCTGCATCCCCCAGCTAAGAGCACAATCACCAAAAAGGGCAAGATCCTTTTCATTCTCTTCTCCTTAGAAATTTATGGTTACTCTTAACACTGGGGTCCCTTCTTCCAGGCCCCCAGAGATGACTGGCGTTCCTAAATCATATTCCCCTTGCTGAGAGGAGGGGAAGAAAATGAGTGCGTCTAAGATGTTGTAAGCCCAAAGGGCTCCAGTCATCCAGAGGATAGTATTTCTTCGTCGGTAATTATCATTGGCCTGCTTTTCCTTGTCCCGCACCTGCAATTCAAGGGCAAGCCTCTCCTTTTCCCTTTTCGTTGTGGTGTAATCCCTTAATGCTTGATTGTAACTATCCACTGCCCGGTCGTATTGGGCATCAATTGCTATAAAGGAGAAAGCAAGGCCGATCATCGCAAAGCTGATTGCCCCTCCCTTAAACCTCTTATCCATATACCATTGTCCCCAACCAGGAAATAGGGTGGACCTTAAGGCTGCTTTAAGTCTGGTCTTAGGGGTAAGCCTAATCAAAAGCGGGCCACTTCTCTCTCCCACTAAGTTGACCCTTTGGAACCAGGTCTCATAACCCCTCTTGGAGGCAGTGATCTTGTAGGTGCCCACCAAAAGATAAGGAACCTTCATGGGTGTCTTACCCACAAATGTATGTTCCCCTTCTACATACACGGTAGCCCCTGGGGGAACAGAATTTATGGTAATCCCTTTGGGTTCAGAGGCTAAGGTGGAGGAGAGGGGGAGAGATAAAATTAGGAGGGAAGAGAAAAACAGGATCTTCCTCATCTGGCTTTTACCTCCTCTTTAAGGTTAAACATTCATTAAATATGGCCTTTGAGAAATAGGACAAGTATTTACTAAACAATAGCTGTGTAAAGGTTTCTGGGGTAGGATCTCATGACCTTTTCTTATTCGTTATCCAGGCAATAGGCAAAAAGTCTGGGATTACCGAACCATTTCCGGGGTTAGGATGACGCTCATCGCTGATTCCCTTCTTAGTATGCTCCCTTACCAGTAATCAGAACCCCCACAGTGGAGAAGATGATCTTCAGATCTTTGATTAAGGTGCAATTATGTACATAATCGAGATCCAACTTGACTTTTCTTTTAACATCTTCTATCGAGGAATCGTATCCACATTCTATCTGCGCCGGACCAGTAAGACCTGGTTTAATGACCAATCTGGCGGGATATTCGGGGACTTTCTCCTTAAGGCTTTTCACAAAGTAGGGACGCTCTGGCCGCGGGCCAACTAGGCTCATCTCCCCTTTTAATACATTGAAAAATTGAGGGATCTCATCCATTCTTGTCTTACGCAGGAACCTTCCCACTTTGGTAATGCGTGGATCGTTAGGTATTGCCCAGATAGGTCCGCTCTTTTTTTCCGCATCTTCCCTCATAGTGCGGAATTTATATAGATAAAAGGGGGTTCCCCAAAGGTTTTCTCTCCTTCTTTCTCCCCTTCTTCTTTCCCCTCCATTATGTACTGGATTTCTTCTTCTCTCCCTTTGCCTTCTGTTGCGCCCTATCCTCAACTGTTTATAGAAGATGGGGCCTGGAGAGTCCAATTTTATGGCCAAGGGGACAAAGATGAAGAGGGGGAGAGAGATGATGAGACCAATTAAGGCACCGAAGATGTCAATCCCCCTCTTCATCCACTTACGGAGGGAACTTCTGATGGCTAAAGGAAACTCACTCTTCCATATCTCTTCCGGGCTTAAGATAAAGACAAAAAGCGATGAGAGGAGAAAAAGAGGGGAGAGAAGAATAGCTTTGGCTATATAACGGAACCCCTTAAAGAAAATGGTACCCTTGGATTTAAGTCCGGGGTAGAGAAAACCGGAGAAATCCGCCTCTGCCAATAGGCTAGCCCTCCCCTCTCCGTCGAACTTAGCTAACCCGTGGCCTTTCATCCTTGACCTCCCTTGCGTAAAATTTCGTATTCTCTAAGAGATGCAAGGTCTATGCCAGATGAAGAAGAAGAAGGGTAAAAATTGTGGTAATTAAAGGAAAAGTTAACGTGAACCGTAGAGATGAGGGAAATTCCAGTGGTGATAGGGGGTTAGGTAAGCACGTTTCTTGGAGAGGAGGAATAACAATCATTTAGGGGCAAAGCCTCCCTTCTTCCTTTATGCAATGGCCTGCATAAATTAGGTATGGTATTGCAGAAAGTCTTCAGGGCTAAGGGTTTGCTGTAAATCCCCTGCCAGGAAGTGATGGAAAATAAATGGCTCTCCCTTCTCAGGGTTGGCTGGAAATCGCTTTAAGAGCAATACGATCTCCTCACTGCTGCGGAGAGGGGAAGGGAGAACTCTTCCTGGAGGGGTGAATTCTTGGCCTCGATCCTTTGCCTGGGGTGTAGTCAGTTAAAGTTAATTTCAGGAAGTTTCCTTCGCCGTTAGGGAATCTTT
>JAOZPP010000019.1 GCA_029932675.1 bacterium
CAACGGCCACAAAGTCCGCATTGGGCGCAGGCACCCCGCACTGGCCATAGTAGTTGTCACCCCAGGCCACGATGGTCCCATCAGATTTCAGGCCCAGGCTGTGCCCCCCGCCCGCGGCAACAGCCACGATACCCTCGAGAATTGCTGGCTCAACAACAACCTGCCTACCCCAACCTATGATGGATCCGGTCGGCTGACTGCGGGCGACACCTGTCCCAAACACGAACGCAACCCAAAAGGCCATACCCAAAATCACTGAAAAGCGCTTCATCATCTATCCCCTCCTTTCAAAATAGGGACACTTCCTATTTTTTAGGCATCCCCCCTTGGCAAGCCGCAGCCTCGCCCCCCCTACCTCCCCGATTATCGGCATCAGGAGATGTCCCCAATACCAACCTTTCGCAGCTTTGAAACCCACGGGATGTTGACTTTGCATATGCCATTAGGACTCCTGCCTGACAGAAGGAACCCTAATAAGAAAGCATGATTACTCTACCGTCGAAAGTAATAGAGCGGTATATCCTTAAAGGGCTCCCATGTGTCTACAGTCCATATGCGGACTTTTGCCATAGTTTTTGAAGCTAAATACCTTCCATCGGGACTAAAGGCAACTGAAATGATAGAATTAATATGGCCCTTTAGTTCTTGCACGATTCCCCATTCACTTGCTGTAAAGAAAAAGCTCTCCGTTATCTCCTCCAGAAGCCAGATAATGCCCATCGGGGCTAAATGTCACACATAAACAACGGATACTGTGTTCAGAAAAAGTCTTTTCAATATTCCACTTCTTAACATCCCATATATAAACCTCTCCATCGTGGTCCCCTGAAGCAAGGTATTTGCCATCCGGGCTAAAAGTTACAGATGAAATCCAGTTTTCACCACCCTTGAGAGATTTGATGTTCTTCCAAGTATCAGTACTCCAAATCCGAATAATTCTATCGTTCCCACCAGTTGCCAAAAGCTCACCGTTTGGGCTGAAATCAATAGAACGAACTTGCGATTGAACAGATCGGAAAATCGTATATTTTTTGGGTATATCTTTAGAGGGCTCGGAATTTTTAAATCTCTTCAGCTCTTTCCAATTTTCCGCCAACCAAATATCAATTCGATTATCCCAATCGCCTGTCGCTAGTAACTTTCCGTCGGGGCTGAATGCAACAGAAGGAACCGAGCCAGTGCTAAGCGTCCAGGCCATTCCCCAAGGGGCCATCACATTACCCCAAGTTTTTGTAGACCAAATAAAAACTTCACCCGATTTATGCCCAGATAAAAGATATTTCCCATTTGGGCTAAATGCAACAGAGGTAACATCCCCAGCAGAGATGTCACTTATTTGGCCACGCAATTCTTCCAAAACTTTAAAATTTTTGTGATCAAGAATGTAAATTTTATCTTTTTTAGAAACGGCTAAGTAAGACCCATCAGTAGACCAGGCTATGGTATTACCACTTGCTAATGCTGAACTTTCTGACTCACGAAAAACTTTTAGATTGTGACGCAGAATTTCGCCTGGTATTTGGGAATTTACACCCCTGGGAACGATGTAAATTAAAACACAAACTACAGCCACAAAGTGTAGAATATTGACCTTCATCGTTTTCATCTCCTTTACTATAAATTAACTTAGGGTTTTTCCAAAGAAACATATCAAATTAGAGACATAACCATATGACTGTTGTAATTACTGGTAAAATAGTTTGGTCTCCTTTTTTTCTTTTAACGGGGTTAAGAAAAGAGGTTACATCTCTACTTTTAACTTTCATAGCTTAAGTTATAGTAAGCGTCAACCGGCTTTTCGCTTACAAAAAATCGAAAATAAAGATGTAACTTCTTTCCAATCTATCTGGAGACTCTTTAGGCAATGGGTACTGCATGTGAGTAGTAGTATTAACTTCTACAAAATGTTTCCTAGTTCCTCTAATCTTTCTCCAGCAGACCGAACACTGGTTGGAGCTATTGCATTGTAAATGACCATACCAGCTAATGTTGTCAATACTCCAGTAACTCCCACTGTTGTATTCTTACTAGCAACTCCGATTACGGTGGTAGTTATACCCACACCTTGGAGGCCCCAACCCCAATAAGTCTGCTTCTTATAAGCCTGTAACCTTTTCCCAGCTTTTTCCATAAGTATGCGCTGAGTATCTGTTGGAAAAGCGCCAGAGATTTCTTCTAATCTTTCCCCGGCAGATCCCATATGGCGGGGCGCTAAGAATCCTACACCCCATCCCGCCAGCATAGCTGAGCCGCCAGCAGCAATCACAGCCTTTTCATTAGCACCAAGTAGGGCAGTAATAAGTCCACCCCAAAAAAGGCCGGCATTCCAATAACCAAGTTTTCGGTAAGTTCTGAGTTCTTCCCCAGCCTTTTCCATCAAGGGTGCTTTTTCTGGTAAGAGCACTGTAGACGCCCCAATGAGCTGTTCCCCAGCTTCCCCAACATGATATGGCCCCTTAAGGCCTTTAGAAAATATCCCAAAAGTCCAATTGAGGCACCCCCACGTAAGTTGCTGTCCAGATGATGATTCCGCGGACTCATACAAGGGCTTATAAGCTCTCTTTAAATGATTACCTGCCTCCAACAGATACTCCCCCAGGACATACGGTTTCGCAGTTAAGACCTGCTGTGTATCTGCCTTAGCCGGAGTCTCAATTTGGGCGAAACTTACATTTACGGTAATGGTAATATATATTACCAGCCCCGAAACAGAAGCGAATATCTTCACTTTTACCTCCTCTATTATTTGCTTATTTTATCTCAGATAAGGGGTAAGTTCTTGCAAAACCGATGCACTAAAGTTTCGAGCAGCCTGCGTGACGAGTTCTTTTTCTGAAAAAGTTATTAGCCTCCCTTTCTGGGTCAACTCTTTATCCTTGCTCGTTAACGCTCTTTCATCACCGTCATAAGTAGCCCACTGATATTTAAAATGCGCTTCACCCTTCAAAGAAGAACTCTTTACCAATCCGCCTGTATTCACGTTTATGAGCTTGCAAGAACCCATAACAGAAGCGTTCGCTTCCTTGGTATAAACTTTTACTGTAGCTGACACTGTCTTATATGTCTTCTTGCGAACCTTCTTGCTCCTCTCCTCACTAACTACTACTTGAGTCTGCCGCTTCAATCGGTTTATAGTTGCTCTGGGAGGTGAATAATTGATGAGCTCGATCTCCCCCAGGAGAATCTCGTGGGCTCCCAAGTGTTTTCCCACCTTAACTGCAGTCTGTTCGTCTACCAAGTCTGACATCTGCAGGTTCTGCTCTCTTAAGACATTCCTTAGCTCTTCACGGGAGACAAGTTTCAAAAATTCTGCAACTGTGGAATCTCCCATAATGCCCGTCCTGATTTCGTCGGTTATCATTTCCGAAATGGCTCCATATTTGTCCTCCTTTCCGCTTTTGTCCTTAAAAGGAATAATAACCATCCTCTTTGTAGCTTCCTTTCTGCACTCTTCATATTTGGATGATGCATCCTTATAATCGGGGACGAAATGTAAAGCTGACTTGAATTCCTTCGCTGCTTGTTTCTTAAAGTCCATACCCTCTTTTTGTGAGAGGTCAATTCCGGCCTGGTAGTGAACCTCCGCAGCATTTGTTTTTGCTTCTGTCAAGTTCTTCGAGTAATCTGTAAGCTCAAAGCGGATAATCTCTCCCGTTTTTTTGCCCCTGAGGACAGGCAGACTCTCTATAGTTCGGTTAAGCTCACTCAGCGCCTCATACTCAGAAACGATTTTATCCCACCTATACTCTGCCGACAAACCCCTCAACTCCTTGATTTTAGCTAGATGTGTGTTGACTGCGGCCCTCAAGGCATCTTGAATCAACGTTTGAGCTTTACCATATTCAGGATTTAGCCTGAGTGATTCAGCGCACTTGAATACAGCTTGGTCATAATCTCCGCGCTGATAGGATCGGCGTGCGTTTTTCTCAAGTTTCCCATACTCATGGACTGCAGCACAGCCAACCAAGATTTGGACAATGCAAATACTCCAAATCACAGTCGAAGTTATTCCCTTTGACCTTCTCATCTTAAATTTCCTCCAGGTTACGCAAGATCAATTGATAGAAATGGACCCTCAAATATATGTGTCTTTACCGTGATGCCGATAAGAGCTCATTACTTTACTCTTAACTTACAAACAATTGATGTTTTAGTAAGCATCAAACAACCTCTCCCGCTGCACCAAAATCGAAAAGAAAGATGTGATTCCTCTTTTGCTGCTGGAGAAAGATCTCGACTCATACTAACTAATCACCTCTTCGTCTATGCCTCCCAAACCAATGATTTGGGAATAGAGCAAGCTACTGTTGGGATGTTGGGAAAAAAGTTCATACCTCTTTCCCTTAAGCTCTCTATCTGAAAAATATGGTGGATGTCCCTCTATTTTCCTACAAATGGACGGAGAATCCCGCCCTTTTCTCCTGAAGTTCAAAATATGTTTTAAACTTTTAGAAAAACGGACTATACATTCCAATGTTGCGATTACTTCTCCTTCAGAGTTTGCTCAATAGATCCAAGGATATCGTGGATACTAAAGACCAGGATCCATCCCTCACAAATAATACGCCAAACTAAATTGCCAAAGATGATTGCTCCCAGACCGATGAGAGCATTTTCCCCACCTTGGAAAAGCATTACTATTCCACCAATTGTCAGAACAATCACGCCCAGGATGTAAAAGAACTTGATGAGTGCTGTGCTCACCATCTGACGAAAACCGAAAAAGCCCTTCATCTTTTGCCTCCTCTCGTTGAAGATTACAGGTGAAAATTTAGCTCTGTTTTTAATACTGTTCCTCCCATCCATTGCCACCATTTCCATTTGTGCACGTTCCCGTCTCTCTTCCATTTTGATTTGCTTTATTTCTTTGATCTTAGCATTTAATTCGTCTAATTTCGTTTCGAGGTCTCCGAGCTCAACAACGAGTTCTGAAACGGTATGGTCATCACCAGGATTTTTCATCTTTTCAACAGCCATCACGTAATAGACGCGAGCACCAAGATTCTTTCTCTTTTCATTTTGCACTCGTCTCAAATTCAAAATCCTCACTTTTACTTGAAGAATTTTGAAGAATTCGTCCATTTTGTTTGTAAGCTTCGCTAGATTATATTTGATCCTCTTGATGATGTAATCAACAGAAGCGCTCATTATTCTACCTCTAAATTATTCTACCTCTAAATAATGTAAATTGGGACAAACCTCCCAATTGCTAATTCAAACCTTTTCCTTTACCGTCAGAATCGGGGTTCTGACGGCTCAGGCGGTAGAACCATTGCCTGGTAGGGTAGAGCCCTGACGACACTGAGTAATGCCCTCACCTATAAACAAAAAGCCCACCTGCCTACATTAGATATACCTTGGCAAATCGGCTGTTTCCTCCTATTGACTCCAGCTTTGAATATGCTGAAGAGCCCTTGTTTTCGCTTCCCGACTCTCCCTCACCCAACCCTATCCTCATCGAAAGGTAAGGTAATCTCGTCATCGGGAGTCTCTTGTCCAAAAATAGCCCTTTAAGTCAGTTCTGTCAATATTTTTTTGGGGGGGAATAGGGACACTTCCTATTTTTTCTTCCGCTACCAGGGATGGTCAGATCAGGGGATCTGACCGCTCAGCGATACAGGAACACATTCAAGGGGGCGGAGCTTGTTTTTGCTATCTGAGGCTACTCTGCCCGAGGGTCGGAGTCCAAAACTGCCGAGAAAGCTTGACAGACTAAAAAGCATTTATTATTATAGGCCAGTTGAAGAGGATAGGTTGAAGGTCTAAAATGGAGGAGCAAAGATGAGGAAAGAGCTTGGAAGAGGGCGGGACCTGTTTCTCGGCATTCTGCTATTCGGTTCCATCTGGGGGGTATTCGAAGTTGTACTGGGAGCTGGGCTGCAGGCGGTTAATTTTCCCCTGCGGGCGGGTTCCCTCTTAGGGATGGGGATGTTTACCATGGGGGTAGCCTTAGCCCTTTACCGAAGGCCGCTTATGCTGATCGGCATAGGTATAGTGACTGGATTAGTTAAGCTCCTCTCCATTCCCCTCTTACACCTCTCCTTGACCTGTAAGGCGAACTCCTCCCTCGCCGTTGGCCTGGAGGCCCTTGCCCTCACCCTTGTTGTGGGGGGGCTGAGGGAGAGAGTGGAGGGGGGGCTATCCATGCGGATGGGAGCTGGGGCCCTCGGTGCCCTCCTCGGTGCGGGCGGTTTTTACCTTGTAGGGATGAGGGTAGCCCCTTGCTCCTATCTATTATCCCTCAGCCCGTTGGGGTTTATGGTCCGGGAGGGCCTGAGCTGGGCTCTCTTCTCCGCTATCCTTTTTCCTGTGGGATATCTGATGGGGAGGCGACTCCAACCTACCCTATCCCTTCTGCTGGGGGAGAAGCCATCCTTGGGCTATGCCACCTGCATTGGAATATCAGCAGTCTGTTGGGGCTTCAGTGCCCTCACCATAGTCGCCATTGGCCCTTGATGTCCGGTTCTATCCTTAACCTATTTCTCACTGGAAACGTAGGGGTGGGCAAGAGCACTGCAATCCGGTCCTTCCTCCAAAAAGCTAACTTCTCCTATGGGGGGTTTGAGACCAAATTAGAGGCTGACCGGGTTATAATCCGAGATTTAACCTCTGATAAAACCGAGGTAGTAGCCAGAAGAGAGGGGTCAAATTGGAAGGTCAGAAGAGAAGGCTTTGAAGGACTTGGTAAATCTGCTATAGAACATGCCTTGTTAACAAAGGATATAGTCGTAATGGATGAGTTGGGAAGGTTTGAGCTTGGGTGCAAGGGTTTTCAGAAAGCGGTCTTCCTGGCAATCAGTAGCGATACCAATGTATTAGGTGTCCTAAAGGCTGAGTCCAATCCGTTTTTGGACAGAATTAGGGGGCTGAAAGAGGTAATCGTAATAGAAGTTACTGAGGAAAACAGGAAATTCATTCCCAATCTAATAGAGGAGAAGATAGGATCGACAGAATAGCAGATCGAACAAGCCCAGGATTGCGGAACGGGAGAGGCAAACCCCCTGCAAAACTGAGCACTAAGGGTAATTGATTTCCAATTTGAAGGAAAAGATGGGAGTTGCGGCAATAGTTTTGGCCGCAGGGAAGTCGGAGAGGATGGGCACACTGAAACCCCTTCTCCCCGTGGGGACCTCCAACTTCTTAGGGACAATAATGGAGAACCTCAGAAGAGCCGGCACAGAGGAGATCATAGTAGTCCTGGGCTACGAAGCGGAGAGGATTAAACCCCACCTACCACCAGAAGCGAAATGGGTGGTAAACCAGCATTATAAGAGGGGACAGCTCTCCTCCCTAAAAGCGGGATTAAAGCTCCTCCCTCCCGATGTAGGAGCCTTTCTAATGGTTCTTGTTGACCATCCTTTGGTTTCCGTGGCCACCTATAAAGCAATCATTAACCTACTCACCAGAGGGGCACCCATAGTGCTCCCCAAATATAGGGGGAAGAGGGGGCATCCAGTTGGTTTTAGCTCCAAGTACATAAAGGAGCTGCTCGATGCACCGGAAGATATTGGAGCTCGATTTGTCATAAAGAAGAATCAACAAAGTATCGTTGAGCTTCCTGTAGAAGATGAATATGTCATCTGCAACATTAACACAAGGGAAGATTACGAAGGATACATAAACAAGGATATCAAAGGACAGGGATGAGCGTCATTGGGAAAAGTGAAATTAGAAAAGATGTGCGGTTAAAGGTTACCGGAAAGGCGGTATATATCGATGACCTCTCCTTTCCAGAGATGCTCTGGGTCAAGGTGGTGCGGAGCCCCTTACCTCATGGCTTGATCAAGAGATTTAACCCCTCCTCTGCGCTGGCTGTTCAGGGGATAGTCTCCGTTCTCACCTATAAGGACATTCCCGGAACTAATGTAGTTCCCATAGTCCTTATGGATCAACCCCTTCTGGCAGAAAAGGTAGTAAGGTATATCGGTGAGCCAATTGCCCTAATAGCCGGGGAAGACCGTCAGGCTATCGAAGAAGGGGCGCGGGAGATAGATATCGAATTTGAGAAACTTCCACCAATTTTAGACCCACTGATGGCGATGAAGGAGGATTCACCAAAGATTTATGGAAAGGACAATATCTTCTCCCATCATCGGATAAGGAGGGGCAATATCCGGCAGGGGTTTGAGGAATGCGATCTGGTCGTGGAAAACAGATATACCACCTCATATCAAGAGCATGCCTATATAGAAACCCAGGGAGTGATCGCTGTCCCTTACGAGGGGAGGATGAAGATCTACGGCTCCCTGCAATGTCCTTTTTACGTGCAACACGCCGTCTCCTCCGTGTTGGGACTTCCTTATAGCCAGATCGAGGTAATTCAAACCACTACTGGTGGAGCATTTGGGGGCAAAGAGGATGTTCCCTCTTTGGTCGCCTCCCAGGCTGCTTTGGTTGCTTTCCACACTAAGAGACCGGCCAAACTCATTTATACCAGAGAAGAGGACGTTGAGTCTATGAGCAAGCGCCATCCAGCGGTGATCGATTATAAATCCGGGGTAACCAAGGAGGGCTATTTAAAGGCTGTCCAAGTGAAATATGTGCTTAATGCCGGTGCCTACAGCACCTTAAGCCCTATTGTCCTTTGGAGGGGAACAGTCCATGCGGTAGGTCCATACAAATGTCCAAATGTCAAGGTAGATTCCTATGCAGTAGCGACAAATACAGTCCCTTGCGGGGCGTTTAGGGGATTTGGTATGCCCCAGATCACCTTTGCCATTGAATCTCAGATGGATGAATTGGCCAACAGGTTGCATATCGACCCAATTGAGTTCAGACTGAGGAACATCCTCAGAAAAGGCGATAGAACCGTTACCGGCCACCTTATAAAGGAGAGTATGGAGTTGGAGAAAACCCTCAAAAAAGCTTCTCAAATCGGATGGAAGAGGGAAAGGGAGATATCAAATGGTTATAAAAAAAGGGGAATGGGTATTGCCTGTAACTATTATGGCGTCGGATTGGGAGCAGGGGGGAGACACTTAGCCAAAGCGGGAGCATGGGTCAGCGTCCTCTCCGATGGTTCGGTAAACTTCGCTGTAGGCACAACTGAGATGGGCCAAGGTATGGAAACTGTCCTCTCCCAGATCTTAGCCAATGAGTTAGGGGTTAAATATGAAAGGGTCTCTATGGTGCCTACCGCCACGACCCAGGTCCCAGATAGCGGCCCGACAGTAGCCTCACGGGCTACAGTAATGTCAGGAAACGCTCTGATAAAGGCGGCAAGACCAATAAAAAAGAGCATCATGGAGGTTGCCTCTAAGATGTTAAAGTCTCCCATATCAAAGGTTAAATTGGCAGATGGCTATGCTACCAGTGGAACTAAAAGGATAGGGTTGGATGAGGTAATAGATAAATGTTTTCAGCAGAGGAAGATCATGTCCTCTCAGGGGTGGTACAAGGCACCATATACCTCCTGGAACAAAGCCACCGGTCAAGGGAAGCCATACTTTGTA
The DNA here is from genome assembly GCA_029932675.1 of bacterium. GTDB lineage: Bacteria > SM23-81 > DAOVCL01 > DAOVCL01 > DAOVCL01 > DAOVCL01. Next base: position 9,453 of record JAOZPP010000019.1, read on the forward strand.
TATTCCACAGGGACAAACTTAGCAGAAGTTGAAGTGAACACCCTCACCGGGGAGGTCACCGTCAAAAGGATCATCGCCGTTCATGATGTGGGAAAGGTAATCAACCCTCAAACGGCAGCAGGACAGGTAGAGGGTGGGGTGTTACAAGGGATTGGCTATGCCCTCTTTGAGGATATGGCCCCCGCGGGGGGCAAGATCCTGAATACTAACTTCTCCACCTATATCCTTCCCACTGCAAAAGATGCCCCAGAGATAGTCTCTAACTTCATAGAGGACCCCTACCCTCAGGGACCGTTTGGGGCAAAAGGTTTAGGGGAACAACCCATCATTGGAGTAGCACCGGCTGTGATCAATGCCATATTTGATGCCACTGGTGTGAGAATAAGGGATCTACCAGCAACCCCAGAGAAGATCATAGCTGAGTTAAACAGCCACCATCCGACTTTTATACCATTAGGACGCAGATAAACAGGACAAAGAGTTCAAGCATAAAGAACTGACGGCGAAACTTTCTATAGGCTCTATAACAAATTGTGACCGCAGAAAAAAGAACTTGAAAAACCTTGATAATCTGCGAAGATCTGTGTCCTAAAAATAATACCGCATGATCAAGGTAAAGTTCAAAGTCAATACAGAGGAAAGGGAGATAGTCACCGAGCCCACCAAGACCCTCCTGGAGATCTTGAGAGATGATCTGGGGCTAAGGGGGACAAAGGAGGGATGTGGTAAGGGTGAATGTGGTGCCTGCACAGTCATTATGGATGGCAAACCAGTAGTCTCCTGTCTTGTCCTTGCCTGCCAGCTCGCTGGCTGCCAGATAACCACGATCGAAGGGCTCTCCCGGGATGGAAAGCTTGACCCCGTTCAGGAGGCATTCATTGAGGAGGGCGCGGTGCAATGTGGGTTCTGCACACCGGGGATGATCCTCTCCGCAAAGGCATTGTTAATGGGGAATCAAAATCCAACCGATGAGGAGATAAAGGAGGCCATATCAGGCAACCTCTGCAGATGCACGGGTTACATCAAAATCATAAAGGCCATCCAGAAGGCAGCAAAAGCCCAAAGGGCAGCCCTTGCTCCGAATACCTCTGGAGGAACCCGGAAAAACAGGGATCAGTAAGCATAAGGTGAAATAACCAAGCATAGATGGCGAAGATATACAAGGAAATATTAAACCTCTCTGATCGGGGGGAAGCCATTGCCCTGGCCACAGTGGTGGAGTCCTTAGGCTCCAGCCCGCAGAAGGCGGGGGCAAAGATGATAATAAAGGATGACGGGAGTACAATTGGGACAGTGGGAGGTGGTCAGGTAGAATTCACGGCCATCCGGGAGGGAGTGGAAGCGATTAAAACAGGGACTCCCAAACTCCTGGAATTTGAACTGAAAGAAAGTGAGGGTTTACTCTGTGGGGGAAGGATGAAGATATTTATCGAACCGATCTTAACCGATCCCCACCTCTACATCTTCGGCGGAGGCCACGTTGGTCAGGCTTTATCAAAAATCGCTTCCACAGCAGGATTTGAGGTAACGGTAATTGAGGAAAGGGAAAAGTTTATTACCAGCGAAAGGTTCCCCGAAGCTAAGGAACTCATCTTAGGCCCCTATGAAAAGATTATACCCAACCTACCCCTAAATCAGAATTCCTACATTGTAATTGCCACTCATAGCCATAAGTTGGATGAAATAGTGCTCAAGGGCTGCTTGAAAAGGGACTACAACTATATTGGGATGGTGGCCAGCAAGGAGAAGGCAAAAACCATCTTTCATAGGTTAATGGAGGAGGGCGTTTCTCAGGAACGATTGAAGGAAGTCCATGCGCCAATTGGCTTAGCGATTGGTTCCCAAACACCTGGGGAGATTGCCATAAGCATAATGGCAGAGATAATCTCTTTTAGAAATTCAAGGGGGGGAAACAGAACCAAGGGGTGAGGGAGGGATAATCCGACTAGGTGCTTCGCACAGGGGGCAAGACTGCCAGTACTCTCTGGAGAAGTTAGCGACTGCAAGGGGCTAAGTGGGATGAAGGTATATTCACCGGAAACTATAGAGGAAACCACGAAAATCCTTGGCAAGCTGAAGGGGAATGTTCACCTTTTGGCCGGGGGAACAGACTTAGTGGTCAAGGTAAAAGAGGGAACCGTTCTCCCTGAGAACCTTATCAACATCAGGAAACTTCCCCTTGATTACATCAAAGAGGAGGGAAACCAGCTAAGGATAGGTGCACTAACTTCCATAGAGACAATCCATAGGTCAAAGCCAATTAGAACTTATGCCCCAATACTTTCTGACGCCGCAGGGAAGATGGGATCCCCCCAGATAAGAAACCTGGCCACCATAGGGGGGAATATAGCCAATGCCTCTCCGGCTGCTGATACTGTTCCCCCTCTTTTCGTTTTGAATGCCCAAATTGTTTTAAAAGACCAAAAGGGCAGTCGGGTTATCCCCATCGAAAAATTTTTTTCGGGGCCTGGGGAGAACGTGATGCGGAGGGATGAGATACTCATGGAGATAACCTTTAGGAAATGTGCCCAGAGCGATGAGTGGTTCTTTAGCAAGCTTGGCCAAAGGAAGGCGTTGGCTATCTCCAAAGTATCCTTGGCCTTTAGGGGAAAAGTTAACCAGAACAGACTAACTGATGTATCCATAGCGTTGGGGGCTGTAGCTCCCACTGTCATCTATGCGCAGAGGACAGCAAGGTTCTTAGAGTCAAAAACATTTGATTCCGCACTCATCGACGAGGCAAGCAGAATCATCCAAGAGGAAGCATCCCCCATTTCAGACATCCGCTCTACCTCCGAATATCGAAGAAGAATGGTCGGAGCCCTTCTTAAGCAGGGACTATGGGAGCTAAAAGCAGGAGTTTCTCCGGATTGACCTTATGAGAAGAATCAAAAACTATTTAAGACCAAAATCAATCAAAGAGGCATATAGGGCCTACCAAGAAGGGAAGGCCGTCTTCCTCGCTGGAGGAACATTGTTGACTCAGAAGAGAAACATCGAAATCGATAGCTTGATCGACCTTCAAGATCTAAAACTTAATTATATCAAAGTAAAGGATGAGACCATCCACATTGGCGCAATGACCACAATCACTGAGGTTGCCGAATCAACAATCCTTACCCGTTCAGCATCGGGGATATTGAGCAAGGCGGCCAAACGGTTGGGTTCCCCTGCAGTAAGGAACTTTTCCACCATTGGAGGCAATATAATGTCGAGGGTTTACTGGAGCGATATCGTCCCAGTCCTCTTAGCTGTGGAGGCCAATCTCTTCCTCTTTGATGGGAGCACCCATAGAGTGGGGATCGGTTCCTTTTTGCAAGCCCCCCGATTTAGGGGGATGCTCTTAGTAGAGATAACCGTACCTATGGAGGGAAGGGGGTTCTACCGGAGGTTTTCCAGAACTGAGGTGGACATCCCCCAAGTTGTCTGTGTTCTTACCCAATTGAGGGGGGTTCACGCTGTGGTGGGTGGGCTCTGGAAGATCCCTCAGAGGATAGAAGGCCTGGAGGGGGAAATAGAAAAAGGAGGGGCAAAGGAGGATAAGATAAAGGAATTGATCAAAAGGGAGGTAAAGGCATTCTCTGACCTCAGGGGGGATGCGGAATTCAAAAAAGAAGTTGCTTCCACCTTATTTATTGACATTATCTTAAAAGAATCAAAAAATACCCCTGAATTCCCCGCTTAGCGCACCTGCGGTGTGAGCTTGCTGGGACAGGGATGGACGGGGATATGCCGTAACCAAACAAGGGCCGTCGATTTCACTTCCCAAAAACTACCCAGTCCTCAGACAAGGCCCTGACCTATACTGCAGAGCACAAGAGGCTTTCCCCGCAAGGCAAATGAGTAAAAGAGGAAATTCAGAAAAATTAAATTAATGGTTTAAACCATATGCTAATCGAAGTCACTATAAACGGTATTCTCAAGAGTTTTGAAACCTCCCCGGGAGAGATACTTCTCGACCTATTGAGAAGGGAGGGGTATAAAAGCGTAAAAAGAGGGTGTGAAACGGGTGAATGTGGAGCCTGCTCCATAATCTTGGATGGCAAACTGGCAAAATCTTGTCTCCTCTTTGCCCCGCAGGTCTCAGGCCACGAGATCGTCACCCTGGAAGGAATGGAAAGTTTCAGCAAGCTCCATCCCATTCAGAGGGCATTTCTTGATGAGGGTGCGGTGCAATGTGGATTTTGCACCCCGGGGATGATATTGGCAGCAAAAACCCTTCTGGAGGGAAACCCCCATCCCATGGAGGAGGAGATAAAAGAGGCCATCTCTGGCAACCTCTGCAGATGCACAGGATATATAAAGATTATCAGGGCAATAAAAAAGGCAGGAGAGATCCTGAAGGGAAATGTTTAAGGAAGTAGGAAGAAATGTCCCCCGGGTCGATGGATACGCTTTAGTTAGGGGGAAACCGGTGTTTACCGACGATATAGACCTTAAGGATATGCTCTTTATCAAATTCCTGCGCAGCCCTCACCCCCACGCCATAATCAAAAGCATTGACACCAGCCAAGCAGAGAAGATGGAAGGAGTTGCGCTTGTCCTCTCCTATGAGAATGCCCCCCGGGTTCCCCACACGACCGCTGGGCAGGGGTATCCGGAGCCCTCTCCTTACGATACCGTTATGTTTGACAGGAAGGTGAGGTTCGTGGGCGATAGGGTAGCCTGCGTGGCAGCCACATCCCCGGAGGTAGCCGAGGAGGCCACAAAGAAGTTATCTGTTGAATATGAAGTGCTTCCTCCAGTATTCGATCCGGAATGGGCAATGAGGGATGGAGCACCAATCATCCACGATGAAAAGGATTCCCAGGGGATCCTTGACCCCCAACACAACTTAGTGGGAGAGGTGGAAGTAAAAGTGGGAAGCCTGGAAAAGGGGTTCAAGGAGGCAGATGTGATCCTGGAAAGAAGATATGAGGTTCACTACGCCCAGCATACGCCCATCGAGCCGCACATCGTTATCACTTGGCTTGACGAGAATGGACGGCTGGTGATTAGATCGGCAACCCAAGTTCCCTTCCATACCCGCCGCATATGCGCAAATGTCTTGGGAATTCCAATTCAGAGGATAAGGGTAGTCAAGCCAAGGATAGGAGGCGGTTTCGGCGTCAAACAGGAGGTTTACCTTGACTATGTAGCGGGCTGGATTACCTTGCAGACTGGCAGACCGGCTAAGATCGAACTTACCCGAGAGGAGGAGTTTATCTCCAGGACGAGACATCCCATAATTACCCTCCTCAAGGCCGGAGCAAAGAGGGATGGCACACTCACCGCCTTAGATATGCGGATTCTGTCTAACACTGGTGCTTATGGTTCACACGCTACCACGGTGATGTATAACACTGGGAGTAAGGTCCTGCCCCTTTATCGATGCCCCAATGTCAGGTTTCAGGGGAGGGTGGTCTATACCAACCTCCCGGTGGCCGGTGCCTATCGGGGATATGGGGCCACCCAGGGATATTTCGCCACGGAATCTATGCTCGACGAACTGGCCGAAGAGATCGGGATGGATCCAGTTGAACTGAGAAAAGAAGTCCATATCAAAGAGGGGGAAACATCGCCCATATTTCAAGCCCTTGGTGAAGGCAGAGAGGGGATTTCCCAAGTGATAAGCTCCTGTAAACTTCCCCAATGCATAGAGGAAGGCCTTAAACTCATTGGATGGAAGAAGAAGCCTAAAGAAGAGGGACGGATGAGTAGGGGATATGGGTGTGCAATTATGATGCAGGGCTCAGGTATTCCAGCAATAGATATGGGAGCGGCCCTGATCAAGATGAACGAAGACGGTTCCTTTAATCTCCTTGTCGGAGCAACCGACTTGGGCACCGGTTCGGACACCATCCTGGCCCAAATAGCCGCAGAAGCTCTCAAGGTCCCCACGAAAAAAATTATCGTCTATTCATCGGATACAGACCTCACCCCCTTCGATGTCGGGGCATACGCCTCCTCGACGACTTACATCTCTGGGGGGGCTGTTCTGAAGACGGCCGAAAGGGTCCTTGAGGAGATCATCCGCATTGGAGGGGAAATGCTAAACGAAGCCGAGGGAGAGCTCATTGCCAAAGATGCTCAAGTGATAAGCAAGAGGACAGGGAGATCGGTCACCTATGAGGAAATAGCCAAAAATTCCTTATACGAAAGGGATCAACACCAGATAATTGGCTCTATGTCCCATATCTCCTCCCAGTCCCCCCCTCCCTTTGCCGCCCATTTTGTGGAGCTCCTTGTAGACCGGGGAACGGGAAAGGTAAAAGTAGAGAGATATGTGGCCTGTGTTGATTGTGGCACCCCGATCAATCCCAAACTCGCCGAGGGGCAAGTTGAGGGATCGATAATAAATGGAATCAGCTATGCCCTCACCGAGCAATTTATCTTTGACAAAAACGGAAGGATGATGAATGCATCGTTCCAAGATTACAAGATATTTTCGGCAATGGATATCCCGGAGCTAAAGGTCGTTTTAATCCCCTCCCATGAACCATCGGGTCCTTTTGGGGCAAAGAGCGTGGGAGAGGTAAACATAAATGGGCCTTGCCCAGCAATTGCCAATGCAATCTGGGATGCTATTGGGATTAGGTTTAGAGAGACACCTTTCACACCAGAAAGAATCCTCAGGGCACTAACCTTAGGAGGGAGCAGTGGGGCTAGAACTTGAAGAGATGATAGAAGTGGCCAGAGGGGAAAAGCCCTGTGATCTCCTGTTAAAAAACGGTAAAATCGTCAACGTCTTTGCCGGGGAGATCCACGACGGCAATGTGGCCATCTATAAGGGGAAGATAGCGGGAATTGGTGACTACAAAGCAAGGAAAAACATAGACTTAAAGGGAAAATATATTTGTCCAGGCTTCCTCGATGGCCATGTCCATATAGAGAGCGCGATGGTCACTCCACCGGAATATGCCCGTGCGGTTGTCCCCTTGGGAACAACCACAGTGGTCATAGATCCACACGAAATCGCCAACGTATTGGGGCTGGAAGGGATTAAATATATGCTGGAGACGAGCGATAACCTCCCACTCAACGTCTTTGTTATGCTCTCTTCCTGTGTTCCGGCAACCGATATGGAAACTTCCGGGGCCAGGCTTTCCGCCTTTGACCTCAGACTTCTCCTTGATGAACCACGTATCCTTGGACTTGGGGAACTGATGAATTACCCCGGTGTAGTGCATAGGGCCCCAGAAGTTATGGACAAGATAAGGGCAGCACGGGGTAAGCTCATCGACGGACACGCCCCCAAATTAGGTGGTAAGGATCTCAATGCCTACATCGCTGCGGGGATTAAGTCCGATCACGAGTCCACTACTTTAGAGGAAGCCCGGGAGAAGCTGAGGATGGGAATGTACATTATGATCAGGGAAGGGACGACTACAAAGAACTTGCAGTCCCTTCTTCCTTTGGTGAAACCAGGAAGGAACTCATCCCGCAAATTGTTCTTTGTCACGGACGACCGACATCCCTATGACCTCCTCCAAGAAGGACATATCAATTTTATGATCAAGATGGCTATTAAGTCGGGGATAAATCCAGTAACTGCCATTCAGATGGCGACAGTAAACGGCGCAGAATATTTTAAACTCAAGGACTTAGGTGCTGTGGTTCCAGGATATAGGGCCGATATAATTGTCCTCGATAACCTAAAGGATTTTAACATCCTCTCCGTATTTAAAGATGGCAAACTCGTTGCCTCAGAGGGGGAAATACACCCGGGGGTAATAAAACCGATATCTGTTCCCTTAAGGAGCACTATTAACACCGCCTGGATAGAAAAGGAACATTTTAAAATTAAGGCAAGGGGGAAACTGGTAAAGGTAATCGAGATTGTTCCAAACCAACTTATTACCAGGAAGAGGATTGAGGAAATCAAGATAATCGATGGGCAGGCTGTTTCTGATCCAGAGAGGGACGTCTTGAAAGTAGCTGTCATTGAACGGCACCTGGCATCAGGAAACACAGGTTTAGGATTTGTGAGGGGAATAGGGCTTAAAAGAGGGGCAATTGCCTCATCAGTAGCCCATGATTCACACAATATCGTGGTCGTGGGGACCAACGACGAGGATATGTACACGGCAGCGGTGAAGATCGTGAAGCTGCAAGGAGGGCTGGTTGTAGTGGAAAACGGAAAAATCATCGAGGAGCTACCCCTCCCCATTGCTGGATTGATGACCGGAAGGAAACTTGAGGAGGTAGAGGATAAAATCCAAGCCTTGAATGCGGCTTGCCGGAGATTAGGGGCCAAGGTTAAAGATGCATTTATGGTCCTCTCCTTCCTCGCCTTACCAGTAATTCCGGAAATTAGGGTAAGCGATAAGGGGATAATAGATGTGGTAAAATTCCAACTCGTCCCCCTCTTTGGAGAAAATTAATTAGACAGGATTTACAGGATTGAGAAGATAAAATAATTTAGTCAAAACTTTTCTTAATCCAGCCTATCCTGTTATCCTGTCAGAAATTATTTTAGACGGGATTTACGAGATTGACAGGATGGATGTTTAACTGAAGTAAAAAGTAAGGCCCTGTTTACTGGGACGGGAGGTAATTTCTCACCCCTAATCCCTAACAACTGTTTTAATCCCGTCCATCCTGTCTAAGAACTTGATTGAGGGAGGTATGGATTTAAGCTTTAAGGAAACAAAAGGGGCGATGACTGAAACCCAGGCCGTTCTTGAAGCATCAAGATGCCTATTATGTGAGGATGCACCCTGCAACAGGGGCTGCCCAGCAGGTATTGATGTAAAGAAATTCATCCGGGCAATCAGGTTTGAGAACTTCCGCAGAGCAATAAACCTGATCAGGGAGAAGAATATTCTGGCTGGCGTTTGCGGGATAGTATGTCCGAGGGAAGTGCTCTGTGAAAGGGAATGCTCAACAACTAAACTCTCTACTCCAATAAAAATCGGAGACCTGCAGAGGTTTGTTGCAGAAAAGGATTATACGGCAAGGTTTAAATCTTTACCCCAGATCAAGAAAAACAAGATAGGGGTAGCTGTAATTGGTGCGGGTCCAGCCGGTCTTTCCTGTGCGGCTGAGCTGGCCACCCAGGGATTTGAGGTGACAATCTTTGAGAAAAGGGATAAATTGGGTGGAGTTCTCACCTATGGAATTCCCCTCTATCGGCTTCCCAGGCAAATGCTCAGACACGAACTCGACTATGTTAAGAAATTAGGGGTAAAAATCAAGAGAAATAAGGCAGTTGATAACCTTGACGAGATATTTGATGCTGGATTCAGGGCAGCATTCATTGGGGTGGGGCTGGGGAAACCGTTGTCCTGTGGGATCCCGGGTGAGGAGCTAAAGGGTGTTGTAGCTGCGTTAGAATTCTTGAGAAATTTCAACGAGAATTCCGAGAGAATAGAGATTGGTAAGCGGATAATTGTGATCGGCGGGGGGAGCGTAGCAATGGATTGTGCCTGCTCTGCATTGAGGGTGGGAGCCAAACATGTCGACCTGGTCTGTCTGGAAGGGCCAGATGAACTGCCAGCCTTTAAGCAAGAGATAGAGCAGGCGGAGAGCGAAGGAGTAAACATCCACCCCAGGTTTATGCCCTTAAAAATCTTGAGCAAGAATGGAAAAGTTAGTGGATTAGAAGCAGTGAAGATTGAGTGGAAGATCCCCGGTAGGTTTGTTCCTGAGAACGCAGTTGAAATAAGGGGAAGCACTCTAACTTTAATCGGGGATACAATAATTGAGGCAGTGGGTCAGGCCCCTGAGGAGAATCCACTGCTAAGGGGATTAAAGAGGGATAGAGGATACTTAGTGGTCAATGAACAAATGATGACCTCCAAGACGGGAGTCTTTGCTGGAGGGGATATAATTGCCTCGAAAGTCCCCAGAACTGTAGTCCAATCAGTCGCCGAAGGCAAAAAGGCTGCCCAGGCAATCACCGCCTATTTAAAAAATTCCAATGCATAAATTTAGACAGGATTTACTGGATTGACAGGATAGCCAAACCTGAGGTGGCAGAACCCCGATTCTGCCACTCACCCCTTGGACCGTCAGAATTGGGATTCTGACGGCTCGGTTGGTTTTGGATACCCAGCCTGGGGCAGGGAGGTTCACTTTATCCTGTTATCCTGTCAAAAACTCCTACATGGTAGCCGCAACCTTTAGGTTGCGAACTCACGCAGGCTAAAGCCTGCGGCTACCAGGGGAAACCCAACGCAAAAAAAGATGAATAGGAATGTCTCCATTAGAGAGAAAAAGCATCGGTTACCCAGGGAACTTTATCGAGGGCAAATTGCTGCTGCTTTCACTCTTTGCGTGAAAGGTAAATTCTCGTTCCTCGAAAATCTGCAAACAGCAAAGATATGCATCAAAATTTTGGGAGAGACCGCATCCCTCTTTGGATGTATTGTGGCAGTATATTGTCTTATGCCTGATCATCTTCATTTTATTCTTCTCGGTACGAAAGACAGTGCTGACCTATGGGAAGCAGTGGTGCGTTTTAAACAAAAGACAGGATTCCATTTGAAGAAACGGTGTGATCAATTTCAGTGGCAAAAGGATTTTTACGACCATATCATTCGTCAAAACGAGAATTTAATAACGCAGATTAGATATATCCTGGATAACCCTGTGCGGAAAGGATTAGTTGATAATTGGAACGATTATCCCCTTAAGGGGAGTGTAGGCGTTAAGTTAGAGGAAGTATTGCAGGGATGTCTATAACCGAGTATTGTACTGGTAGCCGCAACCTTTAGGTTGCGAAAATACGCAGATTGAAGTCTGCGGCTACCAGAGGGGAGCATAGACAGAGACAAAATGGTTAAACATCTCATTGAGGCAACGGAGAAATACTCTCAAACCCAATGTAAATTTGAAATTTGAGGACCTGCCCCGATCCCATGAACTTTTTTGAAAGAGCGAGAGATAAACGGAAAGCCCTTGTCTTTTATAGTTTTGGGGCTTATATTTTAAGCCCAAATACCCTCCGTTAGTTGCTAGGTAATTCAACTTTATTCCAAAGAGTAGGATATTGACAGGTTAGACAACATTTTGCCTAAGAGGAGAAGTTATGATTAATATCGAATTATTAGCAAAATTGTGTAAAACAGCTTTTGCTGCTGGAAGCAAAGCGGTCGAAACTTATAGGAAAAAGAAACTTTCTAAGGAAGAGAAGGAATTGCTGATTGCCGCAGTTCAGACAGGTGAATTCTTATTACTTTCTGTAGAGCAACTGCCCGGAACTTGGGTTAGGACAGGCAGCAAAGATTTCCTTAATCATAATGACCCTGCCTACGCTGCTACATACCTTGAAGCATTTCGGTCCCTTTGTGAACGCGGCTATATCATTTACGAGGGTGGGAAGCTTTTTATGCTAACTGGTTCTGGGTTCAAGAAAAGCAGACAATTAGCCAAAAATGTTGAGAAAAAATAAGCGTTTGATCTTTAAAAGGCAGGAAAAGAAAATGAGCAAGATGAGAAAGGTGGAAGTAAGTTTATTGGCAATGGTGTTTTTGTTTAGTTTTGGCCTTCAATCAGTCCTAGCTCAAACCTGGGTGAGCGGTATTATCACTTCCGATACCACTTGGTCGGTTACTGGTAGCCCTTATGTTGTTGTGGGTGATGTGACCGTCGATTCTGGAGTAACTTTGACCATTGAGCCTGGTGTAACTGTGAAATTCAATGAAAGCTTATCCTTGAATATTTACGGTAAATTCGTAACCAAAGGGACCGTAACAGACAGTATTCTTTTCACTTCAAACAGCCTAATCCCACACCCGGGTGATTGGGGAAGTATAAGGTTTGGTGACACCAGTGTTGATGCCGTTTTTGACTCTCTGGGCAATTATATCAGTGGGTGTATTATTGAGTATTGTAGGATTGAGTATGGAGGAGACATTACCGGGACGGATGATGACGGTGCAATTCATTGTGATCACGCATCGCCATTCATCAGTAATAATACCATAGTTGGGAATGCCTCTTCTTGGAACGGTTGTAGCGGTGGTATTTACTGCGATGGCTCCTCTCCCAATATTACCAACAATACCATAACCGGGAATTCTGCTGGCTATGGCAGTGGTATTTACTGTCGAGATCATTCATCCCCAACCATCGCCAACAACACCATAACTGGGAACTCTACTGACAATTGGGGTGGTGGTATTTACTGCTCTGATTCCTCTCCCACCATTACCGGCAACACCATAACCGGGAATTCTGCTGGCTATGGCGGTGGTATCTGCTGCCGAGATTATTCATCTCCTGCTATCACCAACAACATCATAGCTGGGAATTCTGCTGAATTTGGTGGCGGCATTTATTGCTATTACACACCTCCCCATCTCCCCACGATTGCTGGCAACACCATAACTGCCAATTCCGCTAACTATGGCGGTGGCGTTTTCTGCTCTAACTCCTCTCCTACGATTACCTTTAACAACTTAGTTAATAATGATGGGTATGAAATTTATATTTGGGAAGGGAGTAATGATGTTGAGGCCATAAACAACTGGTGGGGAACCATAAATATGGATTCAATTGACGCCAAGATTTATGAGTACTATTTCTCAGGGGAAGTTCTTTATAACCCGATTCTTACCTCTCCGGTAATGGGTGAACCAGACTCGGTTTATTTGGTTGTTCTGAAGTCAGATGAGAGCTACACGAGTGATCTAATCACCGATCTATGGATTGGGGCGAGGATGTATATACAGCTTGAAGGTCGAGACAGTGATTCCATCTGCGTCGATCAGACTACAGTTACTATAACCAGTGACTTCACTACTCAATATATTCGTGTTGCTCTTACGGAGACTGATTCCATCTCAGGCATATTCAGGGGGACGGCTTTGATAGATACCGTGAGTGTGGAAGGTGCATCTATTGGGGCTATGGTTGGGGAAACTATCACCATAACATCTGTTGTGGATTCTACAAAGTTTACTACCGTCCTGGTAGGTGAAAACCCACATCCATCCATTTCCTATCTGAACATTGGGGGATCGGAAGATATAGAACATCTGGTTACTCACCACCCGCTTATCACCTGGTCATATTCCGACCCACAAAGCTTGCTTCAAGATGCTTTTCAGGTTCAGGTGGGAACTGATGATGACTGGACGGTGGCTGAGATGTGGGACAGCGGAGAGGTGAGCAGTGCGGACACTTTTGTAACTTATGCTGGGGATTCCTTGATTGATGGCGAAACTTACTACTTGAGGACCAGGGTAAAGAATACCCAAGATTTGTGGTCAAGTTGGGCCAGCCTTTCCTTCAGGATGAACAGTCTTCCCACCACCCCTGTGGCTTTAAGCCCCCAAGATGGAAAGGTAATCAGCGATAGCACGGTGGCTTTGGTCATTTCCAATAGCACTGATACCGAAGGCGATAGCCTTACCTATGGTTTTGAAGTTTACAGCGATAGCCTTTTGGGCAATTTACTCACATCAGCTACTGGGGTAGCGGGGGGAACTGATTCCACGATTTGGCTGATTGATGTGCCTCTGGAGGATAATTACCAGTATTGGTGGAGGGCAAGGGCTGATGATGGCTTTGAAAACGGGGAATGGATGGCCTTAAGTTCCTTTATCGTCAACTCAGAAAATGATCCACCAGGTAGCTTCCATCTTTTGACCCCCCCTAATGGAGGTGAGGTGACCACCCTCAAGCCCATACTGGATTGGGAAACCTCCATTGACCCTGATCCTGGGGATGTGGTTAGCTATACCCTCCTCTATGGAAAGGACATCCCCTCTCAGGTACAGGTGGAGGTGGGAGGTGAGAGCGTCTATCAGATCAAGACCCCCTTAGAGGACAATCAGCTCTATTACTGGAAGGTAGTGGCTAAAGATCTTGCTGGTGCAACGGTGGAGAATGAAGAGGGCTATCAGACCTTTATCGCCAACACGGCCAATGAAGATCCCAATAGCTTCAACCTGGTTACCCCCACCCAGAACAGCGTAGAGGTTGACCTTACCCCTATCTTCTACTGGGAGAATGCTACAGACAACGATATTGCCGACTCTATCCATTATCTCCTTTATGTGGATCAGGATAGCAACTTTAGCCAGACTGTTCCAACGGTTGTGGACAGCAATTGCTATATACCAACAGAGGAGCTATCCGACAACTCCCAATACTTCTGGAAGGTGGTGGCCGTAGATAAGGAGAGTTTAACTACCTCTACGGATACCTGGAGGTTCTTCACCAATGTAGCCCTGGAGCCTCCTAATCCGTTTTCCCTCATAGAGCCAAAATTGGGCATAGATTCCGTCTCCACAACTCCCACTTTCATCTGGCACAAGGCCACGGACAATGACCTGTGGGACTATGCCACCTATACCCTTTACCTTAGCCCGGATAGCACATTCTCTCAGGAGGTGATGGTTATTCATCCTGCCGATACTCACTTCACTGTTCCACCGGGTATTCCCTTAGATAACAACACCAGATACTATTGGAAGGTAGTAGCTATGGACACGGATAGCCTGACTACCTGGGGATCAAATAGCGATGTTTTCCCCTGGTGGTTTGTGGTAGGGAAAGAGGGGGTTAGGGAGAGGGAAGGATTTGGTATTCCGCAAGTCTTCTCCCTTTCCCAGAACTTCCCCAACCCATTCAATTCCACTACGGAAATCAGGTATGCTCTGCCCAGGGATGCTCAGGTTAGGCTGGAGATATATAACCTGCTTGGACAGAAGGTAGCGACATTGGTGGATGAGTATCAGCGGGCAGGTTATAGGTCGGTTAGGTGGGATGCCAGAGGATTGGCCAGCGGGGTCTATCTCTACCGGCTGCAGGCGGGCAAATTCACTGCCGTCAAGAAGTTAGTGGTGATAAAATAGGATAGTTCCAGTTCACAGAGGTCAGTTGTCAGTCCACGGTCATTTCCCCCGACTACTGACAACTGCCTTTTAGACAGGATTTACTGGATGGACAGGATAGCCAAGCCTGAGGTGGTAGAACCCCGATTCTGCCACTCACCCCTTGGACCGTCAGAATTGGGATTCTGACGGCTCGGTTGGTTTTTTTCAGGGGGAGGAGATTGTTTTAGATACCCAGCCTGGGGCAGAGAGGTTCACTTTATCCAGTCCATCCTGTTATCCTGTCAGAAAAAGAGGTTCTCGCTGTCAGGGCAGAGCCCTGACAGCACGGGGCTTCGGAAGTCATTCCCGACTACTGACAACTGTCTTAACCCTGTTATCCTATCCAAAAGGGACTTAGACAGGATTTACAGGATAAATAAAGTGGGGAATTTCAAATGGACGAGAGAATAATCCAAGGATGGAAAAAAAAGTTTAAGGAGGAGAGGGAGAGGGAAAGGGAAAGATACAAAAAGGCAAGAAAAACCATACCCTCCATAGTGGCCACGTTAAAAAAATACGGGGCAAAAAAGATAATATTGTTCGGTTCCATCTGCGAGGCCGATAAATTTGAAGCCAGATCGGATATTGACATCGCCGTAGAGGGAATAAAGGAAGAAGAATTCCTGCAGGTCTATGCCGACTGTATGATGGAGTTTGATTTTGAAATAGATTTGAAACCATTGGAGAAATTAAAGGGTCTATTTAAGAAAATGGTCTTAGAGAAAGGGGAAATAATCTATGAAAGGGAAAAGTAGCATCCCAGTTTTAATAGCAGAAATTAAGGATGAAATTACCAAGTTAAGACGATTACAGGATAAACTGGAAAAACTACCAAAGATTGATCCTCAAAAAGAGGAAATAGTAGAAAGTGCGGCTCTGAAACTCCATAATTTCTACACCGGATGTGAGCGTATCTTCCAACTTATTGCCAGAGAAGTAAATGGAGGAATTCCTGAAGGCTACGACTGGCACAAGAGACTGCTTACTCAAATGTCTTTGGAAATTGAAGGTGTAAGGCTAAAGGTTATTTCACAGCAAACAGGCCAGGATTTAGAGCCATTACTTGCCTTCAGACATATTGTGAGAAGCATTTATGGATACGAACTCGATGCAGGAAGAGTGAGTCTGCTTGTTAAAAAGGCCATTAGCTTATATCCTACTTTGCAAGCGGAAATTGAAAAGTTCTGCGATTTCCTCCATCAGTTATATGAACACCTGTAGCTTGTTCCTCGATATTGTTTACTCGAAATCTTTACGGGATTAGAACTATTTTCTGTCTTCTGGTAACCGAGGACTGCTGTTCAAAGAGGATCAACAGAGTTGACAGGATAAATATTACTGAAATTGGAGGGGGAAGATTAGGGTGAGGGAGGCAGTGAATTGCTTTTCTCCCCTTCTCTTTAGTCCTTCCCTGTCGAGGGGGAGGGGATTGGTTAAAATGCATCATTAGGGTGGGGTGGCTTACTTAATCCCATTCATCCTGTTATCCTGTCCAGAAAAGATTTAAACAGGATTTACTGGATTGACAGGATAGCCAGGCCTGAGGTGGCAGAACCCCGATTCTGCCATTCACCCCTTGGACCGTCAGAATTGGGATTCTGACGGCTCAGTTGGTTTTGGATACCCAGCCTGGGGCAGGGAGGTTTACTTTATCCAGTCCATCCTGTTATCCTGTCCAGAAAAGATTTAGACAGGATTTACTGGATTGGCAGGATAAAGAAATCCTGTCCAAAATGCCTTTAATTCAGAGGAGAGGAATGAAGTATCACGAAATTGAACTTGGAGTGGATTTCTGTGGGCTAAAGCTCGAAAACCCTTTCATCTTAGCGGCAGCTCCCCCAACTGATGATCTCGATATGGTCAGACGTGGCTTTGAAGCTGGTTGGGCTGGAGCGGTCTTAAAGACTACGTCTGTAGAGGGAACACCCGTTGACCTTGTCTATCCCATGATCTCATCCCTGAATTTTGAAGGGAAGAGGATAGTCGGCCTGGGAAACATAGACCTGATTTCCGAGCATCATATCGATGAAATAGAAGAAAGGGTAAGGACCCTTAAAAAAGAGTTTCCCCAGAAAATCGTAGGAGCATCGATAATGGGGGCAGCGAAAAAGGATTGGCAAGATCTGGTAAAGAAATTAGAAGGGGCCGGGGTTGACCTTATAGAGTGCTCATTTTCCTGCCCGCAGGGGAGTATGGGGGAGGAACCTGGGGCTATGCTTGCCCAATCTATTACCGCCACTGAAAAGGTTACCAGATGGGTAAAGGAAGCAGCAGAGAGGGTTCCAGTAGTCATCAAGATCACCCCCCAGGTCACTGATATAGTAAGTGTAGCCAGAGCAGTAAAGAGAGGGGGAGGGGATGCCATCTGTGCCTCCAACACCATCCCCTCCTTGATGGGAATTAACCTCGAGTCCCTTGCCCCCTACCCAAATGTGCGGGGAAAGTCCTCCTATAGTGGGCTAAGCGGACCGGCAATCAAGCCAATAACCTTAAGGATTATATCAGAGATAGCCAAAAACGTGAACATTCCCATCACCGGAACAGGGGGACCTACCACCTGGAAGGATACAGTTGAATTCTTCCTCGTGGGGGCAAGGACTGTCCAATTTGCCACCGCCGTGATGCACTATGGGTATGACATAATTGAAGATCTCATCGATGGTTTAGCCTTTTATTTGGAAGAGAGGGGATTCAACGGGGTCGAGGAGATTATCGGGAGAAGCCTCCCTCATATCGTCACCCACGGCGAGCTAGAAAGGAAATCCGTTATTTCCCAAATTGATGAAGAACTATGTGTCAGATGTGATGCCTGTTATATCGCCTGCCAGGACGGAGGACATCAGGCGATAAAGCTGGAGAGGGAGGATAGGCTTCCAGAGGTTGATGAGGAAAAATGTGTGGGATGCGGGCTGTGTGCCAGCGTCTGTCCAGTGGAGGCCATTACCCTGAAAGAGACAAATAACTTCGGACGGGATAGATAGGATGATCAGGATAGCCAACTTAATTCATTTAACACCGAAAACCTTTGAAACAACAGGAAATCCTGAGTGTGGATTATAGTCCTTGGGGGTCATTGGGGATTTCCGTGGAGGCATTGGGATAAAATCCAATAAATCCTGTTATCCTGTCTAAAAAGAAAGATGGCGATCTTAATTAAAAACGGAATTCTCATCACCCTGGGGGAAAGGGCTCAAGTCCTGGAAAATGGGGCCCTCCTGATTGAGGGGGAGAAAATCAAGGAATTCGGACCGACTAATAAGGTCAGAAAACCGGCCGGAGCAGAGGAGATCGATGCCTCTGGTAAGGTCATCATGCCTGGCCTGATCTGTGCTCATCATCATCTATATTCCGCCTTTGCGCGGGGGATGAAGCCCCCCAGAGAGCCAGCAAAAGACTTCAAAGAGATACTGGAGAAGATCTGGTGGAGGTTAGATGGGGAACTAACTGCTGAGGACATCTATTACAGCTCCTTGGTTTCCCTGATTGAATGTGTAAAAAAAGGGACAACAACGGTCTTTGACCACCATGAGTCCCAAGCCTATCAACTGGGAAGCTTAGATGAGATCCAAAGGGCCACCGAGGAGGTAGGGGTGAGAACTTGCCTCTGCTTAGGGGCCTCAGACAGGTATGGAAGAGGCCACCAAGGGGTTGAGGAGAACAAAAGGTTCCTTAAAAAATTAGGAAAGGAGAGGGGATTGGTCAGTGGCATGGTGGGGTTGCATGCCTCCTTTACGGTGGGAGATGAGACTCTGGATCGATCAGTAGAGGTAGCGCAAAAATATGATTGTGGAATTCACCTCCACATCGCTGAGGACAGGATCGATGAGGATGATAGTTTAAGAAAATATGGATTAAGGGTAGTAGAGAGACTGGCGAAACACAGCGCCTTAGGGGAGAAATCGATTGCCGTTCATTGCGTAAATATCGATGAAAGGGAACAAGATATATTGATGGAGACTGGGACAAATGTGGTGAATAACCCGGAATCAAATATGAACAATGCCGTGGGCTGTGCTGATGTCTTGGGGATGATCGGCAAAAGGATCTTGGTCGGATTGGGAACAGATGGCATGTCTGCAGATATGTTGTCCCAGATGAGGGTCGCCTACATGATTTACCGGCATAGCGCTGGTGATCCCCGGGTGGGATTCTCCGAAGCTGGGGAGATGCTCTTCAAGAACAACCCGGAAATAACCAAAAGGATCACCGGCTGGAAGGTAGGGAGAATTGAGCAGGGTTGGCTGGCTGATATAATCTTAATTGACTACTCCCCCCCTACCCCACTCCACCCCCAAAATCTCCTCGGCCATTTAGCCTTTGGCATGGTCAACTCTTCGGTCGATACAACAATCTGTAACGGAAAGATACTGATGAGGAATAAAAGGTTAGTGGGAATGGACGAAGAGAGAATAACTCAGAAATCG
Source organism: bacterium (assembly GCA_029932675.1). Classification (GTDB taxonomy): domain Bacteria; phylum SM23-81; class DAOVCL01; order DAOVCL01; family DAOVCL01; genus DAOVCL01. The sequence continues at coordinate 28,684 of JAOZPP010000019.1, forward strand.
AAGGAACTGAGCAGGAAATTATGGGAAAGGTTAAGCTGTTAAGATGCGTAAGCTGTGGCAGAGAATATCTGCCAGAGGATGTTCATTATACCTGTCCCCATTGTGGTGACCTCTTGGGAACTCTGGATGTAATCTATGACTATGAATCAATTTGCCAAGAGCTCACCAGGGAGTCCCTTAGTTCTACGGAAGATTTCTCTATCTGGCGGTACCTTCCCATTCTACCTGTGGAGAGGGAGGACTATATCCAACCCCTGCATACCGGTTGGACCCCCCTATCCAGATTCGCTCGCCTGGAAACTGAACTGAAATTAAAAAGGTTATGGGTAAAGGATGATACTCGGAATCCCACTGCTTCGTTGAAGGATAGGGCAAGCTCAGTAGCAATAGCAAAGGCATTAGAGCAGGGGGCTGAGGTGGTCACCGCCGCATCCAGTGGCAACGCCGGCTGTTCTATGGCCGCATTTGCCGCCTGTGCGGGGATAAGATCATACATATTTGTCCCCGCCACTGCCCCCAGGGCAAAGCTTGCTCAGCTCATTGTGTTCGGGGCAAATGTGCTCCTGGTTAAGGGCACCTATGACCAAGCTTTTGAACTTTGCCTAAAAGCATCTAAAAGGTGGGGGTGGTATAGTCGGAATACGGCCTACAATCCTTACTTAGGAGAAGGGAAGAAGACGGTTGCTTTAGAGATAGCAGAGCAACTCGGCTGGAAGGTCCCTGATAAGGTCTTTGTCCCTGTAGGTGATGGGTGTATCATCAGCGGGGTATGGAAAGGATTCTTTGACCTACAGAAATTGGGGCTAATCGAGGGATTACCTTCTCTTATTGGAGTCCAAGCCGAGGGAAGCGCCCCCTTGGTGCATGCATTTGAGGAGGGTAAAACCCTTGTGGAACCCATAATTCCCCATACGATGGCCGATAGCATATCAGTGGGTAACCCCAGAGATCAGCTAAAGGCATTGAGGGCGGTAAGGGATACTGGAGGTAGATTCATCTCTGTCTCCGATGATCAAATCAGAACCGCAATGAAGCTTTTGGCCAAATCAACCGGTATATTTGCTGAACCGGCAGGGGCCACTGCTTTAGCTGGACTAGCCAGGGCAATTGGTGAGGGTTGGGTTGATCCCGCCGAAGAGATAGTTATCCTGGTAACGGGAAGCGGATTAAAGGATATAGAAGCCCTAAATTACAAAATAGAAGAGGAAGCAATATTAGTTGAGCCTTGCATAGAAGCAGTAGAAAGGGCATTAACTCGATAGTATACCAAATACCTTAGACTGGATTAACAGGACAACAGCATTGATTAAACACTGAAAATCACGGAAGCAGTTATTCTCCATTTACTTTTTTCAGTAGCTTCGGTGTGGTTCGGTGTTCGAAACGTTAACTTAGTCCCTTTGTAGTTTCTAACTCCTCCATTCTGCATCTTTGCATAGGCAGGGGATTTCAAACTTCCCTCCTGACTTTAACACCCATCTCATAAAGCCCACCTCTAAAGGCGCGTTAATCCTCGGACGAAATGTTTTGCAAACTTCCCTCATCTTTTCAAAATGCCAACCTTAACAATCCCTTATAAATCTTCCTATTAAGAAGGGGCAGACAGCTAATCTAAACATTATCAGCATATTACCAATGTCCGCAAATTTTGGCATACCATTTGCATTTTGAATTGCAGTCAAAGCTTCCTTCGTTCAAATCTTATAAGGAGGGTAGCCTTGGGTTTGAGAAAAAATTCCAGATGCCAATCCGGTTTCACCCTCATTGAGTTGATGATCGTGGTGGTGATCATCGGCATCCTCTCGGCTATGGCCTTGCCCAGGTATATGAAAGCTTCTGGCCATGCAAAAAAGGCTGAGGCGAAGGGGGTGTTGAGGCAATTAATTATCCTTGAGCGGGCATATTTTCAGGAGCATGACACCTATGTGGCTTCCCTTGCTCCCAACAATATCCCCCTCTTGGAGTGGGATATTCCCTCCGGAACCCCAAGGTATGATTATACTGTGAGAGCAGGGGCAACCGGGGATATTGCCACCAGTTGTGAGGCAGTAGCGACAGAAAAAGCTGATGCCGATGGGGATGGAATCCCCAACGAAACCTTGAGCATGTTTGATGATGGGACGACGGCTGGGGATTGGTAGTCACGAAGCTTCACCTCCTCTACCGAACCGTCAGATACCCTCATCTGACGGTAAAACAGGGGGATGGAAAATTAAGAAAGTAGAGTTGAGAATGGAAGAAACCCTCTACCGAGCCGTCATTTGCTCTCACCTGACAGCAGAAGAAGTAGGACAAAAGGTGGGTCTTGATAATACTTAAACCCCGTTTGCCTCCCCTGGCCTCTGTGAACTCTCTTTAAGTTGCTTTTTGCAAATTGTCTGGGGTTTTACTTCTCTGGAGAGAACCCAATAGTTTAGCCTTAATTTAGGATCTGGCTTTAATCCCTTGATAATACAGAAGTTAAAATCCAACGCTTAAACTGGCACAGGAGTTGCATTATAGAATTGGAACTCAAAATAGCAGATGAAACTAAATGAAAGGAGGTGAAAAAATGCTTTCTAAATTCCACAAAAATGAGAAGGGCTTCACACTCATCGAGTTGATGATCGTGGTAGTGATCATTGGCATCCTGGCTGCCCTGGCCATCCCGCGGTTTATGAGAGCCACAACAAAGTCCAAACAGTCTGAGGCAAAGGCGGTCTTGAAGCAGATCTATGTACTGGAGAGGGCATACTTTCAGGAGAACGACCAATATGTTGCTGCGGCCAACACCGCTGCTCTCGCCGCCGCCTTACCCGGATTCCAGGTGCCTTCAGGTTCGCCACGGTATACATATGCGGTGACCTGCAATGATCCAACCCAAGATTTCACCGCCACGGCGACGGGTAACATCGACGACGACGCCACAAATGATGTCTGGCAGATAGACCAGACTGGAACCCTCACGAACACCACGAATGATGTGACCCAGTAAAGCTGGATAGCCCATTTGTCCTGGCAGGGGATCCACTCCTCTGCCAGGACAAACCCATTTGCTTGAGGGTAATTAAGTTACTAACTAAAAATTTTATCTTGGCTCCAGGGGTTCCCCAAGAGTATATTTGAAAATTAACGGAAATCGATCACCTCATTTTGAGGTGTGAAAGCACCGAATGACACTGAAATATTAGGAGAAGTATAACCAGGCTCATCTGAGGATTTGAAAGCTTATAGAGGTGGGTTTTCACCTTTCCGCGAGAGCGTTATCGGGATATCTAACTGTTGATAGGGTGAAGTTCTTATACGATTTTTAATTAAGGGACAACAACCATTCTGGAGAGAGAAGGGTAAACTTTGCGGAAATCTTTCTCATTGAACGTTACGAGTTGGTCGACCCCTGCCTTTGATGCAGCATGTGCAATGAGGGCATCATAGGTAGCGCCACCGGCAAGGTTCTGTTGGGATAAATGTTCTAACACAGCTTTGTAGTCCTCTTGTGATAAGTTGACTACCTCAACAGTAGAGAGGATATTCTCTTTGATAAGATGCCAGGCTGTAGATGGAGAGATGCGGGGCTGCAACGGCAGAGAGGTAAGCACCGAGTATAATTCTGCTAAGGTATGAGAGACAACAATTGCTGTTATCTTTCCTTGTTTGGTCTGTTGGAGCCAAGGTAAAGCTCGCAGGTGGCCCGGATGTGCTTCAACCATTGCAGCTACAAGGACGGAGGTATCAAGGAGAACCTTCATAACCCTGTTTTCCGAACTAAATCAGAGATCCGCCTCTTTCGTTCTTGCTTCTCCACCTCCTCGGCCTTTCCAACTGCGCGGGATTGTACTACCAGCACGCCTCCCTTGTTTACCAATGGGGATTTCTGAATGGGTAAGCGCAAGAGTATCTCCTTGTTGTCCCTCTCTTCCAAAACGAGCTTGGTTCCAGGAGAAAGCCCCAAATGGGAACGGATCGCTTTAGGGATAACTATTCGCCCAAATTGATCTATAGTTATTTCATCTTGCTTGCTCATAATGAAGGCTTCATACAGTTGGCTGATTCCTTTTACAGAATAACATAGCGAAGAGAGAAGACTAAGTCAAGCTAAATCTTTTCTGAAGCACTTGCGTGGAGCGATTTGTGAAATGCTCCTAACAGGGGGGGTGGAAGCATTGTTCAGCTTGGTGTACATATTTTTCTTTCTTTTGGGTTTGATTATTGGCAGTTTTCTCAATGTCTGTATTTGGAGGCTCCCCAGAGGGGAATCCATCGCCTATCCTGGTTCACATTGTCCCCTTTGTGGTGCACCCATAAGATGGTTTGACAACATACCTCTATTGAGCTTCCTCCTGTTGAAAGGTAGATGTCGTAGCTGTGGGAAGAGGATTTCACCTCGTTATCCTTTGGTAGAGCTCCTCACTGGTTCTCTTTTTCTTGCCACTTATTGGTCTTTTGGCCTCACTCCCCAAACGGCAATTTATCTCCTCCTCGCCTCTTCCCTGATAACGGTTGGGTTCATTGACTTAGATAAAAAGATAATCCCTAATCTTATCACCTTACCCGGGATAGTCCTGGGATTGGCCCTTGCCCTCTTTCTTCCCTATTTAAGCCTGTGGAGTTCCCTCCTGGGAGCAATTTTAGGGGGGGGGACATTGTTTTTGGTGGGAATCTTTGGCAGAGCTTTATTCAAAAAGGCAGCAATGGGAGGGGGAGATATAAAGCTGGCGGCAATGATCGGAGCCTTCTTCGGGTGGCAACAGATCCTTTTAGTCCTCTTCCTCTCCTTCCTCTTAGGAGCGATTATTGGAACGACAATAGAGTTTGTGAAGGGAACCCTATCTACCAGGAGACAAATACCCTTTGGGCCCTATATAGCCCTTAGTGGAATCATAGCCATTTTCTTTGGCCAGGACTTGATAAAGCTTTATCTCAGCCTTTTTTAATCCTCAGGCAATATCTGCCTTCTCCATAGCCTGACCGATGGAAGGGCCAATCCCGTTTTCGCCTACTAAGTTCGTGATTATCAAAGGTGAAAACCCCAGAGGGTAAATGACAAAACCAAAAATCTGATGAAAAGGATGAAAAAAGAAAAAGGCGTAACCCTTATTGAACTTTTGACCGTAGTGGTCATAATAGGGATAATGGCCTCCATAGCTGTCCCCCGGTTTGCCAAGACCATCCCGAGGTTGAGGTTGAAGAGCGACACCAAGGGGATAGCCTCTACGATGAGACTGGCCAGAATGCGGGCTGTGGCTGAGAGGCACATTTACGGCTTATACTTCGACGACACATCTTCCCCCCAGAGGTTTATCCTCTTCAAGGATCTGGATTCAGATCAGGTATACAACGCTAGTCAAGATTCAACGATCTTTACCTGGAATTTCTATAAGACAACCAATTACGAATATATTGGTCCTTCCAATAAGGTAATTGTCTTCTCTCCAAATGGAAGCTCCAATGGCGGAAGAGTTACCCTTACCGCACAGTCAAGCTCGGACACAATGGCAGTGGATGTCCTCCCCAGCACCGGCCGGGTGAAGGTATTCAAATAGGAAGGTAAGTTATGATAACAAGGAAACTTGTCCACCAAGATGGTTTTACCCTAATTGAGGTCTTGGCCTCAATGGTAATCTTGGCCATTGGTGTGCTGGGCCTTGCCCCGATGATCATCTCCGCAATTCAAGGCAACAGCTTCGGAAACGATATGACCAGGGCCAATACCCTTGCACAAGACAAGATGGAAGAGCTAAAGACGATGAGTTACACCCTTATGTCTTCCGGTCAAGATACGGTAGGAAGTGTGGAAAGGACCTGGACGGTAAACAGAGATGATCCCATCCCTGGAGTAAGTAGATTAACAGTAATCACTAAATGGTATGACGAAGGGGGAAATTCTCGTCAAGTAAGATTGATGACCTTAAGGGCACAGTAATCGAAAGGTGTGGTTAGAACAATGAAATCGCTTTCCAGTGGTCAAGGTGGATTTACCCTCCTCGAATTGATGATCTCCCTGGTTATGATTGGGGTCATCACCACAGCAGCCTTCTCCTTCTACCTTAACCAACACAAACAGTGGCTAATTCAGGAGCAGATCTCAGATATGCAGCAAAATGCGCGGGCGAGTATAGATGAATTGGTGCAACATATAAGGATGGCTGGCGGTGGCCCTTTGCCTGACTTTCTGCCTGCTATTTGGGGAGCGGATACCAATCCAGACACGATAATAATCAGATATAATTGGGCCAACTGTTCTGCCCCTATTGGGAAGAAGGTTCAACCCACAAGCAAGCCGCTACATTTTGAGGAGATTATGCCCTGCTTCTCCGACACCGGCCGGATATTCATCTCCGTTCCCCCTGACGACCCCGCCTACCCTTACGGAGAATGGACGACGGTTTACAAGATCTCCCTTAATCAAGGTCAAGGTTGGGAAGAGCTTCTTCATATCGAGGACCTCTCCTATGAATATCCCGTAGGGAGTGAGGTCTTCCGGATGGAGGAGTATAAGTACTTCATCGATAAAACCACGGATTCCCTTCACCCAACGCTAATGCGGGCGAGAAATGGAAAGGCTCCAGAAGTATTTGCTGAAGACATCGAAGACCTGAATTTCTCTTATATCTTGACTACTGGGGATACGCTCCCCACCCCCAGCAACTTAAGCAAGCTAAGAAGCATAACTATCAGCCTGGTAGCCAGAACTGAACTGAAGGACCCCGATTTCCTTGGAGATGGCTATAGAAGAAGAAGCCTAAATACCACAGTAAGAATGCGGAATTTTGGCCTCTGAGAGGAGGTAAATATGAATACAAGGTCAATATTGTTCCTGAGGGAGGAGAAAGGATTAGCTCTCATTGTCGTCCTCTCCATTATGATTATGATCGCCCTCTTAGGCACGGCGGCTGTGATGACCTCCAAGACGGAGGTAGAGATCTCTGGGGCAGAGAAGAACAACTCAGCCGCTTTCTATGCAGCAGAAGCCGGGGTGGAAAAAGCCGTGGAAATAATAAAATCGAGCTTTACCACCACCGGACTTCCCCCATCACCTCTCCCAGCGGAGAGTTTTTCTTTTAATGGGTTTCAGGTAACTTACAACACGGTAAAGGAGGGGACCACCCAGTTCAAGCTCTTGGATCACGGAACCTACAAGGGGTTATATGCCACCGTGGAGGACTTTCGCATCACCTCTCAAGCGGAAGGACGAGGGGCAAGGGCCCGGGTCTCACAGGTAGTGGAAGATGCACTGGTGCCTGTCTTTCAGTTTGCTGTCTTCTATGAGCACGATTTGGAGATTCACCCTGGTCCACCGATGACCTTGGGGGGGAGGGTGCATACAAATAGCGATATGTATCTGGGGGCCGGCGATAACGGACAGTTGGACATCGATTCTTACACCACGGCAGCGGGAGGCATTTACCATGGACGAAAACCAGGTTCCGGATTGAGCGCGGGCACCGGTGATGTGCGAATAAAGGACAGGAGTGGGGATTACCAGAGCATGAAGAATGGCGATGGGAGCTGGCTTGACCACTCCGCCGAAAACTGGGTGGCCAATTCCCTGGACAAATGGGACGGGTTGGTGGAGGATGAAGCCCATGGGATTACCGAGCTCTATATGCCTGTGGTAACCTCCGGTGAACCAATCGACCTGATCAAGAGGGGAGACAATAACCCAGACAGCTTTGAGCACAAAGCTGGGCTTAAGATAGTGGATGGGAGGGCTCTTTTCTATGACGAGGACGGCAACTGGGAGGATGTAACGGAGCAGATAAGGGATGAAGGAATCCTCAATGAAGCCACCTTCTATAACTACAGGGAAGGGGAATGGGTCCTCTCCTATGATCTGGATATCTCCAAGCTCAATACAAGTGGGTACTACCCTCGGAATGGCATAATCTATGTTGCCCATCCAAATGATGACCGGGGAGTAGTGAGATTGGTAAATGGTTCGCAATTGGCCGCTCCCCTTACTGTGGCCACGCAAAACCCCCTTTACATAAAGGGAGACTTCAACACCGAAGATAAGAAACCGGCATCAGTTCTCACTGATGCCCTAAACATCCTCTCCAACAGTTGGGATGATGAAAACAGCGATAATCCATTAGAGGATAGGATTGCCTCCAACACCACGGTCAATGTAGCCTTTCTCACCGGGAACACCAATAGCGAGAACGAAAACTACAGCGGAGGGCTGGAAAACCTACCCCGGTTCTTGGAGGATTGGAAAGGGAAAACTTTTACCTATCGCGGTTCGATGATAGACCTCTGGTTTAGCCAACAGGCCACCGGCTTATGGCATTACGGTGGCAACTACTATAAGGCGCCGAATAGGGATTGGGCCTTTGACCCTGACCTCTTGGATCCGAGCAACCTTCCCCCTGGGACCCCGCAAGTGAATGTGGTCCAGAGGGGGATCTGGACTCAGGACTTAGCTTCCACAGAGTAGCACCTTGACACTGTTGAGGAAAGGCAGAGAGGTAAAGTCAGATCAAACAGAGGATTGCAGAGCCACCAGAGGGGCAAAAAAGCCCCTCTGGTAGGTTTGGAGAGGGGGCAAATGTAAGGAATCGATCAACGGAGATAAGGTAATTCTGCCTCCTTGTCTCTATTTTCACTGTTGGAAGATAAGCCCCTTCCCCTCAAGTTGGAAATAACAGACGAAGGTAGATTATGATCCTGAAAAGGTTAATATCTAAGGAAGGTTTTACCTTAATTGAAGTCCTTACCTCTATGGTGATCTTCTCCATTGGTGTGCTGGGCCTTGCTCCGCTGATCATTGCCACAATTCAAGGCAACAGCTTCGGGGATGATATGACCAGGGCCACCCTTTTAGCCCAGGGTAAAATCGAGGAATTAAGAAATGTCAATTATGACCTAATGAGCTCTGGCCAAGATACCGTAGGCACCGTTCAGAGGCAATGGACGGTGCAGAAGGATGTCCCCTCCATTGGGATAAGCCAGATCACCGTCCAGACCTCCTGGGTGGACGAAGAAGGCAACACCCATCTGGTAACTTTGACCACCCTAAGGGCAGAATAGCTTGGCGAGCGAAGTGGGTGACGGTTCCATTTTCCAGTAGCCACCTGAAAAGCCATTTTAGGAAGCTCAGCGAAGGAGCATAAGGATGAAAATTTCCCTCATCAATCACAATGGTTATACCCTTATCGAACTAATGATCTCCCTGGTAATAATTGGGGTTATAACCACCGCAGCTTATTCCTTCTACCTTAACCAGCACAAGCAGTGGATAGTGCAGGAGCAAATCACCAATATGCAACAGAACGCCAGGACGAGTATGGAAGAACTGGTGAGCAAATTGAGGATGGCCGGCTATGTAGACCTCCCCCAGGGGATAGACCCAATTGTGGCCGTTGATGCTAACCCGGATACAATAGCCATAAGATTCAACTCCCGGGATTGTAGCGCGGCAATTGGCAAGGATATGCCCCTTCCCAGCAAGCCTCTGCACTTTGACCAGGTGGAATGTTTCCAGGAAAGCACCTGGGTCTATATAATGGTCCCAGAGAGTGATTCACTCTACCCTTATGGGGAGTGGTTTTACATTACGAAAATATCCATTAATCAGGGCCAAGGTTGGGAGGAGCTCATCCATGGCTTGGGACCTCTGTCTATGGCCTATCCCGAAGGGAGTCTTGTTCTCCAATTAGAGGAATACAAATACTATATTGACCAAACAGATCCCTCTCACCCTAAGCTTATGAGACAGGTGGACGATCAACCCCCCCAGACCTTTGCCGAGGATATAGAGGATATGCAATTTGTATATACTATGGCAGATGGTAGCACAACCTCTGCTCCAGCAAATCCAAGGGAGATAAGAGTTGTAGAGGTGCGTATAACGGCCCGCACGGAGAGGCCTGATCCGGACTACCCCGGTGACCATTACCGGAGGAGGACATTCAGCTCCCAGGTCCAAGTGAGGAACTTGGGCCTCTAAAAGACCTTTTGTTGGAGGAAAAAATGAGCTGGACAAGGGAGATTTTCAAGAAAGAGGAAGGGATTGCCCTTATCGTTGTCCTCTCCATTATAATAATGCTTGCCCTCTTGGGCACTGCGGCAGTGATGACTTCCAAGACAGAGGTCGATATTACTGGGAGTCAGCGGAGGACAGTCTCTGCTTTCTATATTGCCGAGGCGGGGATCGAAAGGGCAATGAACAGCTACTTATGGAGTGGGTTCTTCGATGAAAACCTCTCACCGATGAATGACCTCTTTGGCTGGCTGGACTCTCAGGAGGACAGCGTCCTTTACCAGGATGTGCCTTTGGGGGAAGGAATATACACGGTAAGGGTATTGGATGTAAGCAACCCCGGTGCAGTCCCCCCCTTCATAGAGGCCAGGGATGTGATAATTGAGTCAATCGGTCAGATAACCCAAACTGGGGAGGAGAAAAGGATCACCTACCAGGTGAGGTTTGGCATTCGCCCTTCGTGGGTCTTTGACTACTCATATTTTATGAACCACTTTGGCTGGTGGGCGGGATTTGGCGCGGGGAATGCAGTAATAAATGGGAACACCCGGGCCAACTCACATTACGATCTCTTATCCGGCCAACTCACTGTAAACGGAAGTCCCCATTGGAACATCTTCGACGGCTCTATGCTGGACAACGGTGGAGTGTATGCAGGCGGGTATGTCTTTCCCACATCGGGGGCAGGTTACAATGGTATGGCCCAATATGATGCCAACAGGCATAGTTATGGAGGAGTGGATAAGAGCTTGGCCGACCCGGCGATCATCCCTATGCCTAACCTCAACGACCCTTCGGATGCGGACAACGATGGAAACGTGCAAGAGCTCAATCCTTATTATGAGAAGCTGGCCAGAGGGGAGTTTGGCAATTCTCCGGGGAAGATTGGCATCGATGCAAACAATAATGGCGTATTGGAGTCTGGGGAAATCCTCTTCACCGGGGTCTATGGGGATGAAGTAGGGGAGACAGGGAATATAGTCTTAGAGGGGGAAAGTGATCAACCCATCCTCATTGATGGGCCAGTTGTGGTAACTAACAACCTGATTATTAAAGGCACGATTAGCGGGAAAGGGACCATTTACTCCGGCAGAAACACCTATATCGCTGGCGACCTCGTCTATAAAGACCCACCCTCTTCACCTCCTGTCTTTAACTATGGAGCCGAAACCCCGGAGGAATTCCAGGAAAGGGTCGATGAGTGGAAGGCGGATAACGCGGATAAGGATATCGTGGGCCTGGCTACCCGGGAGAACATCGTCGTTGCCGACTACACCGACAATGGCTTCTCCTACGCGATGAGCTGGCTTGAGGACTACCGCAACAATGGCAAGGAGGATGTGGGCATAGATGGTGTTTTCGGACGACTCGACGATCCATCAAACCCCTATGGGGCCAGTGAAAAGGAGAACGACGGCAAATGGACTGTCCAGTGCAGGAACACCTCTACTGGAAGGGTGGAATGGAAGGATCTACCTATTAGCGGAGGGTCTGCTGTAGTTCCCCCAGGTTGGAAGGTTGTGCCAGGCACTGGGGAGGATGTCGACGGTGACGGCCAGTATGACTCGGAATACGACTACAACCGGGATATCCAACTTGATGTCCCCTTAGACGATGCCCATTTTGCTAACCTCCCACCTGGGGTGTCAAATTTCGGTGACATTGCCGCCGATCGAGTAAACCAGATAAATGCCTGTATGTATACCAATCATGCCCTTGCTGGGTTATATGGTGGAAATGCTCAGGTAATGGGGGCAGAGGTGGCCCGTAACGAGGCCCAGGTGATCTTTGGCACCAGTATAACCCTCACCTATGACGCCAGGCTTACCGGTGGAGGGATAGACTTCGGCCTCCATCTGCCCCGGGTAAAGGGAAAGAGAAGGATAGGATGGAAAGAGGAGACATAAGGAGTAAAATGATGAAAAGAAGTTACCTTATAATTGGTGCTCTGCTTCTCTCCCTTCTTCTCTGTAACTCGGCGCTTGCCCCTTTGACGGTAACCAAGAGTAGATCAGGAAAACCGGTATTCCACCTCCCCCCACCTACCCCTTATAAAAATCAAAGGAATCCAGTAACCACTCCTCCTCCACCACCTCTGGTAATTCATCTACCGGTAAGGTTCGCTATGGCTGGGGAACCGCTCCCCATTAGGGTTAAGGTGAAAAATCACCAGGATGGAATGAAGCTTCTCCTCCACTATCGACTGAAGGGGGAAGGTATATATTTCTCATTACCCATGGAGGGAAACCCAGAAGAAGGGTATGAAGCCATCATCCCCAGATATATGGTTGACCCAAGGGGGCTGGAATACTATATTGAGGCAATAAGTGAAAGAGGGGATGTTTTGGCTACTTCCCAGAATGAGGACAATCCCTATCTGGTTGAGGTCAAGGGAAGGAAAGCAAAGCTGTCCCCTTTGCTCCTGGGATTGGTAATTCTGATAGTATTGGCAATTCCCTTCACCTTCAGGAGAAAAAAGAGATAGGTTGGTATATCTTCCAGCTATCGTATCCCCAGGAGCCTATGATTTATGAACAACAGTAAAACATCTAAAAGGGGGCTAATAGTAATGAAGAAGAGAGCGTGCCTGATGACTCTCCTTATTCCATTCCTCCTTTGGGCGGGTTGTTCCAAGAAGTCCACCCCACCGGAGGGAAATGGAGTCCTCAGGTTATACCTCACAGATTCTGTAGGTTCCATTGAGCAGGTCAATCTCATCATCTCCCAGGTGAGCGTGCATACCTCAGCGGGGGAAGATAGCGCGGGGTGGATAGTGGTAAATGACAGCTTGGCCACCTATGACCTTATGCAATTGGCCAATGGAGCCACTGCGCTCTTAGGGGAGGCTGGGCTTGTCCCTGGCCATTATACCCAAATAAGGCTTCTTTTGATTGATAGTTGTCAGGTGGTGTCCGAGGGAGAGAGTTATCCTTTGCATATCCCCAGTGGCTCTGAATCTGGGATAAAGCTCAACCATCAATTCGAGATAGAGGCAGGGAAGTTGTATGAGCTACTGCTGGATTTTGATGCGCAGAAGTCAATTATCTCCACCGATGATGGCTATCTGCTCAAACCGGTGATCCGGGTAGTCCCCCTAATTGTTTCCGGGACAATTTCGGGAACAGTTCACCCCTTAAAGGCATCCCCCTATATTTTAGCCACCTCTGATGGGGATACAATTCAAACTACACATGTTGATTCCACCGATGGGAATTTTTCCCTCATCGGCCTGCCTGAGGGCTATTATGATGTTCATATTGAACCGACGGCAGGCCAGTATGTCGATACCACCCTGACAGGGGTCAAGGTCTCTGCTGGGGAGGATACCGATTTAGGTGTCATAGTCCTGAGGCATATTCTGGCCAGATGAAAGGGCAATAGCCCCCTTTCCCTCATGCATGATGGGATGGTAAGGCCCTCCTGATAAACATCAGGAGGGCCTTGTTTTTGGGCCTTAAACTGAGATTAAGCATGCTCTATAATTGCTCAATCAATGCCATACTGCTAATGGCTGACCAGTCCTTTCATATCTGCAAATCTCTTACATAAACCAAAGGAGGGAGTAAGTGGAATCCTCTTTTCTTCAGGGCCATTCCCTTTAGCAGATGATAATCCTGTGGGTTCCTCAGTCACAAAGACCAAAATTTTTCTTGACAGAAGAGGGGAGACTTCCGATATTTAGTAAGCCTTTGCCGCCCTAGCTCAGTCGGTAGAGCAACGGACTGAAAATCCGTGTGTCCGCAGTTCGATTCTGCGGGGCGGCATTAAAAAATTCTAAATTTTCTCCCTCTTTTATCCGATAATAAAAAAGGGACCTGCCACCGTAGCTCAGTTGGTAGAGCAATGGTTTCGTAAACCATAGGTCCTCGGTTCAAATCCGGGCGGTGGCTTCATGGCAATCTAAGCTCTAACTCTACCTTTCGGATTCCTTAGAAACTCCGAAAGGTAGAGGGATGTTTGAAGAGAATATACCTCCCTGCAAAGGTGAGCGCGGAGCAGTCCAACCAGAGGGGGGTATTGAAAAGTGATTCAAGAGGGGGAATAGCCTAACCTATTGTTCTCTAAGGTAAATTCAAACCGCAAATTTTTTTCTACTATTCTAAAAAATGGTACTGGGAAGGCAGATGGTAACCAGGGTGGGGGGGGCGGGGGTCCAA
>JAOZPP010000110.1 GCA_029932675.1 bacterium
TTTAGTGCTGGTCTTCAAGCAACCTCGAGCCGTCAGAACCCCGATTCTGACGGCAGAGAGCATCCAACTCCGAGCGGTCAGATGCCCACATCTGACCGTTGACTGTGTAAAAGGAAGTATGTGGCAGAACAGGGGTTCTGCCACCTCAGTAAGTGGGCTACCCGGATCATACCAGATCGGGTCGGGAAAGCCAGAGGAAGGCCGCATAGGTTTAAAAAATCTGGCTCCCGAACATTTTCATCTTGACTTTCCCTTCCTTCCTTAGTATATTAAGGCCAGTCAGCATAGGAGAGCTTCCAGCAGCCAAGGGATGCCTGAGACGCTTTACTGATAGGTGATCGTTTAGTAAATGTTTGTGGCTTTACTTGTTGAATTGCTAATTTGTTTGGGGGGCGATCGGGTTCGACGGGGATATGGAGGGCAGGACGGCATACCGAGGTGCCAGAGCCTCGTAAAAATCTGGCCCATAAATGTAGATGCAGACGATTATTCGTTAGCATTGGCCGCTTAAGGTGGCCACGTTCCCTGCAGCCCTGCCCATCGGGCTGCAGAGGGGCGCCGTAAAGATGGGATAGCCAGCGGGCCTTGCTCAGGGCCCGGGGGCAAAATCTGTTGAGCTGGCTCGGGCCTTAACCTGTCCCTCGGTGAGGGCCGGGGCGAGACAAGAAGGGGGACTAAGTATGTAGATGTCCTGGCTAGCCTATCTTCGGACGTGGGTTCGATTCCCACCGCCTCCATCAAAAAATAAGAAAAAATGACTTGACAAGCCCCAGAGGGTTGCTTATATTTATAGGTGGTTTAGCCAAGGGGAGTAGATAATCGCTTAAGTTTGTTGATTGTTTAAACTTTACTTAACGGAGGCAAAGCCACGGGCAAGATGATAACGATAGTGACAGATCTTGGATGGGGAGAAGAGGGGGGGAATCTATTTGTATAAACCACCTATTTTAGGGTAGTAAAGGGGTGGTTTTTTATTTTTGCCTGGTCTTAAATTTTTTTGAAAGGAGGTGATAGGTATAATTTTAAGAACCTCCACTGAGGGGGATGATGATTGAGGATTTTTAATTTTTCTTAGAAAGGGGGTGATAGGCTAATAGTGTAATGGGGGCACTCAGAGCGAGAGGCTGTAGTTTAAACCTTAAATTTTTTGGAGGCAAGGAAAATGAATAAAAAGGCATTTTTAGCGCTTTTTATGCTAGCAACCTTTCTGTTTGGTGTGACGGTGGCATTTGCTGCAGTTCCCCACAAGATAAACCCCGTCACCTTGCAGAAAGAACAAGTCCCAGATAGGTATCGTCTGCTGAACAAGCAAGGGGCTTATACCCTCTGGGAGGATGATTTTGAGGGCACGATAGGGTGGACAACGGACCCCTATGATCCTATGCCATTTCATACTACTACAAAAAAAGTTTGTAGTGGTGATAGCGCCTGGTGGAATGGCAATCCAAAGTGTGGCTACAAGAACTCTTGGTGGCAGTATCTGGATACCGATCCAATTGTTGTGCAGACAGGCGGGATCACCCTGAACTTCAATCACGCGTGGGCCATAGAAAAGGTTACCCCGGCATCCGATCCGAACACTGCCCATGAGGGATGTGATATGTGGGATGTAGCCAACGTGCAGGCTTCGGTGAATGGGGGGGATTGGGTGCTCATCCAGCCTACCACTGGCACAGCCTATGCGGGTACCTGTTCCTATGCTTATTTCCACCACCAAGAGGATTACTGCCGCGGTGGTTGGAACGACTTGAATCCATCTTGGCCTAACTGTGATGCCTCTGGGTTTGCGCTCACCATTGGCCAGGACATCGGTGGTGATACCCTGGCGGTGGGGGATACGGTAGTCTTCAGGTTCGAGTTTGTCTCCGATCCCGCGGCCAGTGGTTGTGATGGGGAGATGGCTCCTCCGCATGGGGAGGGCTGGTATATCGATGATATTGTGGTCACCACTGGTGGTACCTCCTATGAGAACCATGGAACCAACAGCGGGGCCAGCCTGCAGATGCACCCTGGGTACATCCCCTTCCCCAGCAGTTGGCAGGTCATTACCATGCCTGATTCTACTGGTGATCCTTGTCCCTCTGCCACCCACTGTTGCTATATCTCCGATGCCGACACCGAAACAATAGCAAAGGTCTCCTACTGGGTCTCTCCCTGGATAACCATACCGGGAATAGATTCGGCTGCTGTGATCTGGTTAGAGTGGTGCCAGGATCAGTATGTGAGGGGGACTACCTGTCCTCAACCAGAGAACACCGTTTTGCAGGACTATATGCAGATTTATGTGCGCAGCGTAGATGATTCCAATAACTGGCAGAACATCTGCTATACCTATGACGCACAGATGGGTGACTATGAGAGTCCGGCAGATACCGAGCATGGGCATTGGAGGCTTGCGGGATTGGATTCGTTGACCAGCAACTATGTGCCCTTTGTGCCGGAGTTGATTGCCCCTCCTCCTGATACTCAAACCACTCAGGTTCAGTTTAGGTTCGATTACATCCTCAACGCCTGGCAGGATGACCCGGAGAACGGTTGTCAGGGATGGATTCCTCAACCCGGTTGGGGCTTTAGGATGGATAATGTCCGGTTGAGGGCGGTAAAGTGCTATGACCAGAACTTGGGCATCGTTTGGGAGACCGAGGCGGATAGGCCTGTTCCCTTCAGCGTTCCGGTGGATACCACCGTTCCGGTCAAGCTGGCCATTGCCAGCGGCCCGACCTGTCGGTCCACCGATTTAAGTGCAACCGTGAAAGCTGACATCGACGCGCCCAACGCCTATCATGGCGAGGCGACCATTCCGGCTGGTTTTGCATCTGGAGACAAGCAGATCTACTCCCTGGATGCAGACTTTACTGCTCAGAGCGTGGATACGATTTGGACGGAGCTTACCGCCGAGATGGATTTCACTGGTGATGCCAATCCGAGTGATGATCAGCTTACTTACCGCACCCTGATTACCAACTCGGACTACTGTCGATTGGCCACTTACAACCCCTTTGGCGGTGGGACGGCGACCGATGTTGACTCTGGGTATGGCATTGGTGTCCTCTTTGTGCCGCAGTATTTCGATCCCTATCAGCTCCTGCGGATCGGCTTTATTGCCAGGGATTCTACTGTTTGTAAAGTGCATGTCTATCCCGTGGACAGCATCATCGACTATCCTTCGACCCCCTGGATTGATTCGGTTGTCGTCAACACTGCCCAGGAGTGGAAGGATGACCAGGGTCATATAGCCGCTGAGGCCTGCACCACCCGTCCGTGCTTTGATTATACCTATGTAGACCTGTGGGATGCGGATAGTGCAGATGATGACTGGGAGAATATCCCTGGCGATCAGGCCTTCTTCGTCTACATAGAGCAGTGGCCGGACAGTGGATCTGGGCCTGGTGCGGCATTTGACACCAGGGAGCAGGTGGGAGGCTACAGCTTTGTCGGCAACCCTGTGGAGGGTTGGCAGAACGTCTCCGACCCCAATCAAGATAGGATTCGAGGCAACATCGGGGATAAGTGGAGAGACGCCAACTTCTATGTAAACATCGGGGCGATGAACTATACACCACCTGTGGCAGGGCCTCTCTTCATTAGGGGAGACTATGATGCCAACGGGCAGTTGCTCACCAACGATCCTCTGATGGAGCTGCAGTTCATCTTTGGAGTTCCTGGGGCTACTCCTCCCAGTTGTGAGAGCGCTGCTGATTACAACGATGATGGTAGTGTGCTCACCAATGATCCCCTGATGGCTCTGCAGTACATCTTTGGTGTTCCTGGTTCCACTGCACCTCCTGCTCCTTATCCTGGTTGTGGGATGGATCCTACTCCGGATGATTTGACCTGTGTGAGTTTCCCCTTCTGTGGGACGAAGGGAGCCACGGTTGCTTACAAGCCATCGGTGAGTGTAAAGGGTGCGGAGAACAAGCTGGTTGCTGAGGAGCCGCAGGTTGCCGATGGGCTGGTGCGGGTTCCCATTGAGCTGACGGTGACTGAGCCGGTATGTGGATTTGACATTTCCTTGGGGTATGACGCTGGTTCCTTGCGGTTTAAGGAGGTAGTTGGAGGGGAAGGGTATGACTTCTGGGCGGTGGACACTCGTCAGGCGGGTGTAGTGCGGATAGGAGGGGTTCCGGACATAGAGATGGCGGAGCTACTGGAGCCTGGGACTCATCTGGTAGGGGAGG
>JAOZPP010000111.1 GCA_029932675.1 bacterium
TATGGGTGGCCCTGGGAAGGGTGAAGGTGATGGTGGTTGATGGGTTACCCGGGTTGGGGTAGTTCTGGAGAAGAGTAAAGCCCTCTGGCAGGGTCTCTTCCCGCTCTTTCTTCTGCCTTCCAGGACGCGGGGAGCGATGGGTATCCAGAAGTCGCTCCGCTTGCGCAGTGAGTAGATCATCTGGATAACGGCTCTTTAAGGTGGAGTAAATCCTAAGAGCACCTCCTCTGTCCCCCAGCACCTCCTGATAGATAACCAATCCAGTAAACAAGGCAAGCTTCTCAAAGTCCGTCCCGGAGCGGTTCCTTCTTAATCCCTCCAGGGTGCTCAAAGCCCTTTCATAATCACCTTCCCGAACAAGGTCAGCCGCATAATTCAATAAGGCCACCCCTCCCATCTCTTCACGATTGTACCGAGCCGCTAAGTCCAAGACATAACTATCAAATCCCGGCTCCCCCGATTCCCAATAGGCAAACCGGATGATGTTCAGGGCGGAGAAGGCGGCAGGGGAGTTGGGGCTTTCCTCGATAACAGCCTCTGCCAGTCGGATGGCCTCCTCATACATGCTGGCACAGAGAAGCTCATGGGCTTGCTTTACCTTTTCATCTAAGGAGGCTATAACCAGAGGCTTGGGCCTTCCCGGATTGGGATTTGAATGTAACCAGGGGTCATAATCAATAGGACCCTCAAACTCACTGGCATCCGGGGGATCACTCCCCCACCAGTTATACTCGGCATAGGCTACCGAACCAGAGGTCATCCTCATCTCTTTTGAGAAATTGTTATAGATGCTGTTTCCTCCGTAATCCGCAAATACTGTTGTGGAGCCTGTGCCCTGGACCCCGCATCCGGCATTCTCGGTGATCACATTGTAATGGGAGTGGTTCATGGTGATGGTACTTCCATAGGCGAAGATCCCATCCCCTCCGGTCTGGTAGATATCGTTGTAGGAGAAATCCGGATGGGCAAAGGCACAGAAGAGAGCGTTGTTAGAGTGGTGGATTTTCGTGTGGCGGATGTTGGCGGTACAATAACCGATGTGGAGCCCCTGGGATGCGTGGTCTATATCGGTGTACCAGATTTTTGAATCATCGGTATCGGACTGCAAGTAAATACCTTCCCAGTTGGAGCTTCCGGATCGGATGAAGGTTATTCGATCTGAGGAGGTGCCCACAGCATCCAGGGTGCCGTAGACGCTCAACCAGGTGTCAGGGGCGAACCTTACGGTGGTGCCAGGCTGGATGGTGAGGGTTACCCCGCTGGAGATGGCTAAACTAATCCCTAGATTTGAAACTCCCGCCCAGGTAATCAAAGCAGGATTGTAAAAGGTGTGATGCATCTCATCCCAGGAGGAGTAAGCAGTGAACTCTAGAAAGCCTGAGATGCCATCATACAGGCTTTTATAGTTGGATTCCACGTCCTCAAAGTAGATAGATATACCATGCGCCCACTCTCTATCTGATCCATGCCACTCATTTATAATAATGGAATCTAAAACGTCCATAACTTCCTGAGCTGAGGAGTTCAATGCGGAAGTAATGTTAGCGTCTTTGATCTTCTCCGCAAGATCGTAGAGATCGATATAACGAGCATTATCCCAAGCAAATTTATGGCAATTACTCTGTGCTGCATCGATTTCACTCTTATGAGCATACATACTGGTACACAAAAGATGGCCGAAGTTATTAACCTTTTCAGCTAGTGTGGAGCCAAGTTGATCTATATAGAAGACCGACAATGTCTTATCCGTACTATTTTCGTATTCTTGACGATAATAGTCCACTATCCACCAGGCCAGGGTGTCGGGACTCATATCAGGCTCTGAAGCCAGCTTCGATAAGAAAGCGTAATCCCAGCCGTCAAGACTTTCCATCTCCTCTGATCCAACCCCAACTTCTGCATAGGACACAGCCTGATAAAATACCTCGATCATCCCCATAAGGCAAGCATCCATCCCCAAAATATCAAGCTTTGTATTGCCGGTATTATTATATATTGTCTGAATTGCGGTTCTAAGCTCTGCCACATTTAACCAGTCGTCGTCAGTCTGATCATAACAAACCGATTTGGTGGGCTCTCCTACCGCTTCCTCTGGTGGTGGTGCCCACCCAGTGCCATGCCCCCAAAGGATCAAGGCATACTTATCCGCTGGGTAGGTTTCGATCGCCCAGGTCGCAAAGTCAATTAAGGTTTGGGGGGCTCCCATATTCAACTCATCCTCCCAATTTGGGTTAATGTCAGTCAATGGGATTTCCTCTGAAACGATGTTCCACCATTGGTCGGTTCCCTCCGGTGCTGAATCATAATTAACTTTATAAGCCTTTGTCTCTCCACCCTGACCTGCGCCCTCGGGATATTCATCAAGTAGGACAATTACATTCGCTGTTACACCTTCCATGGCTTCTTCCATTTCATTAAGGTCCTTCTTGCCGTAGCTTCGCCCTTCTAGCCTCCCGCAGAGACCAATATCATCACCTGCCATGTAAATCATAATAGTCCAGTAACTCTCTTGACAAAAGGATTCGCCCCTGAACCCAAAGGTTATAAAAGAAGCTATGATGAGCATCCACAGATAGTAAGAGAAATCCCACTGGCGCTCTGGTTTAAAAAATAGTCGTGCCATTTTAACCTCCCTTTTTATTTTATCTGTACCTTGCTTTAATCTCCCCCCAGGTTGTCCTTTCCACAGCAGTATAGGGGGATTCCAACCACGGCTTATAGAGCAGTACCCCTCCACAACCCCAATCATAGAACAAAAGTTTGATCTCATCTTCATCAGAGGAACCCCACCAGTTATATCTAGCATCTAAGGTGTCCCCCTCCTCGATGCAGTACCTGATATTTGACAAATTATCATAAAAGTTATTAAAATGCATCTTCTCAGGTAGGGGCGGGCCCCCTACAGCTATACCGACGCTCCATCGATCTTGTTTATGATTAGTTATTGTATTACCAATCAATGTACAAGGGGAGGAATTAATGAATATTCCACTTCCACCTCCTGTGCCCTTAATAATGTTATCTTGAATCAAAGACGACGAGAGTCGAAGATCTATGCCTGCATTATTGTAGTATAGTTCATTCCCTATGATAGAAGGTGAAGAACGGTCAATCACAATGGCAAAATAGCCTGACTCTTCAATAAAGCAGTGCTTTATAATTCCGCTGCTGGCAGGACGAAACCATATCCCACCCCAGTGGTTTCGGGTTGAAAACACAATATCTGGCTTCTCTTTTGAGGTCCCAATGGCTATAAGAGCACCCTCAACGATGATGCGAGCATGATTGTTGGTATATATAGTCACCTCTGGCTTAATGGTCAGAGTAGCCCCTTTTGTAATAATAAGATCCTCGGTTACGATATAGGGACTGTGCTCTGAAGTCCAGGTAGTGTCTCTGTCAACAGGGCCGCTGACATATGTTTGTCCGAAAATATGCCCCCCAGAGATTAAAAATATCAACAACGACATCTCGATCCATCTCATCAAAGTTCCCTCCATTTTACAATTCTCCATAAGCCTCTGGGCTCTCTCCTTAGATAAAATCTTACCTGCCCGGAGGCCTCTTCTCTGAATCCTGAATTGTGCTTTAGGGTCAAATGATAAAGGCGCGGAAGCACCCGCCAACCTGATAAGTCTTCCAGGTTACTATCGCCTTTGAAACTCAACTCTATGCTTTCCACTTGTTGGAACATGAGCTTATGGACTTGTTCCTCAACTTCCCTGTCCCATTCCCCCACCTTAGGGGAATAAAATGAGAAGTCCTCTGAAAGGCATTCAAGATAGCCCCTGAGGTCTTTTGTATTGTAAGCCACTTCCAAATTGGAAAGGACGTTTTCAGGAGATGTGGGGGGCAGATAATCTCCCTTATTTGGTGGCGTGATAGGGTTGCTACAGGTAAGGAGAAGCAAGGCAAAACATATCATCATGGAAAAGCCTCTTCGCATTTCCTTTCTCCTCCCTAAAAACACAAAAACCCAGACACCAACCACACTCCTCCCTCCTGCCCATGCCTGGTTTTTTAGCTGCTGCAAAACTATTTTTGAGTTCTGCCTTCACTGGCTACTACCCTT
>JAOZPP010000020.1 GCA_029932675.1 bacterium
GCCCTCCAACCCCAGAGAGGATCCGGTACCTACCAGCATTGACCGTGAGGGTTAACTGCTCTGCAGTTGAGGGAGAGGTAATCCCTCCCAACAACCCCATCACCATGAGAGCTAACACCTTTTGAAACAAACTCATTGGTCAACCTTTCATCTTTCGCTGGTTAAAGTGGATCAACGATCGGTTCATCTTTTATAATATAAGCATTTCTTGCCCTTGGGGCAAGTTTTTCCCATTCATCATCAGCCCAGAGAAACGGCCCCTACACCAAGGAAGGCCAAAAATATGGCGGCGACCTTCAATGGGTTGACTCGTTCCTTAAGGAATAAGAGCCCAAGGATGAAAATAAAGACGTTGCTTGTTTGATTTAAGGCCGATGCGACAGAGGCCTGGGTGTATTTCATCCCTCCCATCCAAACTACCAATGAGACATAAGCACCCAGAAAGGAACCGGGGAGGACAAATCGCCAGCCAGGCATAGGAAAAAGGGAGTGAAGGATTTTCTGGCGATTTGGATGAAAGAGCAAGATGATCCCCAAGACGAGACAGCCGCCCACCAGCCGCCATTCAATCACCCACAGCAAGGGGGAGCGGTTCAAAAGCGGCTTGATCATTACTATCCCCACCGCCATAAGGGCCATAGAGAGAACTCCCAACCCAATCCCCATCAATAGGTTGGCACGGGAGACATAGTCCCTCTTTCTCTCTTCAGAGACCATAAGCACGGCGGAAACGATTAACAGGGCGCCAAGGAGCTGTAAGGGGCCCATCCTTTCCTGGAGAAAGATAATCGAAAGGGTGATGGTGAACGGGCTGTATAAACTATCCACAATTGCGGATAGTCCTGCCCCCAAGATGTTTAGGCTCCTAAAGAATATGGTGTCCGCTAATCCTATTCCAATGGCCCCACTGGCTAAGACTAAAAGGTAATCACTCAGTGGAACCCTTAGGGTTAGTGCCTCACCGAAAAGTAGGGACGTAGGAATAAAGAGGGAAAGGCCTAAAAGGTCCTTGAAGAGATTCAGGCCCAGTGGAGGCATGGTCTCCCCGCTTTTGCGAAAGAGGACAACAGCGATTGCCCACACAATGGCACAGCCGAGGGAGAGTATCTCCCCCAGGTAAGGTAGCTCGGTAAGCATCAGCGGATATACATCTTTCACCTCCCCACTAAGGGATCGTCGCCTGGGAGAGGTCTATCCCCCCTCAATGCCCTCTTGGCCTCAATCACCTTCCCCTTTAACCTCTGGACTTTAGCTTTTTTGTCCGGCGCGCCCATAACCGAGCTAATAACTGCTACCCCCCCGGCACCATTGATGATGGGAGCTTGTACATTATCCTCATCAATCCCCCCTATGGCCAAAACCGGAAGGCCGACCGCCTTCGTTATCCTCCTCAATACTCCAACCCCCAGGGATGGACCAGCGTCCTTGGTACTCGTTTGGTAGATGGGGCCAACCCCCAAATAGTCTGCCCCATTTTCATAAGCCCACTGGGCATCAGCTACACTCTTAACCGAATAGCCAATGATCTTCCCAGGCCCAAGGATCTTCCTAACCAAGGGAAGGGGGAGATCCTCCTGGCCGATATGTACCCCATCTGCTTCCAAGGCTAAAGCCTGATCAACCCGGTCATCAATCATAAACAGTGCTCCAAACTTCCTTACCACTTTCTTCAACCTCAAACCCAAATTATAGAACGCCCTGTCTCCCATGCTCTTCTCCCTAAACTGCACCATCTCGGCTCCTCCCAAGAGAACCTGCCTGACTACTTCTTGCAGATCCTGATGAGCGGCGATCCTCTGGTCGGTAATTACGCAGATGTTCACTTCCCTCAGTCTCTTATTCATCTTAAAAGGAGTAAAGGATGCTGAAATGGAATCTCCCCCCTGGTTTAACTCCTTCGGAGACGATCCTCTGACCATAGTCCAAACGGAGAGGCCCAACTGGTGTAAATAATTGAACTCCATATCCCATGCTTAGATTAATTCTATTTAAGGAGATTCTATTTAAGGAGATAGAGGCCCAATCCCCCCATACTCCACCCCCATCCAAGAAGATCGTTCCCCCCAACCTCCAAAAGAGAGGAAATCTTAACTCGAAATTGGAAACAAGAAGGGCCCTCCTCTCCATAGCAACCCCTAAACTATCTTTGGGTCCAATGCTCCTCTCCGCAAACCCCCTGATAGAACTTCCCCCGCCGGCGAAGAACCAATCTGTGCTGGGAATCTCCTTGGTCGGCCCGTAGGGTTGGGCAAATCCTATCTTCAACCGGTTAGCTAAGATAAGACCCTTGTTGAGCCTCTGGTATCTACACCAGGAGCCACTTAGTCGGTAAAAGCTGAGATCCCCCCTCAGGGGACCACCAATAAAGGTACCCGAGAGCTGGGTCCAGGAGCCACGATGGGGGATGAACACATTATCCCTGGTATCCTTAGTTGCTGAAAGGCTAACTCCCCGCCTCACGGTGATACCCTTTTCCTTCTTAATCTCCTCAGCCATACTTGGGGGGACACCAAAGATGTTTACCTGCTCATAGGAGTAATCGGCGCGCAGGATGAAGTTCTTCTTTATCTCATGGCTTAAATCCAGATCCCCTCCCCATCTCTGTATGCGGTATCCCATCACCCTATCCTTAACCCCTGGGTCAAAATAGAGCCTTAAAGATAGGGGTGTTCTGGTGTGCAGAAACCAGGGTTCAGTATAGGTAAGTACAAACCTGTTCTTTAGGTTGGCCCAATTACCGAGGACCTGAAAGCGAAGGATGGTGCCTAAGGTTAGTTTCCTACCACTCCCCCCGATATTTCGGTTGCCCCATTCCCCGGTGAGATCAAAGGTAACATCATATTGCTCATCCTGGCCTAAGCCAGTGCGCAGGCCAAACCATCTATTCTCCCTTTCCATAACCGAGATGATGAAATCGGGATTTTCTGGTTTCTTGAAGGGGTTCTGGGCATAGATTCTCACATAACTGAAGAGACCCGTGGAATATATCCTTTGTTGGCTCTCCTCGATTTGGGAACGACTATAAACTTGGCCTGGCTTGATAGTTAGCTCCCTTTTAACCAAGTGTTCATGCACAGATCTAAGTCCCCTTATCTTTATTCCCCCATACCTCACTAAAGTCCCCTCCCTAATTAGAAAAGTAACCTCTGCTGAAGTACTATCTGGGGAAAGCTGATAGATTGGTTCAACCTGGGCGTAAGGGTGACCATTATCTGCATAGAGGGAGATAAGCCTTCCCTTATCCTCCTCTAACTTTTTTAAGGAGAGAGGATCACCAACCTTGGTAGCTATATCCTCCAAAAGCCTGGAAATGGGAAGATGGGTGGCACCGGAGAGTTCAACCCCACTCACCAAGGTTTGGACTCCTTCGTGAATTGTAATGATGAGATCAAGTTTCTCCCCCTCACCCCAGGATGTATCCGCGTCTACCTTTGCTTCTAAAAAACCATAGTGATGGTATAGGGCGGCTATCTTTACCAGATCAACTTTTAGGGCCCGTTGATCAAAGTAGTGATGGCTCCACCAGTGATCCTCCTTGGTGTACATCTGGTCCTTTATCAGGCCAGAGGGGAGATGAACGTTTCCCCTGATGAGAATTCTTCCTATGGGCTGGGAGAAAAGGTTTGCTGCTAATCCGAGGATATAGAAGAAGAGGAAAAGAATTGATAAGCCCCTTGAGGAAACCATTTTCAATAGGTCCACTTAAGGTTTAAGCTAAGTCGATATAGCCCCTTCCGATCCCTCACCCCTTGGAGAGAGAAAAGTCTGCTAAGCCGGTAATCTATTCCCACCTCCTGACCACTCTCCATGGAGAGCCGCCTAGAGTATTGAAGGTAGACCCGATTGGAGATATACTTCCCTACAGTAATTTCTATCTTGCCTAAGGCAAGCTCTTTCTCCCGATCAGCCTTTATCTGTAAGGTCTCTACCTGTAGGCTCTTGGCAATCTCCTTCTCCAACTCATGTTCCAGATAGGAGGTGAAGAAGTCCGTAGCTCGCGGGGCTATGGTCCCCTTAGCTCCTAAGGTATCGATTCCCACAGGGGTCTGATGGACAGCCAAAAGGGCCAGGATATCTTCCTGGGGATAGTGATGAGGGACTGAGTCAAAGGAAATTATTGGCTGCTTCAAAGTCCCCTTTACTGTGAGAAGTATGGTTTCATCTCCCACCTCTGTCTTACCCTCTATCTCAACCCTAGGGTTAAAGTCAGGAGATTCCTCGAAGCTTATCAATCCAGAGCTTATGTGGAAAGTGCTCCCATAGAGAAAATACTCTCCCCTTTTCAGATTAAGGTCTCCCAAAACTTGGAGCTCTTTTCTGACCGATGAAACCCTCAGGTCACCAGCCAGTTCTACCGACGTTTGTGGGTTCTTGATCCAGAGGTTTTGGGGAAAGGAAAGGTCAAGGTCAAGAGTGAGGGGTAATTCCCGCTTTCCCTGGGGTAAAGACCAAGAGAGGGGAAGGTGGTAGACCAGTTTGTGGACCAGAATCCTACCTTGAAGCAAGGGGGGCCTTTGACCGATGAGCTGGAGGGAACCATCGAGATTACATTCCCCCATACCCTCGGCGAGGAGAATTGAAAGCCTGTTGACTTCTATCCCCAGATTGAAATTGGGAAGCGTTAATTTGGAGAGGTCAATATTCCCTGAGATTCGGAGGTGACCAACTTCTTCTTTTCCCCGGCCAGAAAGAGCGCCCCAGAGTTGATAGAAGATACCTCTCCCTTTCTTTCTCCCAACGGATTGGATCTCCATCCGATTGATGGATAAGATATTCTGCTTAAGGGATAAATCAAGGTTTAATCCAGTAAGTATATTTTCAATCCCCTTTACTTTTAGCTCACCGGATTTTATGTTTAAACCACCCCCTAATTTGAGTTTGTTCGGAGGGCCCTCTGCTTTCCCCCAAAGGAGAAAATCCCCTTTACATTTCTGAACCAAATCAGTCCAAAGCAGGGGAAGATCAAACCTCTTCCCTTTTCCCTTTATGTTTAGGTTTAACCTCTTATCCAATAACCCCACCCCTGGTGGTTGAAGGGAGATATAGAAGGGGATGGACGCCGAGAGCTCGTAGCTACCCCCTTTCATCCTCCATTCCAACCCCTCAAGGGTAAGTAAACTATCTTTATAGCATATCGGGGAGGAGAGCGATTGAAATTCGAGCTTTCCCCATCTTCCCCTCTTTATCTCAAACTTCCCTGAGAGAGAGAGCTGGTTCGACCTCACACTTAGGTCCAGGCTGGCCGTAAGAAGGCCATCGAGTTGCGGTAGAAGGCTTCCCCAAATGGAGACGGGCCGCAAATCATCAACCCTAAGGGAGAGGTTCAACCCCTCCTTCCCCCATAACCCACTACAGAGGATAGTCCCCTCCTCTGTTTGGAGATTTATCTCCCCAAAGGAAACCATATCCTGCAGCAAGAAAACCTTAAATGGTTTTTCACTAAAGAAGTTAACCCCTTTGTATTGGCCCCTAAGCCTTTTTATCTGCAAAGCATCCTTCCCCCCCTCCCTCTGGAGACTGCCAATTAGGGAAAACTCGCTCTCCCCCCCTTTTACCCAAAGGGAATCAAAATCTATCGAGTCCCCCACAAACCTCAGTTGAGCAGCCCCCCGCTTCCATTTTAACCCCTTAACCTCTATGGAATCCCCCTTAAGCCAAGCTTTTCCCTCCCTTCGACTAAAGATTCCGGAGAGATCAATCTCACCCCTTAGCCTTCGCACGGTAAAGAGATCATTGCTCAAGCTATCGATGAGCAGATCCGCCCTCAAATGCGGATCTCTGATCCATCCTTGAAGGGTGAAATGAGCGGAAGGTTCCCCCCCCCACCCATGAGGCAGCCAGATCTCCTCCAAAGAAGAGAGGTCTGCCGCCCTAATCTCACCTGAAATGTTTATCCCCCCCCAGAAATCTATATCCCCTTCCCACTGGGCAGATGCTCCTTCAAGATAAGCTTGAAAACCCGGAAGAAAGACCATGCCGTTTCTATCAATAAAGATTTTCCCCCTAATGGTATCAATGGGGATTCCCTGAATTTTGGATTCCCTCAGATCAACTTGAAAGTCAAACGCTAAATCATCTACGCACAGTCCCTTCCCTTCTAACTTGACATTACCGCTCAGATCGGTAGTCAAGGGGGAATTTACCACCTCATCTATGTCCAATCCAAAAAGGCCGAGATCAGCAAAATAGGTGGGGGGAGAAGTAGAAAAGTTAAGCCATCCATCTCCCTTCATTAAGGCCCTAAAATAAATCCCATTAGCATTATGGAGATAAAGGACGTTCTCCTTCCAGCGGTATTCAAAAGAGAAGTCCTCCATCTTCCTCCCCAGGAAAATTCCATCTACCTTCGCTTTACCACGGAAGTCACCTAACTTTCCCCTGGCATTAAAGTCGGTTATTACCGTCCCGGAGAGGATACCGCCTAAATTAGCTAATTTGTCCATTTCATTTAAATTCAGTTTATTGCCAGAGATACTTAAAGTAAACTCTGGATTTTTGAGCTTCGTTATCCATCCGTCTGCCAAAAGATTGGAGTGACCGGTTATCAGGGTTATGTTAGATAAAAAGAGGCTATCATTTGAGAAGGAGAACTTCCCCCTCAAACTCTTTAGGTGAAAATCCCTTTCCAAAAGATCGAAGGAGAGATCTTCAAGCTCTCCCTCAATTCTATTACCACTTAGAGAGATAAAAGGTAGGTTTAGGTTAATACCTATGAAGCTGAGATCTCCGTGGGCAGTCACAATCTTCAATTCCCCGTTATCAATGAAGAACCTTTGAATAAGCACTAAGGGAAATGCGGGGGGAGCGGGCGACGATGAAGTTTTCCTTCCCTCCTTGAGAATAATTCTGGGCTCCTTGAGAGAAACTTCTTTCACCCCTATCTTTTTGCCGCGTAGAAGATCGATTAGCTTGTATTTAAATCGAATTTCCTTGATTTCAAGTGAAGAAGATGAGTAGCCTGGCAGATCGACCTCTCCTTTGATGCCCTCTAATTTAACTTCAGTAAAGAAATTACCTTTTATTTTCTCAACCTTTACTTTAAAAGGAAAGTTTTTCCTTTTGATCCAGGTGTTCACCCCATCCCTCAAAAGTGGGGTTTTTTGGAGGATGAGGTATAAACTAAGGAGAATTATTATCCCCCCACCTAAAATAAAAGCTAATGTTTTCAAGAAATGTTTAATCATCTCCAACTATGCTTATCTAAAGTTTCTGAAAGGTTGCTCTTTCCGTAACCTGAATTATTCATAAAAAAGTGAGGCAGATGAGACTGGCCCGTGGGAAATTTATGAATAATTCGGGTCAAAGCCTTAGACCAACTCTTCATAATTAATATAGGAGGAACTGTCAAAAGTCAAGCCAAATTACTTATCCGCAAAAGGAGGAAAATAAAAGTAGAGAAAGCACTTGACATTACTAGCGTTTCAATTTTATTCTATAAGGTGAGGTCCTACAATTCATAGTTTAATTAACTGAGCTACGAAGAGACAAAGTGTTGATCAGAACTAAAAACCAAGACCCTTTAATCTTAAAGCTGGGTTAACATGTTTAACTCCCTTCAGCCAAAAGTAGGTCTGGCTCTGGGCGGTGGTGGAGCTAGGGGTCTGGCCCATATAGGCGTTTTAAAGGTTCTTCAAGAGGAGGGGGTACCAATCGATGCACTGGCCGGTACCAGTATGGGTGCCATTGTGGGGGGCGCCTTTGCCCTCAGACCCGATGCTGACTACCTAGCCAAACAGGCCGTTGAGCTCCTTCAGGATAAGGGTATCCTCAGCCTTGATAAGATCTCCATAAGATCCATCCCCAAGAAAAGAAGGTGGGCAGTAAAGAGGCTGATCTCTTTCATCAAGGAGCTTTACCTGATAAACTTGGAGGTGGCAAAGAAATGGCTGATAGATGGGAAGAAGATCAAGCCTCTATTGGAAATGGTGGTGGGAGAAAAAACTTTCGCTGATCTTTCCCTACCCTACCTGGCAGTGGTTACCGACTTGAGAACGGGGAAAGAGATCTGGCTTAGGGAAGGAAAGCTCTCCGATGCCCTTATGGCCAGTTCAGCCATTCCGGGAATATTCCCTCCTATTGAAAAGGACAATTGGCTCCTGGTAGATGGAGGGGTGACCAGCTTAGTGCCGGTGGAGGCAGTGCGCAGCTTAGGGGTTGATCTGGTAATTGGTGTTACTGTAGAGGGAAGCATATTCCGGCAGGATTTTCCCCATGGGATAGATATCCTCTACCAGGCTGACGACATTCGGGGACACGAGTTAACTAAGCTTAAATTAGCTAAAGCAGATTTAGTAATCCAGCCAAACTTAGATGGGATCAATTGGGCCCATTTCTCCAAAGTCAAATTTTGTATAGAAAGGGGAGAAAGAGCAACCTACGAGGCGCTCCCGATGATTAGGAAGAAGTTAAAAAGGGTTAAAAGAAGACTCCTCTGGAAGAGGCTATTTTAGAGGAGGAAATCTATCAAATTTAAACTGGGAGGCACTATGAAAAAGAAGGCTTTTACGGTTGCTTGTCTTTTCACTCTCCTCATAATATCTCTCCCTTCAATTGGTTTGGAGAGATCTCTCCCCCCTTCCCAAGCTCTGGAAGGTTGGTCAAGGGATGAAAACCTGGGTATGTCCGTGGCCAACGCAGGAGATGTCAACGGTGATGGCTACGATGATATCATAGTCAGTGGCTTCCCCTCTCAAAGCCCTCAGGTCAGTCCGGTCTACATCTACTATGGCGGAGAAGAGATGGACAATCTTCCCGATGTTAGTTTGCGGAATGAGGACAACGCGGGGTCATTTGGCTGTTCAGTAGCTGGGGCAGGAGATGTTAATGGAGATGGTTATGGTGATATCATCGTTGGCGTGCACAGCAGTTATACCGGAGGAGGAAAAGGGGGCTTGGTCTACATCTATTATGGGGGTAAGGATATGAGTGATATCCCCGCTCTCTGTCTAACCTCTGGAGAGAACTTCGATGGGTTTGGGGAGGGAATTGCTGGCGTGGGAGATGTCAATGGCGATGGCTTTGCTGATTTGGCGGTAAGCGCTTACCGAGGTCAGAGGAGGGATGGGCCGGGGCTAGTTTATATCTTCTACGGTGGCAAGGCCATGGATGGTTTGCCTGATTTAGTCCTCTCCGGCAGTGATGGGTTCGACTGGTTCGGGAGATCCCTGGCCGGAGCTGGGGATGTAAACGGAGATGGATATGCTGATGTCATCATCGGGGCCCCCTGTCATAGGTTAAGCGGTAGTAGTAAGGGAAGGGCTTATATTTATTTCGGGGCCAAAGATATGGTTGATACTCCCGGCCTTATCCTGGAGGGTCACTCCCCTGGGGAATACTTGGGCTGGTCTGTGGCCGGAGGGGGAGATTTAAACGGGGACGGTTTTTCCGATGTAGTAGTCGGTGCGACAAAAGGCAAAAGAAGAGTGGGGAAAGGGATTATTCTGGTATACTTCGGGG
Organism: bacterium; assembly: GCA_029932675.1. Taxonomy (GTDB): domain Bacteria; phylum SM23-81; class DAOVCL01; order DAOVCL01; family DAOVCL01; genus DAOVCL01. Next base: position 9,457 of record JAOZPP010000020.1, read on the forward strand.
GGCCGGGGATGGATGACCAGCCCGATGTGATCCTGAAGAACAGAGGAGTTATCTCCTGGTTCACTTACTCCTTGGCCAATGTGGAAGATATAAATGGAGATGGCTTCGCCGATATGCTCGTTGCCTCGTATTGTGGTAATCCGTGGAATACCCAAGGCCCTTTGGCCTACCTTTACCTGGGGGGGCCAGGGATGAGCTCATCTGCGGAGGCAATCTTATCTGGGGAAAGCGGTTCAGGTTGGTTTGCCTGGGCAGTGGCCGGAGGGGGAGATATCGATGGGGACAGAAAAGCTGATCTCGTTATTGGGGCCTTAAAAGTTGACCAAAATCGGGGCTATAAGACGTATATTTATACCACTAAATCCCCCTCTAACCAGATGGAGATTTCATCCTCTCTCCTACCCTCAACTTTCCACCTTGGACAGAATTACCCCAACCCCTTTAATCCCCTAACAACAATTTCCTTTCAGATCCCGGATGTTGGCAACCAGCAATCAGTACCTACCACCCTCAAAATCTATAATATAAACGGACAGGTGATCCGTACCCTGATAGACGAAAGAAAAGAACCTGGTTCTTACCTGGTTTCCTGGGATGGAAGGAACGATAGCGGTAAGGAAGTCTCCTCAGGTGTGTATTTCTACCGACTGTTGGCCGAGGGTTTCAGCGATTCAAAAAAGATGACCCTCATCAGATAGTAGAGGTTGCCACCTTGGAGAAGAAAAAGAGAGCCCCACAGGCCTTCTAAGCTTGTGGAGCTCTCTCCTTATTATCTTCTCACCTCAAAGGTAGACCATTACCTTACCAGAACCATCTTCGTCGTCGAGGTGAATCCACCAGCAGTGATCTTACAGAGATAGGTTCCACTGGCTACCCTCTGACCCTGTTCATTCCTCCCATCCCAAGTAGCGGTGTAGGTTCCAGCCAGTTTATATTCGTTGATCAAGGTCTTGACCAACTGTCCCCTGAGGTTGTATACCCGCAGGGTTACCTGGCAGTCCTCAGGCACGCCAAACTCCACTGTAGTGGATGGGTTAAATGGGTTAGGATAGTTCTGGCGTAACTGGTAGCCCTCTGGCATCAGTTGCTGCATCTGCTCCTCCTCTACACCCACGCATACCGGGAGGCAGGTTGGACTACCGTCACAGGTAGGACCTGCGGCACAGGTAGGCATCCCCGGAGTGCAAGTAAGGGGCGCACAGGTAGCCGCCCCATTGCAGGTGGGGCCTCCCGCGCAGGTGAGGGCGACACAGGTCTGGTTGCCATCACAAGTTGGCTGTGCTGGGCTACAAGTGGGCATAGCCGGATCACAGGTGGGGTTGACAACATCACAAGTCGGCATTGGCCCTCCACAGGTCACATCCTGGCAGGTGAAGTTAGGGGCACAGGTCTCGCTACCGTCACAGGTAGGTGATGCCGGATCGCAGGTAGGCATACCTGGGTCACAGGTCTCGTATAATCCACAAGTATAATTTTCATCGCAGGTAAGATAACCAGTGCAAGTTTCGCTGCCATCGCAAGTTTCGCTGCCATCACAGGTAGGCGATGCCGGATCGCAGGTAGGCATACCCGGATCACAGGTCAGATAGTCTGGATCACAGGTGATAGTCCCGTCGCAGGTAATCATACCGTAACAAGTGGAGTAAGGCGCACAGGTCTGAGCCCCATCACAGGTAGCTCTACCATCACAGGTGACCATATCCGGATCACAGGTCACACTGCCGTCGCAGGTGGGTTGCTGGGGATCACAGGTGGGGCTGCCATCACAGGTCTCGGTCATATCACAGGTCTCGCTACCGTCACAGGTAGGGCCACCCTGGCAGGTATTGTAACCTGTGCAAGTCAAACTTGCGTCACAGGTCTGGGTCCCATCACAGGTGGGGGACATATCACAGGTCTGGCTGCCGTCACAGGTAGGGCCACCCTGGCAGGTGTTGTAACCTGTGCAAGTTGGACTGGTGTCACAGGTCTCCACCCCTTCGCAGGTTTCATTGGGAGCACAGGTTGCCGATCCATCACAGGTCTGGTAGTCCTGACAGGTCGGACTAGCATCACAGGTCTCCATGCCATCACAGGTGAGGTAGGGGGTACAAGTAAGGGCCTCACCCATACAGGTATGACTCCCATCACAGGTCACCTCTGTCCCTAAGCAGGTCTCGGACTGATTGCAGGTCGGTGTGCCATTGCAGGTCGGATAGCCTGAACAGGTGTTAGAAAGTGCACAGGTCTCGGTGCCGTCGCAGGTTGAGCCTCCATCACAGGTCGGACAGCCCTGACAGGTGGGACTATATGCATCGCAAGTGGGGGCATACGGATCGCAGGTTAGCTCGAAATTGTCGCAGGTATACATATTTGGATCACAAGTCTGAACCCCTCCTATACACGTTGGCTGGCCGGGCTCACAGGTAAAATGATACAGACAAGTGGGGCCGTTGCTGTCGCAGGTGGGCATCGATGGATCACAGGTCTCGTACGGAAGGGGTTGACAGGTCTCCGTCCCATCACAGGTAGGACTACCAGCTTGACAGGTGTAGTTGGGGGAACAGGTCTGCCCCTGGAGACAGGTCTCTGAGGTCCATTCGCAGGTAGGCATCGGCTCACAAGTGGGGAGGTAGGGCTCACAGGTAAGTTGAGGAGGGTTATAGGTGAGATTCCTTGCACAAGTATACCCAGCGTTATCGCAGGTAAAACTTCCATCACAGGTGGGTGCACCCTGTATACAGGTGAGATTCGGAGCGCAGGTTGCTCCACCAGTGCAGGTCTCTGTCCCATCACAGGTCGCACCAGCATAGGTGGGATTAAGGGGAGCCGGGGGGCTCCTATCGCCCGAGCGGGACATCCGGCAGACTTTACCCTGATGGCCCCGATTCGCGTTCATAACTGGAGGGGTATGAATTTGCTGCTCCAGGTTTGCTTTAGCCAACTCCAGGGAATGCTGAAAGAGCGGGGAACTCACTACCCTTTCATCCTCAGTCCTCGCCATGGAAAAGAGAAGGAGAACTGCCATAAGTGCGGGCAACCAAAGGATTACCGCCTTGCCTTTATCAATTTTCACTCTTTTTCACCTCCTTTCCGTTGAATTTTGGGAATGTTTTCTCATACCATCCCCCTTTTTGGAGATTAAGATTCCCGGAAATCGCTCCATAACCGCTAAGTTCACCGCCTCAGAACAGGGGTTCTCACCCCTGAATTTTTGATGAGATTAACTCCTTAATGAACACAAAAAGCCGGGGCACTGACAAAAGAACTGGTGTCCCAATTCCTGGGTGGCCCGGCATTACAACAAAATCCCCCCCTACCTGATTTCCAAACACCCCTAAAACCGCGGCTTTGCATTCCTCCCCTTTCTTAAGGGTTAAAGACTACATCCCACATCAACTGCAAGCAATTTAGCAAATAACAATGTAAGATGGGAGTGGTTCATCAGTGAAATCTGAGGTGCTTTAACCCGACTGAACTTAAATATACATCAAAAAGCCCATTTTGGCAAGAACTTTTTTAAGTTTATCACTACCTACCCCTATGACTTGGGATTAGATAAGGAAGTTGTAGCTTTCCGCCGAAGGATTTTATAGGGGGTTTTCCCTGATTCAGTCCCATTAACCTCCTGAAGATGAAGAACTCCATTTCATTGATCTTAATCTGCTCTGGAGTGGGGGTCACGCCAGTGTGGCCCATCGACCTGGTATTAAACAAAGAGGAATTGGCAAAAACCATAATCTTTCCCTTCCCCCATTCTTTCTCCACCAGAACTGCCCCTCCATTCCTTAACCGCAACACAGGGGTCCCTCCAGTCACTCGGCCGGGATTTCTGGCTGTGGCTACTACCCTTAGCGAATCGTCATAAATTGGCAAGGTCCGCGGGGGGAGTAACCCAATCTCCAAGCCGAATAAGGTGAGGAGTTGGTTGGCTGTGGATCGGCGGTTTGTAGGGTCATCCAACACCAGAACCCTACCTCCCCTTTCCACGTATTCGGAGACCAAATCTACATCTTGAATAGAAAAAGGCTTCTGGGGTTCGATTACCACTACAGCATCTCCCTCCCTAATGGCCCCATCCAATTTAGAATATGCTTTGGGCACGAATCCCAACCTCTGCGTCCAGACAAAGAAAGTATGAAAGTTGTTATCCTGATTGCTCCCTAGTCTGAGGGAGGGTATAAAAAAGTCAGAATGTTCCTGCTCAAAAGCGATCCTGGTGTATTTGGTATGGGGAGTTGGAATGGGGTAAAACTTATCGTAATTAAGGAAGGAAACCACCCTGAGAGCTATAGGAGAGGCCATCATAATGCCACCCAAAAGGAAAAAGGCCAGGGTCTCCTTTGCCACCTTAGAGCCAGCACGGATCGATAAGTACCCACACAAAGCAAATAGGATGAAGAAGATCCAGTTGAGGAAAGAATACTTGTTTCTTCTATTCAACCATTCGATGGTTCCCAAGGCAAGTTCGGGTTTTCCTGGAATGAACATAAAGAAGTTGGAAAAAACAGTGCTGTCGGTGAATCCCACCACCCTTCCCCGGCCATACTTTCTGGCCACGGCCTGCAGGAAAAGTCCAAAATCATAATCCTTGTAACTCTGTCCTTTGGCTGGGAAGAAGCTCCTCTGGGAGTAGTCCAAGGGTAAAGTCCGCAGCTTATTGCCCACAATCACCCCTTGGGCAAGCAGTGATGCACCTATAGTGCACGAGGTGGCAAAGAGAAAGGGGGGCATATGGGCCACAATGGGATGGGGCAAGACTCCTGGCCGTCTGTAGACGGAAAGGGCGGAAGTAGCGAGGTCATAGGTAGAGTCGAATCTGAAGTGGAAACCGAACAGACGGGCAAGCTGGTTTAAGTAACCGCTGGAACCGAAAACATTGGTGTGGTCACCAATTAAGTAGAGACCACCTCCCGCGCGAACGAAGTCCCTGATGGCGGCAATTTCCTCTTGGAGGAGGGCTTCCGTAGGGGTTTTGATGATCAAAACATCGTAGTTGCTGAGGAGTTCTTTGGTCAATTTCTCATGGCCTCGGCTAATTTTGTAATAGTAGCCCAGAAATTCGGCTAAACAATAATAATTATAACCCGATTTTCGCCCATACCACTTGGTGTCGAACTCCTGTTCGGTCCACTCCCAATCACTATGGAATTCATCAATTAATACTCTTCCGGCCTTCTTCTCCCCTGGATCTTGAAAACCGAAAGCAAAGAGGAAAAAGAAAGTGCTCAGAAAAGCTAGGCCAAAAACTGAGACATACTTTAAGGGAGTGACTTCCCCAAGGGTTAAGGTCAAGTTGGTTTTAGCTGCCGGTATCCATCTGGCCAGGAGGAGAAAAAGGGGGAGGAATGTGACCATTGTAACAAGAGGAGACCAATAACAATTTAACCGATTAGTGGAAAGCACAACAAGAATCAGAAAGATGTGACGAACGAGGGGGAAGACAACCAATAGAGAGGCAAGGATGAGCAAACTTCTTCTCCAGGATTTGGAGAGGAAGAGTAGAACAAATCCACCGATAAGGGTGAGAATGACGAGCAGGAGGCCAAGTCTCTGCCAAGTGGTGATGAAGTAGAAGATATCAACCACCCGAGGGACATATATGATGCCTTGGTTAAGATAGGCATTAACTCCAATCAGCTTCAGTCCTCTACAGACTAAGGGAGCAAGGACATCAACCCGATGATAACGAGATCCCAGGATGTAGTATAAGGAAATGGCCAAATTCTGAAAGAAAAGTATGACTCCACTAAAAAAGAGTCCAAGGAGAAGCGATGTAATTCGCCTAAAATACCGCCTCAAAGGGGAAAGGGCAAGACTGGCCAAGATAAGCAGACTTCCCAGATTATGAGGAAAGGGGAGGAGGAAGATAAACAGGAGAAGGGGAATACCTAACAGGTAGTGCTTCACCGAAGGGGTAGACGCTTTTGCCCGCCAAAAGGCGAATGTGTTGAAAAGAATTCCACCTATGAGACACGGTATCCAATACCCAGATGCATCTGCAAAGATAGGCAAGGTGAATAACCAGGTTGAGGAAAGTAAAAAAAGACCAATCCAGAGAAGGTTCATCTCTTATAATCCTCTGTTTACACTACACATAAGAACTAATTTTTTAAGCCCACCAGGCGGTGAGGCCAACCGAAGCCGGGGAGAAACTCTGGCCCTTCAGTTATATTTTTGTTCGGATGAGAAAATCATTCCCCGTTTTAAAATCCCTTCGGCTTCCAGCCCCTCGCTTCTCCCCCTTTACCTTCCTTTCTATGAGCTCCTTAATGAACATAATGTTGCCTAGGTGATAGGTCTTCCTCCCCTCCAGATTTTCGTTGAAGAAGAAATGGGAGTCAGCGACCAGAAAGACCCCTCCCGCGCCTATCCGTTTGTAAACCATAACCGGATATCCCCACCTTTTGGCAATAACCTCTACCTGGGTAGTGTCTGCCCTGATGGGGTAGACACAGTGGAACCTCACCTTTTGACCATAAGCGAGGGACTCTCCCGGCCCTAAGGGAACATCTTCGATATCCAGGTTAAAGTGCTGGAGCAGCTTCCAGGAGGGCAACCTCTCCTCCCAACCAATGCTAAGCATCAAAAAACCGCCAGCGTCAACATATCCATCTATAGCCTTGATCTCCTTAGCAGAAAATGGCTTCATCGGGGAAAAGAGGACGAATATTTTGCTTTCGGGAAGCCTTTTAGAAGAAAATTGACTTATCATCAGCGGGAAAAAACCGTTTCTCATCAGGTTATATTCAAATCCACCTACTGACTTATCCTGCCAGCTCATCAGGTCGAACAATTCCCCATGAGAGCGATCGATGTGGGCGATGTTTCCGGTAAGTCTTACCCCCTCCCAACCACGTCCATAGAGGTAGTCTGAAATCGGGGACACAACCAGTAAGAGGGTTCCCCCGGCCATGAGAGCAACGCTTGCTGGGGAAAGAAAGAGGGCAAAAATAGCCCCTAAAAAGAGAAGCAACGATATAAGTAAACGGTGCTTACTCAAGAAATCAGAACTTTCTTCTTTGGTCAGCCAATCGAAGACCCGATCCACAAAATCATGGCTCTTCACTAATGCCCCATTTTGAAATGGAGAGGTATCGCCAAAGACCATCACTTTCCCTTTGCCGTATTTGGCTTCAGCTACAAGGATGACATCTCCGAGTCGCTCACCGGGGCTATATCTTCTGTCGCCCAAAAAGGCACCTTTGGTGTTGAAAAGGTTGCCCATATCAGAAAAAGCATATCTTCCCACAATCACTGGTTTGGCTGGATGGTGAATGGAGAGGGAGGCTCCAATCCAAACCTGAACTTGGCTTTCATCCCCGATCCCATAGTTGATGGGGTGCTTAAAGAACTCCATAGTATTGATCCACGCCCGCCTATTATTCTGAGCACAATCAAAATTGAACTCAATTTTCACCGGCCTCAACAACCTATTAAATGGATCTCGGATCCCCTTCACCGCCGTATGGTCACCCAAGGCGAGGAGAGAACCACCTTTGGCCACAAAATCCCAAATAATTTTGCTCTCCTCCTCACTAAACCTCTCCATTAGATTTATAACTACCAAGGTGCTCGCCTCTCTTAGGCCCTCCTCGCTAATTAAGGCCTTCTTGACTTTATAACCCCTCATTTCCAAGTATTTGGGGAGATAGCCAAACATACCTCCGCTTCTGTCGCCATAATAACCAAAAACTGGTGTCCGCCAATTGAGGTAGCCTTTGTCATAAAGGAGAATTTCCCCAGTATTCGTCCCTTGAGATTGAGGCATTACCAGGAGGATCAAAGAGAGTATAAGTAATCCAAAGCCGATTAAAGGCTTAGTTTTGGAACTGGAGAAGAGAGGGACCCTCTTCACTGGAGTTCTTCTGAAATAGAAATATGTAGGCAGACAGGCAAGAAGGAAGAAAATAATCTGCGAATGGAGATGAGTAATCTCTCTTGCTTTAACGAATTTCAGCAAAAGCGTAGCAAGAGGAAAATGGATGACAATATAGGCAACCTCAGCGAAGAGGATAGACAAGAGGAGAATCGCAGGCAACCAAAGGTTCTTCCTTCTCTCAGAAAGAAGAAACAGTGATAGATAGAAAAAAGCAAAGAGCAAGAGGATATGAACCCCCGCAGCGTTGCTTCCTAAGAGGAGCCCCCTGCCCAGCAGGATATCTGCACATCTGGAGAGGAACAGGGCAACCTCTTGCTCCATCTGCCATATTTGGGGGATATATTGATAAGCGAAGATGAAGAATGCGAACAAAACGGATGTGAGCAGCAATACCGGAAGCTCACCTTCATATCTATCATTTCCTCTAAGGGTAAGGTCAAAGAAGAAAAGGAAAAAGGGGAAAGCCATCAGTCGAGGGATCGTTCCCCAGCTCGGGAGGAGGGTAGCTGCGATAAAAGCCAAAGCAGCCAAAATCCCCCTCCAAAGATTCTTTCTTCTCAATCTAAAGGGAAGATAGGTAAAAACAAAGCCTGCTAAAAGGAGGAGGATAAATAGATTATTGAATTCATACCTTAGGTTTCCAAGGTCGTTAGTAAGAAGCAGAAGGGCCAACAACAGTATGGGAATTCTGATAAACCTTTTCAAATGTTCCCCCTTTGACCTGCCCATTATAACCCTTTTTCCACAAAAGTCAAGCCAAATATTAGTAAAATTTAGTTGATGGCTTCACATGGCGAATAGCTTAGCTAACCTCTCCCTTGACAAATCAAGCCACTATCACCCGAAAAAATCTATTGACAGAATGCCCCCAAAGCAGTATATTTAAACTGGCAATTTTAAAGAGAGGTTAAAATGCCCAAAGCCACGGCTTTGATAGAATCCCCCCATAAGAGGTCTTATGGTGCGAGTTACATAAGGCTGAGTCAGGGAGTTTTTTGCCTGGATCAGCCTTTTTTGGTGGCCGTTTTTGCCCGAAGGCGGAGACGAGTGAGAAGGAAAGGAGGTGACACCTGAGTAAACCTATAGTTCAGAGGAAGAGAGGGGGTGATAAAGGATACTGCAGGCTCCTGTTCGCGAATATTCAGAACCTTTAATAATTAACCCGGATTATTCACAAATTCACAGCACCTCTCAAATCGCTGAGGCCTCTTGCTGGAGGGACTCCGCCTTAGCGGAGTCCTGAGGAAGCGGACAGACATAAATGTCTGTCCCTACGAAACAAATACACAAATCATTGGCCTTGAAAAATTTATGCCAATTCATTTTCAGTTCATGAATAATTCGGGTTGAAATTAAAAGGAGAAAAAATGAACAAGTTCAAATTTGTGGGGCTGTTGGCTTTGGTGGGGGTTATTCTTTATGTTGGCTTGGGAATGGGGCAAGAATTGAAGATTTCCCCTTTGGCCAAGGGTGTCGGTCGGTCCATGACACTACAGGAGGATACGCTATGGTATTTCAAAGCCTGCTATGACTCCAACTATGCTCCCGCCGGTATGCCAGACTTCGATCAGAAGCAGGATAACTGGACCAATCCTACTTCTGGAAAGTGGTCTTTCTGCGGACCAACAGCTTTGGCCAATTGCCTTTGGTGGCTTGACTCCAGGTTTGAGCATTGGTTGGCCAGGGTCAACGGAGGCCCACTTGGGCTTCCCGGCGACCAATATGACAGGTTCCCGTTGGTAAGGGATTATACCGACAACTTGGCTCAGGCCTATATCCCACCCAATCCTCCCCCAGGCACGAACAACGACGATCACGCTGCGGACAACGTGGACAATCCCAACACCACACCGTGGTCTCTATGGCCCCCAGGTGCTCCTCCTGGGCCGTATAATCCATTTGCCCCAGGTCTACAACCTATTCCGCAGTACCCCCAATGGGGTGAGCTTATTGAGAGGCTGGCATGGTGCTGCAACTGTGACGGGGCACAACAGGGAGGTGGTTGGGAGGGGACTTATGTCCACGATATGGAAAACTGCATAGACAATTGGCTGATGGCCGAGGGTCTGGATACACTCCTCTATGAGCACACCGTAGATTGCAGCTGCTATTATGACCTCCCTTGGTTTATTGATGAGCAGATCCACAAGAGCCAAGATGTTATCCTCCTCCTGGGCTTCTGGTATAACGAAGGAGAGGTTTGGTATAGAGAGGGTGGCCACTATGTAACCGTTGCCGGTGTAGGCACGGATCCACTGGGCGGAACGATTCTGGCAATTTCTGATCCATATTATGACAATGCTGAACCTGCTCCCCAAGGAAACGGAGGTCCCGGCTGCGTCCACAATTCCATCTATCAGGCTCATCCAACCCCCCATCCTGCTTCCCTCCACAATGATGCCGGCAATGCCTCTCACGATTGGTATGCTCTCGCCCCTACCGCGCCCCCTCATTGGGCATATCATTGGATGCTCGTAGGTTATCCTGGCCAATACAAGTGGGATAACTTCTTCGGGCAGAACGTTCCCAAGGGGCTAGAAAAATATCAGGATGTTAAAAGAGAGCACAAGAACAAACAGGGGTTTTTTACGCTCATCGAATATGCGGTGGTCGTCTCTCCCTATCCTGACCACGGCGATGCTCCAGCCCCCTATCCCGATGCCCATCATTCTGACTGGACTGAGGAATGGCTGGGCGCAAAGGTAAGTGGTGATATGGCGCCCCGCTTAGTGAACCTGGATACTTATGACGACGGGGTAACCTTCCTTACCCCTCTCTGCCCCGGTGAAGAGGGAAGCCTTAAAGTAACCATCTCGGTGAGGGACAGGTTTGCCTGCGAGGCTCACGGCGGGCGCTATGATGGTCAGCATCAGCTCTATCTCCACGGCTGGATAGACTGGAGCGGAGACGGGAACTGGGATGATCCGGGTGAGAACATCTTCTGTGGCGTCCCATTTGACCCTTCAACCTGGGCTTCTAACAGCAATATCTATATCACTACTTTCACCGTTCCTACTGATGCCCAGATTGGCGACACCTGGGCCAGGTTCAGGTTGGATTATAATCAAAGCCTAAATGATCCGGCGGGACAAGCCTATTGTGGTGAGGTGGAAGATTATCCCGTGGAGATAATGGAGAAGCAATCATCTGTGGTTATTAACGAGTTTATTGCCAAAGGGACTGAGTGGATAGAGCTTTACAACTACGGCGCCTGCCCGGTGACGATGACCGGTTGGTATGTGCAGGATGACGGCGGGACCGACAACTCCATCAGCGGTGTTACCATACCTGCCGGCGGCTACTACTCCTGGAACACCACCCTAAACCTCGGCACCAGCGGGGATTACATAGAGCTCTACGACGGCAGCAAGGCTCTCATTGACCGAGTGGCTTATGGCAACAAAGGTGGATGCCCACTTCCTCCATATGGCTCAAATATTTCGGCATGTCGGGCTCCCAATGGATCAGACACTGATGATGATGCCAGGGACTGGACCCTGGATCGTTCATCCACTCGGGATGCGGCCAATGACGCCCCAGCGCCTCAATTGGGTTCCTCCTTGATCCTCAACGAGATCGACCCTTATCCTTCTGCCGACGGTGACTCCCTGGAACTCTACAACCCCACTGGTTCAGCAGTGGATATCACCAATTGGTGGTTCTCCGATGGAGATGATATCATTGACCTACCCAGCGGAGGGACAGTCCCTGCAGGAGGATGGTTAGTCCTGGCTGAGGGCTCTGGCGATTGGCCCGATGGCCAGTGTGATTTCTCCAGTGGTGATGTGGCTTATCTCTTCAATGCCAGTGGAGTGAGGGTTGACCAGTTAGGCTGGTATGGAGAATACAACGACCACTCCTTCCAGAGGTGTCCGGATGGGAACGGTCCAAACGACGGTTACGATTGGACATCTTCCGGTGGGGACACAAGCCTCTTTGACACCACCGCCACCTGGGGAGCAGCCAACTGCGTCTACTGTGAGCCCCCCCAGCCTCCCTCAAATCTCATCTGTGAGGCAACTGATACCTGTATTGTCCTAAATTGGACAAACACATCGGAGTATGACAGCGTTGCCGTATACAGAAGTTGGGGTGGAGTTTCGGAAATGCTCTTAGTGATTCTACCAGGAGGTTCAGAGAGTTACCACGATGCCACCTGTTGTTGCAGCGGCAACTACGACTACCATGTGACCGGTTTTCATTGTGACGAGGAGAGTGGGCCAAGCGATACCTGTTGGGTCTATAAACTGGGCGAGGTCCAATATTCTTGGGACTTCAACGAGAGCGACCAGGGTTGGATGCACTATCCAGATCCCCCTGGAGTGGACTCCTGGCAATGGGGTATGCCCACATACGGGCCTGAGCCGGGAATGCCAACCTGTCCCGACACAGGAGGAACTCCCGTGCCCCTGACCAACTGCTGGGCTACCATTAGCCAAGGTCCGTACTCGCCCTTCTCCTGCTGTCGCCTGTTCTCGCCCCCTGTCCAGCTCGATAGCTGTGGTGCTCTCTTAGAGATCTGTCACTGGTATGCGATGACACCTGAACCTCCGGATGGTGGAAATGTCAAGGTTTCCACCGATGATGGAGTGACCTGGGAGCTGATTACACCCTGTCAAGGCTATCCTTGCCCGTTTCTGGACACCGAGTGCGATAAGATAGTTGGTCTGCCCGGTTACTCCGGAATGAGCCCTGGTTGGGTGCTTGACTACTTCGATCTCGCTGCACTGGGTTATGGTGACTCCACCGTTCAGATAGCCTTCGACTTCGGCTCAAATGACAACCCCGATGCGTGGCCAGGGTGGTATATCAAATGGGCCAAGATCTACCATTGTCCGGTAGTTGGAGGAGCATTCATCAGGGGTGACTATGACGAGAACGGGCAATTATTGACCAATGACCCTCTGATGGAATTGCAATTTATCTTTGGTGTCCCTGGTGCCACTCCGCCGTCTTGTGAGGATGCTGCCGACTATGATGATGACGGTAAAATTTTGACCAATGATCCACTGATGGCTTTGCAATTTATCTTTGGGGTCCCAGGTTCTGTCCCTCCTCCACCTCCCTATGGTCCATTCCCAGGCGGCTGTGGGCCGGATCCAACCGATGATGACTTGACTTGCGCAGACCATGCTTGTCAACATTTGAAAGCTACGCCTTCTTATAAGCCTTCTGTAAGTGTGTCTAATGCCCCTAACAAGCTGTTGCTGGAAGAAGCTGAGTTTATTAATGGCAAAGTAAGGGTTCCCTTTGACCTGACAATTAATGAGCCTGTATGTGGTTTTGACATTTCAGTTACCTATAATACTTCTTCCTTACGGTTTGAGAAGGTTGTTGGTGGAGATGGGTATGACTTCTGGGCTGTGGACACTCGTCAGGCAGGTGTAGTGCGGATAGGAGGGGTACCTGATATAGAGATGGCCAAGCTGCTGGAGCCTGGAACGTACAGAGTTGGTGAAATGATGTTTGAGGTAAAGGAGATGGGTAATATGGGTCTGAGGTGGAAGAAGGCAGAAGTGTATGGAGCTCAAGTACAGCCTCTGTCTGTAGAGTGGGTAGTAAAAACTGGGGAAAGCATATTGCCTACCCAGTTTGCCTTAGAGCAGAACTATCCTAACCCATTCAATCTGCAGACAGCGATCAGGTATCAGCTCCCCGAGGATTGCCGGGTGACCCTGGAAATTTACAACTTACTGGGAGAGAAGGTGAAAACCCTGATCAGCGGCGAGCAGAAGGCCAACTACTACACTGCCTATTGGGATGGAAAGGATGCAGAAGGCAAGGAAATCTCCAGTGGAATCTACTTCTACAAACTTCAGGCTGGCAGCTTTACTCAGACCAGAAAGCTAGTCATCCTCAAGTAGGAGAGACTAAGATCTCTAAGCTAGTGGGGGGCGGAGGAATTCGCCCCCCACTAGCTTCATCTCATCAGGAATCGTCTTAGAGGAAATGAGGATTCCAATTGATTAGGAGATGATGGTGATGGAAAAATCACAAAAATTGTTAGCTTACTTGAGTATAGGTTTACTAGTAACAATCCCCTTTTTTACCAGTTCCACGCTGAAGGCAGATAACCTAACCATAACGCTCAATGCTGGTGAGTATCGGATTATCAATGTGGATAAAGGGCAAGATATAATTAAAATGAATGGTTTCAGTAACCTCTTGGTCCCTGGTAAACCTATGCTGCCGGCAAAGGGATTTATGATAGCCCTTCCTCCTGGGGCAGAGGTTTCTTCAGTCATTACTATAGGCACAAGTCCTGTTGAAATTAAAGGAATCCACAAGATAAAACCAGCACCACCCTTTTTGCCCTCCAACAACCGGAAAGACACAGTCAAAAAATGCCTGCAAGAATGGCAGCAAAACTACGATGCTACCTATTCTTCAGATCAGATCTACCCCCAGGATGTGGGGAAATATTTGGGAGTCGGAGGTTTGAGGAAATATACCTTTGTCAGGGTGGCATACTTTCCTTTCTCCTATCGCCCCAAATCGGGCAGGCTAACTTTTAATCCCTCCCTCATAGTCTCCATTGATTATAACTTTCCCTCATCAGGTAGCAAAGAAGTAGAGCGATTGCTGTCAGATACGATGGCAGACGATCGAGCTTCCCGGCTGTTTGTCAATTATTCCCAGGCAAAGACCTGGTATACTCCTGAGAAAGGGGAAGCCCCAAAACAAAGTTACGATTATGTAATCATCACCACAGAGACTCTGCAGGATGCAGTGAATCCGTTCGCCTCTTGGAAACAGGCGATAGGTTATAGGGTTAATGTGGTCACCCCTTCCTGGATAGAAGCCAACTACTCTGGAGTTGACCTACAAGAGAAGATAAGAAATTTCCTCATCGATAAGTATCCCCAATCCCAATGGGGGATCGAATATGTCCTCTTAGTTGGTGACATCGACGCGGTCCCTATGCGCTACTGTTATCCAGACCCATCTGATCACGATCCAAGTTCGGATTACTGCACACCCACGGACTATTACTACGCCGACCTCACTGGAGACTGGGATTCAGACGGGGACGGATATTACGGGGAGTATGGGGAAGATAACGTCGATTTTGTTCCCGAAGTCCATGTTGGGCGAATCCCCTGGAGTGACCCCACCACCGTGACTTCTATTTGTCAAAAATTGGTTAACTTTGAAAATGACAACTCCTCCTGGAAGAATAATGCCTTACTCCTGGGTGCAATGAGCAACTATGCCAATGAAGACTCTTCAGAATGGGACAGAACTGATGGGGCAAACCTAATGGAGGAAATGATCTCCGATATGCCCACCGGTTGGAGTTACACCAAGATGTATGAAAAGGCGGGACTTAACCCTTGCCCATATTCTTGTGACTATCCTATTACCCATGCCAATGTGGTGAACGACTGGTCGTCAAATGATTACGGTATCGTCAACTGGTGGGCCCACGGTGGCCAGACCGGTGCTTGGAGGAAATGGTGGGCCTGGGATGATGGGGATGGAGTACCAGAAACTGAGAGCCCGGACGAGATAAGCTGGCAGGCATTTATCAGTAACTCAGACGTCTCCTCCTTGGATGATGATCACCCTTCCTTGATCTTTTCCTGCTCCTGCAACAACGGCTGGCCAGAGGTGGACAATCTGGGTAAGGAACTCCTGAAACATGGATCGTCTGGAATAGTGACCTCCACCAGGATCTCCTGGTATACAATTGGTTGGTTAGATGAAAGCTGGGGGGGGAATGCCTCCATCGATTACTACTTCTTTCACTATCTGATCACTAACGATGAGAAAGTTGGGGATGCCCTTTTTGATTCCAAAGTTTACTATCTCAATAACTTCTTCTGGTGGGGGGAGGCGAGTCAACAAAATATGTTTGACTTTTGCCTCTATGGTGACCCGGCATTAAAGAGAGGAGGGGTTCCATCAGCGGATCTGTTTATCCGAGGTGATGCCAACTGTGACGGGAGGGCAGATATCTCAGATGTAGTCTACAATCTCAACTCGTTCTTTGGCTTTCTCCCCTCTCCTCCTTGTATGGACGCAGCAGATGCCAATGATGACGGACAATGGAACATTCCTGATGGCTTTACTCTATATCTCTCTCAATTTGAAGGCTACCCACCACCACCACCACCTTATCCTTATCCCGGTCCTGACCCAACTGAAGATGAACTCACCTGTCCTGGTGGATGCCCTTATCCTCCTGATACTACCGTCTCACCCTCAGATACTTTTATGATAGTAGATACACAAAGATTACAAGGGGATAGCACCTCTTCCTTCATAATACTCGGAACCTCACATTTGAATAATGCGGGTTACTCTATAGGCTTTTGTTTTAACCCCTCACAGTTAAGAGTGGATAGTGTGGATATACTTTTCAATTATTCAGGACAGGATAATGCGATATGGAACAATGAGGAGGGCTGGTGCAAAATAGGTGCCTTTGCCATTGTTGGGGTATACAATTATAACCCTCCCTTCGCCCATAAACCCTTGGCTACCGTTTACACTACCATCTCGCCCAACGTGGCTATGGAAGAGACCCTCTGGCTCGATTTAAAGAACGGTTGTGGAGGGATTACTAACCTCTTTTCCGATGAAGTTGGAAATTCTACCCTTGCTACCCTTATAGATGGCCGAATCCTTCCCCCACATTTCGCGTTCCAAACCCAACCCACTTTCCCTTTGGCAATGGCGGAAAAAGAAACTCTGGCGATTATCGTCATAGCTAATGATTTCTTATCTCAAAATTTCACCTTGAATGTGAAGGCACATCCCCCTAATTTCTTTTCCTGGACTGGACCGGTATTTAGCACAACGGGGACTGCAGTCGGAACCCTAACCGTCATCCCTCATAAGGGTGATAAAGGAGTATATTACCCTTCTTTTTATCTCAGTGATACTTTAGGGGACGCTGTCTTAGGCCCTTATGAATTAGATGTCTGGCCTTGCGACCAGTCCCCCTTAAGCGGAAAGCTCTCTGGGTTGCTATCGAAGAAGAACAGCCCTTACCGAGTTGTGGGGGATATCATCGTACCTGCTGGGGATAGCCTAATAATCGAACCAGGGGTAGAACTAAGATTTGGCTGGTTCAACTCTCCAGAGAAACATTGCTTCAAGATTAGGGGAATCCTAAAGGCACTGGGAACTGAGACTTATCCCATTACCTTCACTTCCAACCAGTTTATACCCAGAATCGGCGATTGGGAATCCATTGAGTTTGATAGTGCAAATGCCTCAACCAAACTGAGCCACTGCAGAATTGAATATGCCGAAAAAGGACTTTACTGCAAGTATTCATCACCTCATATAGAAAAGAACCTTATTGATGGAAACCTTTATGGAATATATTGCGACCATTCAACTCCCCTCATCCTCAACAACGAGATATCCAGAAATATTTATGGAGTTTATTGCTCCTCATCTTCGCCACTGATTAGGGAAAACGAGATAACTCAAAATTCTAATCCAGGAATTACCTGCACAGGCGAACTATCTTCACCCTTAATAGAGCATAATGAAATCATCTCAAATGGAAGCAATTTCTTCTTAAATAGAGGGGAAATTGAGTGCAAGTATAAGTCCTCCCCTATAGTGCAAGGGAATTTAATCCAGGGGAAGTTAGGAATTTCTGGCACTGAATCCTGTTCACCACTGATTTATAACAATCTGATTTGTGTTAAGGAATGCGGAGTGAGTTTTTGGCAATGGAGCGGAGAAAGCATGATAAGCAACATAGTTAACAATACAATTATAGGTAAAGGAGGAGAAGCTTTTTTAGGAATTAGTTGTGGCCAAGGGGTTTATTCTATAGCTAACAATATTATCACCGGTTATCAAGCTGGTATTGATCAACGTGAAAGCTCCTTACGCATAAATTACAACGACGTTTGGGGGAATGGAACCAACTTCTCAAACTGTGCTCCTGGAGTTGGCGACACAACCTGGGGAGAGAACCCCAATGGCATCCCTTGTGACAGTTTCTACAATATTATCAGAAACCCACTCTTCTGCGATCCTGACAGCGGGGATTACCATTTGGCCAAAAACTCCCCCTGTGTAGGCGCTGGTCAAGACAGCTTGGGCAATCCGGTAGACATCGGAGCCTTTCCAGTAGGCTGCCCTCCTATTGGCATTGAGAGGGAAAGAAGGGCGAAGATCCCTCAGAAGTTCTCCCTCTCATCCAACTACCCAAATCCGTTTAATCCGGTTACTCAGATCAGATATGCACTTCCGCAGGGGTGCAGGGTAAGATTGGAGATATACAACATTCTGGGTCAAAAGGTAGTGTGCTTAGTGGATAGGGAGCAAACTCCCGGATACAAGACAGTTTCGTGGAATGCAAAGGATATGAGTTCTGGCATCTACTTTTACCACATTCATGCTGGCAACTTCACCCAGACCAGGAAGATGGTCGTCCTCAAGTAGAAGGGAGCCCTTGTCACACAAGGGGGGGTGAAAGGAATTTTTTCACCCCCCCTTGTTTCGTTAAGAAAGCAGTTAAATCCATTTTCTGTCTGCTTCCATCGAGCTCTCACCTATTCAAGGAGGAGAATTATGTTTCAGAAAAGTGTATGGAGAACTTTTTCTCTATCTGTCAGCCTATCTTTCTTACTTATCCCAACATCTCATCTAACTGCAGCAAATAAAGCCACTTTTAGCATAAAGGGAAATGTAAGAAAGCCGATTATCATCCCGGCTTCACTTGAGGAGTTGGAGCAAAGGGCTGCAGAAAGCCCAGACCGTATCCCTCTTGGACCAGTGGCTAACACCAACGGGGGGGCAAAGGGGCTGGATTGGAGGTTCCTGGGGCCAAAGCCAATTCTGAACGAATACTGGTCTGGATATGCCGATGCCTCTGGCCGCGTCTCCTCAATTATTGTTGATCCCTTGGATGCTCACAGAGCATACATAGCAGGAGCCCAGGGTGGGGTCTGGAGGACCACCGATGGGGGTATAAGCTGGACCCCCCTCACCGACCATCTCTCCTCCCTTGCCTCGGGGGCCTTAGCATTTGATCCCCTCAACCCCGATGTAATCTACTATGGAACTGGGGAGCAACATTATTCTGGGGACAGCTTCTATGGGGATGGGTTGTTCAAGACAACAGATGGGGGAACAACCTGGAGCAAGATTGCCACCAAGGCCACCGTAGGCAGCTATATAGCGCGCATCATTGTAAAACCTGCCAACTCGGACACCATCCACTTGGCCAGCGATCGGGGCTATCTGCGCAGCACAGATGGAGGAAATTCCTGGAGCCTCATTTTGAATCCATCCCAATGCAACGACCTGGCAGTTAGCCCTATGACCCCAAATGTGGTCTTTGCTGCCTTTTTAAGAGAAGGTATCTACAGATCGACTAATAGTGGAGCTGACTGGGTTAAATTGACCAATGGGTTACCGTCTGGTGGTTTCGCACGTATAAATATGGCCATCTCCACAAGTGGCAATGTGCTATACGCCAGTTTTGTAAATGACACCACTGGTGGTCTCTTAGGAATGTATAAAACCACTGATGGAGGAGATAGTTGGTTTAATCTTCCCAATACCCCCAATTACCTTGGAGGTCAGGGCTGGTATGACAACTGTATCATCGTCGATCCTACAGATTCCAACATCTGTTATGCTGGCGGGGTATTCCCTTATGGGGGCGATATCTATGGCCTAATCAGGACCACTGACGGGGGGAACAGTTGGGCGGATATCACCATCGGGATTGACGGTAGCCAACTGCATCCGGACCAACACTGTTTGGCAATTGGGCCTGATGGCACCCTCTGGGTGGGCAATGACGGCGGGGTTTGGAAGACAACCGATAATGGACAGCACTGGATAAATTTGAACAACAATTTAGGTCTCACCCAGTTCTATACCTTGGGCATCCATCCCACTGATTCCACATTTCTCCTGGGGGGCAATCAAGATAATGGAACGGTGCGTTACGAAGGGAATCTGGGTTGGCCTCAAGTTATGGGAGGAGATGGAGGACCAGTAGCTATAGAATGGGACAGCCCAAATATTTACTACACCACCTATGTCCGGATGACCTATCTCACCAAGTGGGACAATGGAACCTATATAGCCGATGTCACAGGGCCTTGGTCTGGCGAGAGGGCCAGTTGGTGCAATGGGCCCCTAGTGGTTGATCCAAATCAGCCCAACACCCTCCTGGTGGGCACCTATCGGGTATGGCGCACCACAGATAGTGGTGCAAGCTGGGATTCCATAAGCAATGATCTGACCGGTGGCGGAGTGCTACGAGCCCTCGCCGTAGCCCAAGGGAACTCCAACATCATCTACACCGGCAGCAGCGATGGTCGGGTCTATCTTACCACAGATGGTGGAGCAACCTGGAACCCAAGATATAGCGGTTTGCCCTGGGCTCCGATTCCCGATATCGTCCTTCACCCAAGCAATTGGCAGATTGCCTATCTCTGTGTGGACCGATCCAGCGGGGGAAGGGTCTATAGGACAACCAATGCTGGGGTAGACTGGACCGACATCACCGGAGATCTGCCCAACGGGTTGCGGGGAATCTCCTTGACCATAAACTTCTCCACCCCCTCACCCCTCCTATTCCTGGGCACAGATTATGGGGTCTACTTCTCCCCCAACAATGGCACCAACTGGACCAAGGAAGGGGACAACCTTCCCAGCTTAGCAATCTATGACCTTGGCTATGATGTCCATAATCACCTCCTGGTAGCAGCCACCCATGGCAGGGGTATGTGGCGGGCGACGGTCAGCGATACTATCGGGATCCAGGGAGACCAGAACTTAGCTCAGTTGCCCCAGGGCTTCTCCCTCTCCCAGAATTACCCCAACCCTTTCAATGCCACTACCCTTATCCGCTACGCAGTTCCGGCGGTCAGCGGTCAGCAATCAACCGTCAGCTTAAAAATTTACAACATCTTGGGACAAAAGGTAGCCACCTTAGTTAATGAGAAACAACCCCCTGGCTATAGAGCTGTGAGCTGGGATGCCGGGGATATGGCCTCGGGCATCTATTTTTATCGGCTCCAGGCCGGTGAATTTGTGCAGACGAAGAGGCTCCTACTGCTCAAGTAGAAACAAATAGAGGGAGCTCACTCCTACTTCGATTTAGCGGTGAGCTCCCTTCGCGACTTACTATATTTCCCTCGGGCTTAGCCACTCGCCCCCAGGGGATAATAAGGGATTATCTGAGCAATCCTATCGTCTCCCCCTGACGAACCCCTGGACTAGGCTATTTTCCGTCCCCTCCATTTCCTCAGGACTACCTTCAAAGGCGATTTTCCCTTGATGAAGAAGGGCAATGCGGTCGGCAATTCTCTTGGCACATCCCATATCGTGGGTAACGGCCACTGAGGTTACAGAAAGGTATCTTTTCAAACCGATGATGAGTTCGTTTATCGACTCCGCCATTTGGGGATCAAGGCCTGTGGTGGGTTCATCATAAAGTATTACATCTGGATCCATAGCTATGGCCCTGGCTAAGCCCACCCTTTTCTTCATCCCCCCGGATAACTCAGGTGGCTTCAACCCCTCCATTCCCTTCATTCCCACAAGTTCCAACGCTTGGGTCACCTTCTGCTCGATCTCTGATCGGTTTAGACCTCCCCTCTCCCTTAAACCTAACCCTACATTCTCCCCCACCGTCATGGAATCGAAAAGGGCTGCTCCCTGAAAGACCATACCAAATCTTCGCCGTAGCGAATAGAGGCCTTTGGAGCTCAACCCGGTTATATCCTTCCCCTCTATCAATATCCTGCCTTGATCAGGCCTTAAGAGACCGATGATCAATTTCAGAAGGACGGTCTTCCCACAACCACTTGGTCCCAGGATAACTAAGCTCTCCCCCCTCTCCACCCTTAGATCCACCCCCTCAAGCACCCTCTTTTCACCGAAGTTTTTGTAAAGTCCAGAAATCTCGATCAAAATATAATTGAGGCGATAAGAAAGTCCCAGAAGAGAATGAGAACAGCGGAGATCACCACAGCTTTAGTGGTAGACTTACCCACCCCCCCTGCTCCTCCCGATGTTCCCAGTCCCTGAGAACATCCAATTATACCTATTATTCCGCCAAAAAAAAACGCTTTTAGAAGGCCAGTGGAGAAATCTCGCATCTGGAAAAATCCTCTTAAGCCCTCTAAAAACGTGTAGTGCCCCACCCTTTCCAGAAGGAGGGCAACGAGGAGGCCTCCAAGAATGGCGACCAGGTCTGAAAAAATAGTAAGAATGGGAAGCATAATCAGTAAAGAGAAGAACCTGGGGGTCACCAGGAAACGAATTGGATCGATGGCCAAGGACTCCAAAGCGTCAATCTGTTCGGTAACCTTCATTGTACCCAACTCAGCAGCTATGGACGCCCCTACCCTTCCGGCGAGGACTAAACCAGTGAGCACCGGACCAAGTTCAATAAATATAGCCTTACCCACCGCTGCCCCCAAGTATCTGAGAGTAATATAGCCCTTAAGTTGGTAAGCCGCCTGCACAGAGGAGACAGCACCGGTAAAGACAGAGGTAACCAGTACTAAAGGAAGGGACTTCACTCCCACCGACTCCATCTGTTCGAGGAAGCTATCGAACCTGGAGAAAAGCCGCGGAAAACCTCTTATGGCTCGCAAGAGGAGGAGCGCAATTGCTCCTGTCTCTTGAAGAAAGAGTATAAACCCTCTGCCTAAAGCCCTTATCAAAATGGCCTATGCCTCCCCTTCAATAACCGGTTCCTCTTCTATGAAGGTTGGATTCTCAAACTTGGCATACTCATCGATGAAGGCAAGCTTCACGCTGCCTGTAGGGCCATTACGTTGTTTACCGATGATTATCTCCGCGATCCCTTGTAATGGATTGCCCTTTCTATCCTGGAGAATGCCATAAAGCTCTGGTCTGTAAATAAAGAGGACCAGATCAGCATCCTGCTCAATGGCACCAGACTCCCTCAGATCGGACAACTGCGGTCGGTGCTCCTTACCTCTAACCTCCACCTGACGGGAGAGCTGGGAGAGGGCTACTACAGGGACATCCAACTCTTTAGCCAATCCCTTAAGGGAACGACAGATAATGGAAATCTCCTGCTGCCGATTCTCTGCCCCTTTAGGACCCTGCATAAGTTGAAGGTAATCCACCATCACCATCCCTATGTTCTGTGATGATTTCAACCTTCTTGCCTTGGCTCTCATCTCCAATATCCCTATAGCTGGGGTATCATCGATGAATATGGGGGCCTCAGAAAGAGGACCTACAGCTATGGAGAGCCTGGGCCAATCTTTGCTTGGCAACCTTCCGGTGCGCAAGAGGTGGGAATCAACCCTAGCCTCTGAACAGAGCATCCTCTGGACCAATTGGCTCTTGGACATCTCCAAGCTGAATATAGCCACCGGAATCTTCTCCTTAATGGCTACATATTGGGCTATAGAGAGGGAGAAGGCCGTCTTACCCATTGAAGGACGTCCAGCAACGATCACCAGGTCCGATTTTTGAAAGCCTGAGGTGAGAGAGTCCAATTCCTTGAAGCCAGAAGGGATGCCGGTGACAAAGCCCTCCCTTTTATGAAACTCCTCTATTGCCTCAAATGTGTGGGGAAGTATCTCCCCTATATGGACAAACCCTCCCCTCATTCTATTTTCGGAGAGGTTGAATATCTGTTGTTCGGCTTTATCTAAGAGGTTGTCAGCCTCTACCTGGGGTTGATAGCATTCGCTCACTATTCCCGTGGCCACATCGGCCAGTTTCCTTAAGGTAGCCTTCTCTAAAACGATGCGGGCATAATGGTCTATATTGGCCGCTGTGGGAGTAGACTCTAAAAGGGCCATTAGGTAGACCCTCCCCCCCACCTCCTTCAACTTTCTTCTCTTCTTTAACTCTTGGGTGAGAGTTATCAGGTCTACAGGTTTGTTTTGATCATAAAGGGAGACTATGGCCTGAAAGATCTGCTGATGTTCCCCTCGATAAAAACAGCTCTCATCGAGTAGTTCCACTGCTCTTCCTATAGCCTCCTTGCTCAAGAGCATAGCCCCTAAAACCGACTGTTCTGCCTCTACCGCCTGAGGAGGCAACTTTTCCCCATTTGGCTGATTCATGCTCAAATCACCCCCTCTCCAATTGACCACGGAGAAGTTTCATATCCTCCCACGCCGGCCTCTTTAGGTGAATATTCCGTAAGAGGGCGGCGGGATGGTAGGTGACGAGAAGCTTTCTCCCCCTAAACGGATGAACAAAACCCCTCAACTCCCCCAAGCTTCGGGTGGTATCCAAGAGGGTCTGAGCAGCTACCCTGCCTAAGGCGCATATGATTTTGGGGTTAACTATCTCTATCTGTTGGTCCAAATATGGACGACAGACTGCGACCTCAGAGGGGAGTGGATCCCTGTTGCCCGGTGGCCGACATTTGAGAATGTTTGCTATATAAACCTCCTCCCTCCTTAAATCAATGGCCTCGATCATCTTGGTGAGAAGCCCACCTGCCCTTCCCACAAATGGTCGTCCCTGCAGATCTTCCTCTGCCCCAGGGGCTTCCCCCACTAAGAGGAGATCTGCTCGGGGGTTTCCCTCCCCAAATACTAAATTCTTCCTTGACTTGGCTAATGAACACCTCTGGCAATACTTCACCCTTTCATAGAGCTCCTCCAATCGCTGACGAGAAGTGATCCTGACTGGAGCCCTATGGGTAGGTGGGGTCAAATAAACTTCCTTGAACCCCAGCTCCATCTGTTGGGCTATAAACCTGCGGAGAAGCTGAAGTACCTCCTTATCTATCTTAAGGCCTCCACTATCCGATCCCATATCCTCTCTGCCACCTCCAACTTGGGCAACTTAGGTAAAGGCTCAGTTCTTCCATCCTCCCATATCAGGGTAACCACATTCGTCTCCACTTCAAAACCAGCCCCCTCTTGGGTGAGATCGTTGAGCACGATCAGATCGAGGTTTTTCTCTACGAGCTTCTTCCTCGCCCTCTCCACGTTAGTCCCGCTTTCTAAGGCAAAACCAATCAAAAACTTGTCATTCTTTTTTCCACCCATTTCTTTGAGAATATCCGGGGTAGACTCAAGGTTTAAGCTCATCCTCCTCCTATTGAGCTTCTCTCCCGGTACCTCTGCGGATCTAAAGTCAGCCACTGCTGCGGCCATTACCACAATATCCGCCTCTTTAAAGGCTTCGAGGGCTCTTTTCCTCATCTCTTCGGTCGTCCTTACCCTTTGCACTTTAACCCCAAAGGGAGGGGAGAGATTTGATGGACCACTGACCAAAGTGACCTTTCCCCCTCTCCACTCAGCTACCTGGGCAAGGGAGTATCCCATCCTCCCAGAAGAGCGGTTGGTTAAAATCCTCACTGGGTCTAAATCCTCCTCTGTCCTCCCCGCGGTGACCAATATCCTCTTCCCCAAAAGGTCTTTCTTTGGATAAAGTATTTCTTTAAGTTTCCCCAATATTTCTCTAATTTCCACAAATCTACCTTTGCCAATTTCTCCAGAGGCTAATTCTCCATAACCTGGCCCTACAAACTGAAAACCGAAATCCCTTAACCTTTTGCAATTAAGTTTTAGAACCTCATTTTCCCACATACCAGAGTTCATTGCTGGGGAGACAAGCTTGGGTGCCTGGGAGGCTAGGCAAAGACTACTAAGCAAATCGTCGGCCAGACCAGAAGCTAGCTTGGAGATAAAGTTTGCAGTGGCCGGGGCGATGAGGATCAGCTCCCCCCACTGGGCGAGACTTATATGTTCGGGCTCCCATTGGCCTTCCAATCTAAAGAGGTTAGTGTAGACTGGATTACCCGAGAGAACCTGAAATGTAAGGGGCCTCACAAACTCCTGAGCGGCTTCAGTCATCACTACCTTCACCGCAACCCCTTGTTTCCTTAGTTCCCTTACTAACTCCCCTGCCTTATATGCGGCTATGCTCCCAGTAACTCCAACTATTATTCGTTTGTCCATTAAAGGATTCATCTGACCTTCCTTTTTCCCCTATGGAGATTAAGTTTTTACTTGACCCGAAAAGCCACCCTTTTCACCACTTGTAACTTAGCCCTAAAAGGCAATTCATTCCAGGTTCTTTATATCCTCCCCAGATCTCATATTGGGAGTTGGTCAAGTTGTTTCCTTCAAATATCACTTTAAAATGATCATTTAATTTCTTATTTAACTTGATGTTAATCAAATAAAAGGGGTTGATCCGTTCATTGGAGGCTAAGGATGTATACCTTCTGCCATGGTATTGGCCCTCAAGCCAACAATTTATTCCCCATCCCAACGATAGGTCCAATCCTAATTGAAGGCTTGATTTCTCCCAATAGGGAACATGCTTGATCGATAGACTACTTCCCTTAGTCAGGTCAGCATCTTTAATCAGAAGGGTTAACTCTATATCTAATTTTTCATAAGGAAAGAATCTAAGCATAAGGTTATTCTCTATAGTCCTTACCTCAGGAAAGGTCTTGAATCTGAAGAGCCCTGATGAATCCCCAGCCCAGAAAAGGTAATCTCTGATCTGCTGATGAACCAATACATCTTTAAAAAAGAGTCCCTTCCTCACTTCATACTCCATCCCCAAAGAGAGTTTGATCACCCTATCCTCCCAAAATTCCTTTTGGGGGAAACGGAAGTATCTATTTTGAGAAAAACTCTCCTGCAACGTATGGGGAATGTATCCACCGGTCAGATGAAAGAAGAAACCCCTTCCTTCCCCCGGGTTATAGTTAATATGAAACAGGGGGGAGAATTTCCATCTCTCCTTCATTTGGAGGAATTGAACTTTGAGCCCCCCACCTAGGTGAATCCCTTTAGTAAGGGGCCCTTCTCCCTCAACCCTTACTTCCTCGCAGTTCTCCCTTCTCTTTAGTTTAAAGCTCCGCACCTGGAAATCAGAAAGCAGAGCTACTTTCCGATACTTAGCCTTACCCCTTAGCTTCCACCTCCAGATCCCCTCCCTCCCAGTTGAAGTAGAGACCCTTCCCCCTTTATCCTTCACCCTCATCTCTTGGTATCCGAGACCCATCTCCCATTGATGATATTTCCCTCCCCTTTTCAGGCCGAGGTTGAAGTCAACCTTTTGAAGTTCCCTTCTCCTTAGGGGGGGATTGAGGGAACCATAAAGTCCGAATTCTTCCTGACTATAGCTCAAGTTTGAGGTTAAGTCAAATAAATCAGTAAAGGAGTATCCCCCCCATCCCCCTATTCTTCCTCTCGAATAATCGGCACCTGGGAGGTGACCATGGCTGCTCTCATAGGCACCTTGCAATTGGTAGTGGAAAGGCTCAACCGCTTGCGACCTCCATCCACAAAAGCGGAAATGGTGGAACCTTCCGTATCCGGCATAGAGAAGGTTAAAGAGTGGTTTTGATTCCCATAATGGAGGCAAGGAGCGTTGAAGCTTAATGGCCGCCATTGGCTTTACCGCTTTGGGCTGAGGGTAATTCACCCCCACCTCCCCCCCTTTGAGCTTTGTCCCCCCCTCCTGTCTTTCTATATCTTCACCATAAATGATGATATCAGGGATCCTGAGGGTATGGCCAAGGGAATCCAGAGAAGTTCCCTCCCCCTTGAGACTGTCTTCTTGAGCGTAAACCATACTGGCTATAGCGCCAATAAGTAGGCAAAAAGACCAAACCAAGGTTTTTCTCTTCAATTTCCTCATCTGTTCACCAACTCTGCCCAATCTCCCCTCTACATTAAGATCGGGGATAGGGGTTTTAGCTCAGCCTTCCGATGAATTACCAAGATCCTCATCTCCCCTTGAGGGAGTCAAGCTTTGCTTGCGCCCTGGCTTTGAAGATATCCCCGTAGTTCCCCTTTAATATAGAGAAGTAAATCTTCTTGGCTTGGGGCCATTTTTTTTCCTTCTCATATAGGGCGGAGGCCTCAAGGAGGCTCCTGGCGATCCAGGTGGGATATCCTGGATAGAGGTATTTCACCTTAAGAAGCTCCACTATTGCCCTGTCTAAATCGCCCTTCCGAGAGTAGGCAAGCCCGATTTGATATTGGGCTTGAGCAGCAAGCCCATCCGATCTCTCTTTAACCACCTTCTGAAACTGCTCCAACCCAAGGGAGAATTTCCCCTCATCTATTAGAATTTCACCCATCTTTAACCTAGCCCTATAGCTTACTATCTTACCCTTATTCTGTTCGATTATCTTGGTGAAATGCTCCTTAGCCCTCCCTACTTTGTTTAACTTAAGGTAACAAAGCCCGATCTGGAAGAGGGCATCTGGAGCTGAGGAGCCCTGTGGGAAATCCTTAATCAGAAGTTGGTATTGGGCCAGGGATTCCTCAAATTTCCCCTTCTCAAAGTAGATCGTCCCCAAATTATAGAGGGCCTCTGCAGTTTGAGTTTGGTGGGGATGATCCTCAATCTGGGACTGAAAGGAACTGATGGCTTGCTCGACCTTTCCCCCTTTAAGCTGGGAGAGTCCAATCCAGTACCACCCCTCCATCGATTCCGCACTTCCTTTATAGGAGGAAAGGAGTTTCCTAAATTCCTCCTCTGCGCGGTCAAATAGCTTCGCATCCAGGTAGAGCTGCCCTTTTCTGAGCTGTAGTCTGGAGTTAAGACCTTCTTGCAGATTCAAGGAGATGAAAGAGTCGGTCAAAGCTATGGCTCGATCAAGCCTGTCCAGTTGGACCTCACAGTACTGGATACCTTCTATCGCATCACCCACTAAACTGCTTTGAGGAAATTGGGAAATAAGTTTTTCATAAATAGCTACGGCTTGGGTGTACTCCCCTAAGTTATAAAGACAATCCCCGATGGAATAGTTGGCGTCATCGATTAGGTTGCTCTGAGGGTAGGTGGCTATCAGTTTCCGGTAGTCAGAAATGGCTGACTTGAAATCAGATAACCTAAAGTTACATTTAGCCTTCATATAGAGGGCATCATCTGCCCAGGGAGCTTGGGGATAGAGGAAAAGGAGACTATCGAAGTCACCCTTCGCCTCTTGAAAAAGGGAGAGCTTGTAGTCTGACTGCCCGATCTTGTAGAGAGCCTCCGCCCTCCTTCCCTCTGATAGCTTAGCTGCTGCCTGGTATGCCTTTTTAGCCCTTTTGAACCTTTTCAAATTGAAATAGCAATCACCAACCATCAATTGAGCATCAAGCCTAATTTGAGAAGATGGATTAAGCTCTAATACCTTCTGAAATTCCTCTATAGCGAGCCAGAACTTACCCAGCTTGAAGTCTGACCAACCCAAACCGTACCAAGCCTTAGAAACCTCATCTGAGTGGGGAAAACTTTTTATAAAACTTTGATATTCCCCTTTTGCCCTGGTATATTCACCAAGCTGAAAAAAGGACTCCGCCTGCCAAAGTTCGGCCTTCTGGGCCAAATCGTCCTTTAATCCCTTTCTCAGAAGGTCACCAAACATCTTAGAAGCGGCTTTAAAATCCCCTAATTGGAAGAGACACCATCCCAGCTTGAATTTGGCCTTGTTGGACAGGTCGATCTCCGGTTTTACATTTAAGAGGGTTTGAAAGGATACCTTGGCTTTCTCCAATTCATTTTCCTTGATCCAACACTCTCCGCTCATATAGATGGCGGAGGGGAGGATGGCTGATTGGGGGTAATCCTCCCTAATCCGATTAAAATTAAGATTTGCCCCGCTGTAATCCCCCTTTTGAAATTGGATGAGGCCGAGTTGATAGAGAGCATCAGGGACAACCTTGCTCTGGGGATAATCCAAGACAACTCTTTGAAAATCCTTAACGGCTGGGTCTATGTCTTTTAAATGTAAGTAACCTCTTCCCCTTTCATACCGCGCCTGTGGGGCCACCGAGCTTTGGGGATAACCCTCTAAAAGTTGGGTGAATGTTTTGATCCCCGCTTCATAGTCCGCGAGCTTCAGCTCACACCATCCTCGCCCATATAGGGCTAAGGGTAGATACTGAGATTTGGGGAAAGAATCTATGAAATTGATATATTTCTCTTTGGCTTCTTCATACTTCCCCTCCTGATATAGGTTCTCCCCTAAGAGAAACTTAGCTTTTTCTACCCATTGAGCATCCGGATACTCGGATAATGCCTTATTGAGGATCTCAAGGGATCGGTTAAAATCCTTATTTAAGTAATAAATCTCTCCCATCTGAAAATAGGCGGAAGGGATGAGTTTGCTTTGGGGAAATTGAGAGATCAACCTTTGATAGTCTTCGATGGCCTGTGCATACCTTCCTTCCTCACCATTTATCCAAGCCAAAGAGTAAAGGGCATAATCGGCTAATGCGGAGGTGGGATTTTCGTTTAAGAGATGTTCATATGCCTGGGCTGCCCTCTGGGAATGGCCAAGTCTATACTCCGCTTCTCCCAGCCAATAATAGGCCCTCCCTCGAAGAGTACTCCGAGGATGTTGGGAAAGGAAATTCCTCAGTGAGGAGGCTGCTCCCTCATAGTCATTCAATTTGAACTTACATTGGCCAATTCTGAACTCAACAGTATCCCTCAGATCTATAACAGGATAGTGAGTAAGGAGACCCTGATAGTCCTCGATCGCCTCCCCAAACCTTCCCAAGAGGAATTCAGATTCACCTTTATAGAAGAGGGCCTGGGGGGAACGGAAGCTTTGCGGGTAGTCCTGAAGGAACTGTCCAAAACTCCGGGAGGCCAACTGATAGAGGCCATCTCGATAGAAACCCATAGCCACTGAGAAATCCTCCAACTCATCCGCCTGAGATGGATAGCAGAAGAGAAAAGCCCCAAAGAAGATGAGTAGTGGCAAAGAAACTCTTTTAACCAATTCCATTGGACCTTTCCTGGATTATATGTTTTCCATAAAGCATCAGTTTTTCCATTACCTCTGCTGAGCTCTCCATCTCATATACCTTCCTCTTCAAAGAGGCGCTTTGAGGGAAACCCTTTGTATACCAGGCAATGTGTTTCCTCATCTCCCTTACTGCTTTGAACTCCCCCATCTCCTCCAAAGCCATCCGATAATGCTGCAAACAGAGTTCCAATTTTTCCCTTAAACTTGGTGGTTGAGGGAGGGTTTCCCCATTTAAATGAGCCTGTATTTGAGTAAAAATCCAGGGATTCCCTAGAGCACCCCTTCCTATCATAACCCCGTCACACCCAGTTGTCAAGATCATCTTTTGCGCCCTTTCCGGGGTATTTACATCTCCGTTCCCAATCACCGGAATCGAAACCTCCTCCTTCACCCTAGCAATTATCTCCCAATTAGCCTCTCCAGAAAACCTCTGGCTTGCAGTACGTCCATGAATAATTATCCCTTTAATCCCATAGTCTTCGGCAAGCTTAGCTAATTGAAGGGCAACAATGGAGTTGCTGTTCCATCCTGTTCTCATCTTCAAGGTAATGGGGAAGGAACTGACCTTGGTTACTCTCTCAATTATCCTCTTGCAGAGATCAAAGTCCTTGAGAAGTGCAGCCCCCGCTCCTTTTCTTGTCACTTTCCTGGCCGGACAGCCGAAATTGAGATCGATAAGATCCGGTTTAAACCGGGCGACAATCTGAGCAGCCTGGGCCATAGCCTCTGGTCCTGAACCAAGCAACTGAATACCAATTGGCCTCTCCTCCTCTTGGAACTTAAGCATCAATAGGGTACGAGGATTACCCCTTATCAATCCTTCGGCGCTAATGGCCTCGGTGAAAACCAAAGCTGCTCCATACCTCTTGGCTATCCTTCGGAACAACGAATTGGTTACTCCAGACATAGGAGCGAGGATGACTCTTCCTGGAAGGGAAAGCTGCCCTATTTTTAAATTAACCATTTACCATCCAAAATACATTTTTTGCTGAAAATAGCAAGGGAAAAGTAGCGGCTCTCCAGGGTATTTACCCCTCCGAAAGAAGTGTAGCGGAATTCCTGATCAGTCGAGGAGTTTAAACTTGCCAAGGGGATCATTTCCCTTTATATTTTGAACCTGAAATCGGCATTTGGGGATTCGATATTTTGCTAAGTGTCTATAGTGTAGC
>JAOZPP010000112.1 GCA_029932675.1 bacterium
AGATCAGTTACTCCGGAGGAGAAGCCTGGACCAGGATTAGAGGTCACCTCCCTGGTGAAGACATCCACCCAAAGCTGGGGGGAGACCAACCTCAAGGGCGAGAAGGCCAGCTTTGATCCGGCTAAGGATCTGAAAGGGCCGGTAACTATTGGGGCAGTGGTAACCAAGGAGGCCGAAGGGGAGAAGAGCTCAACCTCGGGCAAGGAGATAAAGACGAGGTTGGTGGTCTTCGGCGACTCCGACTTCGCCGACAACGCCTACTACGGCCTCTCAGGGAACGGAGACCTCTTTATGAACTCCCTGAGCTGGTTAGCAGAAGAGGAGGATCTCATCTCCATCCGACCCAAGACCCCTGAGGACAGGAGGGTAAATATGACTGGCCAACAGGCAAGGATGGTCTTCTATTTTAGTCTGATCATCCTTCCCCTTATTGTCTTAGGGGCTGGTGGAGTTGTTTGGTATAGAAGGAGGTAGGGGCTTACCACGGAATCTCACTGAGATTGAGCGGTCGGATACCCTTCATCTGACCGCTCTCCCGATGGCTGTCAGGTGAAATCAGCTATCGGCAAATTATCATAAAAGGAGTTACCAATGAGGTTCAAGAGCACTTTGATTGTCTTCTTGATCTTCATCGGACTTGCCTCCTGGTTCTACTTCCAGGAGATCAAAGGAGGGAAGAAGAGGGAGGAGGCCAAGGAGAGGGCGTCAAAGCTCCTCCTCTTCGAGAAGGGGGATGTGCAGTCTCTGCGGCTGAGGAATGAGAAGGGGGTGATCTTCTGTGAAAGGGATAGCAACGAATGGAAGATCACCGCGCCGGTGGAGACCCAAGGGGATAGGTCGGCCATCGATGGCCTACTCCGCCAACTGGAGAGGGCAAGGATAGAGAGGGTGGTGGAGGAGGCTCCCTCCAGCCTGGAGGAGTTCGGTTTGAAAGAACCGAAGGTAGAGGTTGAGCTTGCTTACCGAGGGGGTAAGAAGGACACCCTCTGGGTGGGAGACAAGAACCCCACCAACTCCTTTGTCTATGTGCGGAGAAATGGCCAAAGGAGGGTCCTCCTTACCTCCTCTGGTCTCCTATCATCTTTGCAGAAAAAGCTTTACGATCTCCGTGATAAGAGGGTTCTGGCCTTCAAAAGGGACGATGTTAAGCAGCTTACCCTTACCCGGGGGCGGAAATCGCTAGTCTGCGAAGTTGCTGATCATGGGTGGAAGTTAAAGAAGCCCCTTGAGGCCAAAGGGGACAGGTCAGCGATTAACAGTATCCTCTCCAGCCTGCAGAGCGCGCGGGCCAAGGAGTTTGTTAGTGAGAAGCCGAAGAATTTAGCCCAATATGGTTTGAAGTACCCCCAGATAAAGGTGGATCTCCTCTTAGGGGAGGAGAGGGCGAAAAAGACCCTGCTTATTGGGAAGAAGAAGGATAAAAGGTTCTATGCCAAGGATGAGTCCAGGCCCCCGGTCTTCTTGGTGGATTCCTATCTGGTGGATAAGCTAAAGAAGGAGCCATTCGACTTGCGGGATAAGACCGTTGTCGAGTTCGACCGAGATAAGGTGGACAAGGTGAAGATAAGGTATGGGGAACAACTGATTACTTGCCAGAAGGATACAAGTGGAGGGTGGATGATGACCGAGCCTGATTCGGCTCAGGTGAAGAAGTGGAAGATCTCTGGTCTCTTCTCCAATCTCTCCGGCCTGCGGGCGAAGAAATTTCCTCCTCCAACGAAGCGCTTAGCTAAGTATGGGCTCAAATCCCCGCAAGGGGAAATAATCCTCTATCAGGGAGGGAAGGAACTTTGCTGGGTCCAGTGGGGAAAGAAGGTAGACGATTTGGTCTACTTAAGGAATAAACTGGAAGATAAATTCTTTATGGTTAAGCAAGCCGATGCTGAAAGGCTCAAGCTTAAGCCGGAGGATATAAAGGAAAAAGTTTCCAAATAGCTTATGTTAATTGCTGGCCTTCTATTTCTGCTTCTCCCCTTGGGCTCCTCCCAGGGGTATCTCTCCATTAAATCCTCAATTGATAAGACAAAGATAACCGTGGGTGATCCGATTACCTACACCCTTACAGTGACCAGAGAGGAGAGCGTAAAGGTGCAGCTCCCTGAGTTGGGAGCAAACCTGGGAGGGTTTGAGATCAGGGACTATAGCTTGAATCCGGGGAGGAGGCTGAAAGATGGTAGGATCCAAGACAGGGTAGACTATGTGATTACCATCTACGAGACTGGAGAATACGAGATTCCACCAGTAGAGGTGGGATACACCCTCCCCAATGGAGAGAAGGGAAAACTCTCCTCCCAGCCAATAAAGATTTGGGTGGAGAGCGTTAAGCCAAGTGATGCCAAGGATATTAGGGGGATTAAAGATCCAGTGAGCATAGGATTTGACTGGAAACCCTATTATAAATGGGGAGGATTAATCCTGCTTTTTGTGGGGGCAGGTAGCTACCTCTGGTGGAGAAGGAGGAGAGGAGGGATAACCGAGGAAGGTATAGAATATAGAGGCCCTCCCCGCCCAGCCCATCTCATCGCCTTCGAGGAGTTGGAGAGGATTGGCAAGCTTGGCCTGGTGGAGAAAGGGGAGATAAAGAGGTATTATACCGAACTCTCTGAGGCCATTAGGAGATATATTAGCCGCCGGTATGGGGTCCAAACTATGGAGTTAACCACCGGGGAGATAGTTGAGGAGATGATTGCCGCGGAGGTGGATGGGGAGGTTATCTCCCTTTTTCAGGAGTTCTTAGAGGAATGTGATCTGGTCAAATTTGCCAAGTACTTACCTCCTAAGGAGAAGATAAGTGCAGCCATGGGTTGGGCCCATAACCTGGTAGAGAGGACTAAGGTCGAGGAGAAACCCCAGGAGGAGGCCTATGCGGCTGGCTGATCTCTGGTTCCTTCTCCTTTTGGCCTTCATCCCCCCTTATCTCTGGTGGACCGTCTTTCACCGGAGGAAGGAGGGGAGTATCCGCTTCTCCGACCTAGGCAGCATAAAGAGGGTCAAGGGCTCAAGGTCTGTTAAGTATCGAAAGGCTCTCTACTTCCTCCGCGGCCTAGCCCTCTCCCTGATGGTTGTGGCCTTAGCTCGTCCCCAGGCAGGCAGGAAAGGGGAGGAGATCCTTACGAAGGGAATCGATATAATCCTGGCCATAGATGTATCCACCAGTATGAAGGCCGAGGACTTCAAACCAAACAACAGGCTTTGGGTGGCCAAGGAGGTGGCCAAGGATTTTATCAAGGGGAGGAAGAACGACCGCATCGGATTGGTAGTCTTTGCTGGCAAGAGCTTTACCCAATGTCCACTCACCCTGGACTATGGCGTTCTCCTCAATTTCTTAGACCAGGTAAAGATCGGTATGGTGGAGGACGGAACAGCAATTGGGATGGGCTTAGCCACGGCCATCAACAGGCTGAGGGATTCAAAGGCGAAGAGCAAGGTGATCATTTTGCTTACCGATGGCCGTAACAACCGGGGGGAGATCGATCCGCTGACCGCAGCCAAAGCCGCCCAGGCGTTGGGGATAAAGGTATATACGATTGGAGCAGGAAAGAGAGGGAGTGCCCTCTATCCAGTTGAGGATCCCCTCTTCGGGAAGAGATATGTGCGGCTGCCGGTGGACATAGACGAGAAAGCCTTGACAGAAGTTGCCACAACTACCGGCGGCAAGTATTTTCGGGCCACCGATGCCCAGAAGCTTTCGGAGATCTATAAAGAGATAAGCCGGATGGAGAAGACGAAGATAAAGGTTAGGGAATATATGGAGTACTCGGAGAGGTTTGGCCGCTTCCTCTTCCCCGCACTGCTCCTCTTGATGGTAGAGATAGGATTAGCCAACACCAGGTTTAGAAAGATACCTTAACTGCGGCAATCAGTTTCCGGGAATGTGGGACAATGGGTTGACAACTAACGGATATTTGTTGACCGTTGATAGCTGTTCTTCTGACTTTGGGCTT
>JAOZPP010000021.1 GCA_029932675.1 bacterium
GAAATCATTGTATTTACCCATGTTTGCACTTAAATTTTTTCCGGAATGTGGGTTATAAATAAAAACTGGAAGAGAAATCCCATATGGAGAGTACATTCGGACAAAATTTCACAAAAAGTTTATGAATTTTTGCATGACCGAGGACTTGCCGAGGTAGATAAAGAGAGTTGGGATTGGATTCTAATGGAAGAGAAAACGAGTTTACTTTATATGTCTTTACTTGCTAAATATCTGGCAGATGTAAATCCTGATTTTACCGTGCCAGGAACAGATAGAAATGAATACGAAAAGATGATTTATAGAGCTTCTTCACATCACAATAGCTTTGTTTCCCTTGACACAAAATTTATGAATGTTTTACCAATACCTCGTCAAGATATTCCTATTAGCAATATTCTAAGGTTTAAGAGAAAGAGAAGGGATGAACTTTTACACTTTAGAGAAGTAATAGATAACGTCTATCGCGATATTTCAACCGCTGAAGATCAGAATGAAATAAAACAAATTGTTATAAGTCATAAAGAACGGATTGAAAGAGAAATTAAAGAGCTTAAAAGGATGATGAAAGAAGAGAATATCAAAATCGTATTTGGCTCTCTCAAATCATTGTTAGATATTAAATCTCCTACATTCCTTACAGCCTTAGGAACTTCTATCGCGCAAATACCAATTCAAGTTCAAATTCCTATTTTGGGAATAACTGCTGCAATTCAGATCGGTTGTTATTTAGTAGATAAAAGAAATCTACAAAGAGCTAGACTAAGGAAATCTCCATTTGCTTATTTGTATCATGCAGAAACGGAAAGGGTGATATAAAAATGGCAACGGCAGATAAAACAGCGGACATACGGCTACGCTTTGCTCCAACCCAATTGGCTCACTTTGTTCGCCAACTTCGTATGTCTGCAAACCGTTATACGCCATATTACTTTAAAAAGAATAATCAAGTAAGGAGGCACATATGGGATACGTTATATTAATCGTAATCCTACAGGCCATCATATGTGCGGCTCTCGCCTCAAATCTAGCTGAGAAGAAGGGATATTCATCAGGAGCATGGGGTGTCTGCGGATTCTTTTTCGGCATTCTTGGTTTGATTGC
This sequence comes from bacterium, assembly GCA_029932675.1. GTDB lineage: Bacteria > SM23-81 > DAOVCL01 > DAOVCL01 > DAOVCL01 > DAOVCL01. The sequence goes on from JAOZPP010000021.1 coordinate 1,102, forward strand.
TGCTGCTGGCCTTCCGTCAAGAGGAGATTTATACCAGCGTGGCACTATATTGGTCAAGATATGTCCCACGTGCGCTGAACCAATCAAAATTGAAGCGCAGGTCTGTAAATATTGTGGCCAAAAGTTTAGTAAGGAAGAAATTATCTCGGAATTGGGGATTGCTATAGAAAAGAACGCAAATTCTCGCTTGCAAGCAGTCAAAATTCTTGCAAAACTGCAAGACGAGATTGCAATCCCATACTTGGAAAAGGCTCTATCTTATGAATCAGATTATGAAACTCGGAGTAAAGCGACAAAAGCGTTGTTAGATATTGGTACTATCGCAGCATTGATCGGCGTTCTGAAAAAGGGAGAATATGTACACCAGGAAGAGGCGGTTAAGATACTTAAGGAGAGAGCTGATCCATCCAGTATTCCTGGGTTACTCAGCATCATAGAGGGAGATTTTTCTACAAAAGCAGAGGCCGCTGAGATTATAGGCTTTATAGGAGATCGATCTACCACCCCAGCATTGATCAATCTTTTAGAGAAGGGTGATTATGATGCCAAACGGGCAGCGATTTCCGCGTTAGCTAGGATTCAAGATGAATCTACAATTCCTGCATTGATTAGTGCATTGGCAGACAGAAATATGAGAGATAAAGCAACCGCAGCTTTAATCAAAATAGGGAATCCATCAATACCATATTTAGAAGAAGCTATAAAACGGGAGGGGAAGTCAATCAGAAAAGTTATAGACAGAATCATTACCGAGATTAAGCGCAAGACCTGAATAGAACCAATGACAAGGTGAGATTTCCAAGTGATTTGGCAATTGAGATTTATCGAATGCAGTAATACGGCGTATAACAAAGCGTATCTGGCTTCGGTGCTTTGCACCTTTGCCTAAATCCAGCCTTACGGCTAGACTTCAGATACGCTCGGAACGTTAGGCGAAGCGGCAAAAATGGAAGAACGGTGCAGATGAATGAAATGGTTTAAAGACATCCACAATCGGCAAATTCGATTAACAGATGAAAGGCAAGAGCACATTGAAACGGACCATCCAGAAATGTTCCGGGTATAATTGTCAGATCAAAAACAGACCCTGATGTTGAGCTATTTTATCGATATTACGACACCACGCCTGTTACTGAGAAGTATTTATGTGTTGTAGTTAAAGTATTAGCTGAGGAAGTGTTTATTATAACTGCATATTTCACAGATACGGTAAAGAAAGGAGAGACGTTATGGAAAGGGAAATAAAAATTTGGTATGATAAAGAAGGGGATTATCTTGAGGTTCTTTTTGAGCGGAAAAAAGGATACTTCAGGGAAACAGAAAACGATGCGGTGATGGAAAAGGTAGATGAGGAGGGAAATATCATTGGTTTTTCCGTTCTAAAAGTGAGTGCATTGAAGGGGAAGCCCCTTTCAATAGCTCTCAAGAACCACGTCGCCTAACAGAGCATATCTGGCTCCGTTATGTTCTGCCAAATTCCCCTTCGGTATTTTACTTAACGGGACTCAGGCTTCGCTCGAAATTAGGCGAAATGCTGAGAGGAAAATAAATGGGGGTTAATTGGATAGATACATCAAAGTTGTCTTTCAATAGTTTACTACTTCTTGAACGTATCCAGATTAGTTGGTTCCCAGGGTGGCTTCCTGAAAAAGAGCTTTCAATTGCTTTAAAGGCTAATCCAGTAGTTAAATGGTTTCTAAGAAACAAATGCCCTGAGATTAGAGATTGGCTGGATAAAGTTCTCTCAATAAAAACTGGGGAATATGGTAAAGAAGATATACGTAAAGCAGAACAAATAATTTTGAATTCAATTAATGACCTCTTAACGTATGTGATAAGCCCCTCAATATATGATGCGCAACCTTTTCTTCAATGGGATTCATCTGAATTAACAACAATAGTTGACTTCACTGCTAAAATTGTCATAGATGTTGGTGCTGGGACAGGGAAGTTGACATTTATTGCTGCTGAAAAGGCGAAGGCAGTCTTTGCAGTAGAACCAATTGGTAATTTGCGCTTTTATTTAAAGGAAAAGATGAAGAAATTGGGGCTAAACAATGTTTTTCCTGTTGATGGATTGATCACCGACATTCCTTTTCCAGATAAGTTCGCAGATATTTGTATGGAGGGCCATACATTCGGTGATAGCATAGAGGTAGAGCATAGAGAGATGGAGAGAGTTACTAAAATAGGAGGTATGGTGATACATTGTCCTGGGAATGATGATGTAGATAATGAAATACACCGGTTTTTGATTGCAAAAGGATACAGTTGGTCCAAATTTGAAGAGCCTGGAGATGGAGTGAAAAGAAAATATTGGAAATCCATTGTATGATGAGCTATAGTAGAGAAGCACTTCGCCTAACAGCGGATAAAAGGGAGATCAAAGATTCCCCAAAATAGCCTTCGGCAACTTCTTCTATCCTCAAAACGTTAGGCGAAAGGACATTAAAAAGGAGGTGATTAAATGGGAGAAATAGAAATGGAAGAGGTAGATACTGAAAATGTGGAAGATTTGGTAAATCTGTGCATACCACCTGAGAAGAAAGAGGATAAGCTTTTTATCGAGGGTGCAGAGGTTAAGAAGAGGTGGACTGATCAGGTAATAAAGAGATATGGAAGTTGTGCCCTGTTGGCTTACCTAAATGAGAAGCCAGTAGGCATGATCCAATTTCTGCCCAGACCAGATGAAAAGTTGATAGAGATTACATGTATTTTTGTCCCTGAGAAGGAAAATTTGAGAAAAGGCATAGGTAAAATGCTGTTAAATGCCCTGATAGAAGAGGCAAAAGAGTCAAATCCTTATTTTGACAATGATTCAGCATTTGCTCTTATTACATGGGCATTTCAGGTTCCAGGAAGGTACCCTCAACATGAGTTTTACAAGAAAATGGGATTCAGACAGGTTAGTGAAGATGAGCCATCTTTACTTTATTATCCACTAAAACAGGGTTATGTCTACGCCCCGAAAAGTGAGAAATATATTCCTCAGGAAGAAGATAAAGGAAAGGCACTAATATTCTACGACCCTTCCTGTCCTTTTTGTATATACTTTTCTGAGAAAATCAAAGAATCACTAAAGGAAGTTGCACCAAATATTAATATTAGAATGGTCAACCAATTTGAAGAGGTGGAAGAGGTTAAAAAACGAGGGAAAATATCCTTCTGCATAGTGAATCAAAAACCGATAGCATCGTTCTTCCTGGATAAAGGAAATTTCCAGAAAGAAGTGATGGAGGCGCTTAAAAGATGAAGAAAAGAGATTGTGTCTTCTGCTATTTTACAGAGAAAGATGTTGTAATTCATGAATATAAGTTGTGTTATTCGATTATTAGTAAGAGTCCCATCAACAAATACCATGTGCTAATCATTCCAAAAGAACATTGATGCAATATATGCAAAAGAGATAAGGAACTGTCTAAGATGAATGCCCCTTCGCCTAACAGCGGACATACGGCTACGGTGTTTCGCACCCTCGCCCAAATCCCGACTAAAGTCGGGACTTCGTATGTCCGCAAATCGATAGGCTAAATTTTTAAATAATAAGTAACAGGAGGTAATTACATGAAGAAACGCAAAGCAAAACAAGGCGAAAAGATATACCTGATTAAGGCAACACTGACCGATTGGTATGGCCATGTTGAGCGGATGCCTTATAGAATTTTAGCAATTCCAGAAGGATTTACACTCTACAACTTAGCAGAAGCCATCGTGGATAGTTTCGACTTTTATTTCGACCATGCTTTCGGGTTTTATAACAACATAAAAAGATGGAGAGAGTCAACGGAAGGCTATGAATTGTTTGCTGATATGGGAGAGAAGAGTAAATTTAAGGGTGTAAAAAGAACCAAGATAAACAAAGTTTTCGATAAAATCAAAAAGAAGATGTTGTTTCTCTTTGATTATGGCGATGAGTGGCATTTTATCGTTGAACTCAAAGGAATAGAATCACCTAAAGAGAATGCGAAGTATCCATTAGTTGTGGAGTCTGTTAGAAAATCTCCTCCACAATATGGGGAAATGGATGAAGAGGATGAATCCTAGAAAAACTTCGCCTAACAAGCGGGTATCTGGCTTCGGCATTCCACCCAAGTCCAGCCTGACAGCTGAATTTCAGATACGCTGGGAACGATAGGCAAAATGTCGCTGCTACGCCACGAAGCCGAGGTGTGACCGGACTTAGGAGCTTATATAGGCCGCCGGCTCATAGGGGAGCGAACATGGAAGGCAGATGAAAGGGACACTGAAGGTTATAAATGGATTAAAAAAGAAGGGATTAATTATAGATTATGCAATAGGTGGAGGAATTGCTGCGTTGTTTTATATCGAGCCTTTTCTTACCTATGACTTAGATGTGTTCATTATTCCCACCAAGGGGATAAACCAAAAGGGTCTGATTTTACTTTCTGATGTGTTTGATTACCTTCGGTCAAAAGGATGCTCCTGGAAGGGAGAGCATATCATCATAGAAGGGATACCAGTTCAGTTTATCCCCGTAGATGAACTTGAAAAGGAAGCGGTGGAATGCGCAAGAGAGATAGAATATGAAGGTGTGAGGACAAAGGTGGTCACTCCTGAACATCTGATAGTTATACTCTTAAGAGCAGGCAGAAGAAAAGATATAGAGAAGGTGGAAAGGCTCTTGGAACAGACAGAGATCGACCGAAACCTATTGAACAAGATTTTGAAGAGATTTAACCTGGAAGAAAAGTTTAATGTTTTACACAAAGGAGAGTAGATTGTGAGAGACTATAAGGAAATGAAAATTTCTACGGGCAAGAATAAGATAATTACCAGGCGAAAACTATTTGAAAGTAAAGCAGACTTCCATAAGGAGCAAGCACGCTTACCCTTTGGGGAAAAGATAAAGATACTTGTTAGGCTACAAAAGATGGCAAGTGCAATTAAAAAAGGAAAAACAATCTGGAAGGTTGAAGAATGAACATAGAAAAGTATCTTGTTCTGAACCAATATCTGTTTTCCCTTTTTGGAGTGGATGACTTCAGGGATTTGCAAGAGAAACTGAAAGATGCACCAGTTGGAACAAACAGCGATGGGAGAACTTATTTTTGAATGTCCTGGGGTCAGCGGCTTTCGCATCGGGGGCATAATTTCACATGGATTTTTCCAGCACTATCTTTGACCTTAGGCTTTACAAATATGAAGGCTCTTCTGAAAGAAAAGAATGAAATGCCTAAAGAACCTTTGCCAACTTCGCCTATCTGGCGGGTAAGTGGCTCCGCTTCGCATTGTAGAGTAACTTATTAGAGAACAGGGAATTAGTTCTTTCTACTCCTCAAGGATGTAGTGTAACCTAATTTTTAACCCATTGCTATTTCAGAAGTTATAACCATAGGTGTCAAACTTGGGTTGTAGTTAAAGTATTAGCTGAGGAAGTGTTTATCATATCTAAAAGTGAGTGCATTGAAGGGGAAGCCGCTTTCAATAGCTCTCAAGAATCACGTCGCCTAACAGCAAAATGTGGGAATATGTAATCTGTGTAGTCATTTGGGTTGTTTTTATCTTCCTGTGGATTATTAAATCAATTCGAGAACGTAAGATTTTCGCAATTTACGCAGAGTGTGGCATAGCAATCTGTTTAACATTATTAGTTTTAGGGTTGTTTGGTTGGTTCTATATCCCATCAGATATTTTGGTATTGCGAATTTTAGGAGTTATTGGAAACATTATCTACTGGTCAGGAGCACCTCTTGCTGTTATTTCGCTTATTACTCTTAGATGTAGGGGAAAACCTAAGGATTTGGTTGAGAATACCACTCTTTTAATTGAAAGTGGAATATTTAGAGTAATTCGTCATCCTCTGTATGTAGGACTTGCTTTTTGGAGTATTGGACTCATACTATTAATTCAATCAATTCCTTCAACAATATTAGGAATGGTAGCCCTCTTTTGTTTCTGGATGGCATCCAAAAAGGAAGATGAGTTTAACATCAAGAAATTTGGAGATAGTTATAAGGAATATATGAAGAACGTTCCCATGTGGAATTTTCTTAAAGGATTAAGGAATTTAAAGAAATTACTGGTAGGTTAGTAACTTCACTTAACAGCGTGTTTGCGGTTTCGCTTTGCTCCACCAAAATTACGTACCAACACACCTTGCGCTTGGCAATGCCTTATTTCCTTTATCATAAAAGTGGTTATGCCTCCAAAAACGACATCGACAAAACGGCACGCAACTTCGCAAACACGTAAAACGATAGGCAAAACGGCAGAAACTAATACGATATCTCTTTCTTGAAGTAGATGATGTTGATGTAGAATACCAAAAACTGCTGGATAAAGGTGTAAGATTTAATACCGCCCCAAAGGATGAGCACTGGGGAGGATGTACCGCAAGTCTCACCGACCCAGATGGTAACAAAGTTGTCCTTGTGCAATACAAAATAAGTAAAGAGGGTGTCTTTAGGTGAATATAGAATGCTTAGTGCTACATCGCCTAACAGCGGATAATGGGCGAACTTCGCTTATCCGCCTGTTATCGGGAGTTGAAGTAAGAATTATCAGTAGATCGCAAAAGTTGAGATAACCTCATTATGTAGGATCAAAGAAAAGACTATGAACCCGGATTTTCACAAATTCACAGCACCTCTCAAATCGCTGAGGCCTCTTGCTGGACTCCGAAAGGGCGGACAGACATAAATGTCTGTCCCTACGAAACAAATACACAAATCATTGGCCTTGAAAAATTTATGTCAAGGTTTGTATCGAATGCTCAGAGGAGGAGGGGAGAACAGTGCTTTTATGTGAGGATTGCTTAATGAAGGAGCATAAGGATCACTATGCAGATGAAACACTTTACTAATACTTCGAGAGAAGCAAGAAGGCTCGGGACCATTACCAGGCCAGGTGTATCTGGCTTTGAGCCGAGTGGAAACACTATTGGGAGGGCAAACGATTTATGTATTGGGGTGAAATAGATGGCGATAGGTAAATGAACCCTGTAAAGTAATGAAGCTGTAACCCAAATTGACTCGAGGAGAAAGGTGAGGTGAACCATCCAATCATAATCTCAGACTATGATCCCCAATGGCCGATCTTATATGAAGAGGAGAAAGCGAGGATTCTTGAGGTAATCGGAGATAAGGTAGTAAAGATTGAGCACATCGGAAGCACTGCCGTCCCTGGCTTAGGGGCAAAGCCAGTTATTGACATAATGCTTGCCATCCCTCATCTTGCCGATGCTGAGAGGTGTATTGAGCCGCTTCGAAGCATTGGTTATGAGTATATCCCTAAATATGAGGCCTCAATTCCGGAGAGACGTTATTTTCGCAAAGGACCTCCGGAAGCGCATATCCATTTACACGTAGTTGAACCGATGAGCGATTTCTGGGAGCGACATATCTTATTTCGGGATTTCTTGCGCGCTCATCCCGAGATAGCCCAGGAGTATTACCAATTGAAGAAAGGATTAGCGGCCAAGTATGGCTCAGATCATTGCGCTTACACTGAAGCTAAAGCCCCGTTCATCAAATCTGTGGTTGCCAAGGCTCGTGCTGCCCAAAGCACCAGCACAGCGATTACATAACCCTGGCCACCGCCTCCGCTGAGAGAGATAGAGCCACTTTTTTCGAACTTAGCTCGTTACCCTCGCCGAGTTCTCCAGAGGGGATTCGCCCTTCTGGAGCTTGGCAATCTTCTACGAGGGGCATCCCCCTTCTAAAGGTTCCCTTCGCTTTTGGGATTTCTTAGAAATTTCAAAAAGTCCTCTGAGGGGAGTGGGTAGTTGTGCCAGTATCGGTTTGTTCAAAGAGGAAAGGGAGAAAAAATGCCGACAATTTGCCATTTTGAAATTCCAGCCGATGATATTGAGCAAGTAAGAAAGTTTTACAGTAAGCTTTTTGGTTGGAAGATTGAGAGGGACAAAGGACTAATGGAATATTGGAGGATTAATACTACTCCAAATGCTGTGGGGGGCATCAGTGGGGGAGTGGAGAGGAGACAGGACCCGCAACACCGCATTACTATATGGATAGATGTTCCCTCAGTCGATGAGTTTGCGGCCAAAGTGGAGACACTTGGCGGAAGGGTATTTGTTCCCAAGACGGCTCTCCCAGGTAGGGGATACTATGCCTACTGTCTGGATCCAGAAGATAACTATTTCGTTATCTGGGAGATGGATAGGAATGCAAAGTAAAGTTATGGGCAAGGTGTGAAACCCGACGATTGCCCTGCAGCCTTACCCAATTAGTTTGTTATTCCTGAGCGGAGCAAGGGAAGGGAGAGATATGGGTAAAGTGGAGTCCAATCTTGGCTTCAGGCTTATGGCTTTAACTTATAAGTTTCGCGATTTCCTCCGCCCGCGCCATCACATCTTGCAGGAGTTAGGACTAAAACCAGGGGATCATGTGCTCGATTATGGTTGTGGCCCTGGGAGTTACATACTTCCCCTTGCAGAGTTGGTTGGCAAGGAGGGGAGAGTCTATGCCTTGGATCTCCACCCGCTCGCCATTCAAAGGGTCAGAGAGATCTCTGCAAGGAAACAGTTGCCCAATGTGCGACCAGTACTTTCCAATTGCAAAACAGGGTTGCCTGATGAGGGCATAGATGCCGTACTATTATATGATGTTCTCCATGATTTGGATAACCCAGACGAGGTATTAGAGGAGTTGCATCGGGTGTTGAAACCCAGGGGAATCTTATCCGTGAGTGATCATCATATGAAAGGGGAAGCAATAGAGGCTAAGGTGACAAAAAGGGGATTGTTTAGCCTATCGAAGAAAGGGGAGAGGACATATAATTTCTTGAAGATGGTATAGTTATGAGGCATTTAGGTAACTAATCCTTCATAGCCCACTTTGGGCGAGATCAGTTAGATTCTCATAGGGAGAAGAGATATTGGTGAGTAGGCCGTGGGGGGATGCTGTTTCACCTACCATAGTAACTATGGCTTACTTTGAGTGTCCAAATTTCAGCTATACCAAAGCTTTTTAATAAGTTCCCAGCCATAAGCGGAATTTTCAGGGGAGAGGGATGAAGATTAAGATTGCCAATCTAACTGAGAGGAATTTAGGGGATACTCCGGAGTGGGAGACTTACCCATTTAGTTGTAAGTTTTGCCTCTGGTGGGAATTCCCAGAGGAATGTATGGACCCAAGCAAGGAGAAGAAGGAAGAAATATTACAGAAAAAATTGAAATGGATCCAAGGTACAAATAAATTATTCGGTAACTGTGGGAAGATACTTTACTTAGATGGGAAGGCTGTTGGCTATTCCCAGTACGCACCACCCGAATTCTTGCCCCATTCAGCCGATTACCAAGCGGGGCCACCGAGTAAAGACGCTGTTCTCATTTCCTGTCTGTTCATTCCACCCATAGAATTTAGAGGGTTAGGATTGGGAACCCAACTTCTTCAAAGTATAATTGATGATCTGAGAGACAGAGGGATACAAGCGATTGAAACTTTTGCCCGAAGAGGGAATCCCAACAATCCATCCGGGCCAGTGGAATTTTGTCTGCGCAATGGGTTTAGAGTTTACAAAAATGATTCAGAGTTTCCCCTTATGAGGTTAGAATTGTGAGAACGCTCGGAGCCCATAGGGGATTGGGAAAATTGTGCTATGGTCAATAAGCCAAAGTCAATTTATGTCTGTCAGAGTTGTGGATTTAAGTCCCCTAAGTGGCTGGGGAGATGCCCTGATTGCGGGGGATGGAGCACCTTCGTCGAGGAGGAATTAGCTCCCCCTCAAAGGGCAAGAAGATCCGCCGACCTGGAGCCAAAAGCTCTCTCTCAAATTGAGGTGAAGGGGGAGGAGAGGCTAAGGAGCGGTTTGGGTGAGTTCGACCGGGTCCTGGGAGGAGGTGTGGTCAAGGGGTCCTTAGTTTTAGTAGCCGGTGATCCAGGTATTGGCAAGTCCACCCTTATGCTCCAGGTGGCGGAGAGGTTGAGCAGAAGCTATGGCAAGGTGCTCTATCTCAGCGGAGAGGAGTCCCTTTATCAGGTTAAGCTAAGGGCAGATAGGTTAAAGGTGGGTTCTTCTTCCCTCTATCTTTTGGCTGAATCTGATTTAGAAGCCGTTTTAAACGACATCAAAGAGCCTTATCCAGTTCTCCTGGTGGTAGACTCCATTCAGGCCATAGCCTCTCACTCTCTGGGGAGCCTACCTGGGACGGTAGGTCAGGTGAGGGAGTGCGCTTCTTTGCTTCTCTCCTTTGCTAAGGGGAGAGGGGTTCCGGTTTTTCTTATCGGCCATGTGACCAAGCAAGGGTCCATAGCCGGTCCAAAGATCTTGGAGCATATGGTGGATACGGTCCTCTATTTTGAGGGGGAGAGGCACCATTCCTTTCGTATCCTGCGGGCAGTAAAGAACCGCTTTGGCTCAACCAATGAGGTAGGTGTATTTCAAATGGCTGAGGAGGGGTTGGAGGAGGTTTCCAATCCCTCGCAGCTCTTCCTTACCCGGAGAAGGGAAGGAGTATCTGGAGTTGCGGTGGTCTCCAGTATGGAGGGGACGAGGCCACTATTGGTCGAGATGCAAGCCCTGGTTAGCCCGGCTTATTATGGCCTTCCCCAAAGGGTGGCTACCGGATTTGACCACAAGAGGCTTTCCCTGCTTCTGGCCATCTTAGAGAAGAGGGAGGGGATGAAGCTGGGAACCAAAGATGTTTTCCTTAATGTTGTTGGGGGAGTAAGGCTGAGTGAACCAGCGGCAGACCTGGGAGCAGCAGTTTGTGTAGCCTCCAGCTACAGGGATGTTCCTTTGGCTTCGGACACAGTAGTGGTGGGGGAGGTTGGTCTGGGTGGGGAGGTAAGGGGAGTCGGATATGTAGAGAAGAGGATCAAGGAGGCAGAAAAACTGGGCTTCCGTAGATGCGTTGTTCCCCAGGCCAATTTACCGGATTCAAAAAAAATCTTAGGGATAGAGGTTGTGGGGGTTGATAGGTTGAGGGAGGCATTGGACCTGCTTTTGCAGGGCAAATGAACATCCGTAGGGATCTGGAAATAGAGGGGTTGAAGGGGCCAGGATACAATGCAGATCCAATAGGTTTGGTAAAAGGCTTGGGGTTTAACAAGAGATATGGATTAACCAGAAGCGGCAAAGGGGGGGGATGGAGTATGAAGTTAGGGGTAGCTATACCCCTCATCCTTTTTATTCAGTTGGCAGCAAGGCCGGGTCTCGCCTGGTTTGCAAATTTTTGCCAGTTCGATAGAATCACCTGGTCGCCGGATGGTCGAGAGATTGCCTTTGAAAGCCATTATATACCAACAGGAGAGGGGAATACTTATTTTGACACCCTAATTGTTGATCTTTCCACTGGGAAGATAAGATGTGTAACACCTGAGGTGCATAAGTTCGTCTTATCGATTGACAGAAGGAGAGCACTTTTCTCCGACACCTACGGCCTCTACTTGATGGATTTGAAATCGACGACTGAACCAGTGCAAGTTCTTTTCAGAATGATGAACCCGACTGTGAACTCAGGGAATATGCTAAAGGGCTTAGCATTCTCCAGGGTTGACGGGAGAATTTTATGGTTCTTTGACAACATGTATTCAGGCGTTGAACAAATATGGGGTTTTGAATTGGCCACTATGAAAGATACTCTTCTAAGCGAAGGTACCAAGAGGGAATCCATAGTGAAAACCTGGAAGATGCTGGCCGGTGGCCTAAGACCAGAGATGGTTAAAGAGCTTAAGGGAGATAGATCGTTTCCCAACAGAAGAGGAGATAGAATTTTTCATTTCATAGGGGTTCAACCCCAAAGGGGGTTTCAAAATTTGGAGTTGGAGGATGGCAAAGGGGAAATCGTCACCACTCTATTGAAGAGATGTAAACTGAGATTATTCAGTTGGTCCCCAGATAGCACAAAGGCGGTTTTTTCTCTAAGGATGGATGAGGATCGAAATGGCCGGGTAAGAACTTATGTAGTAGATGAGGATGGGACAAATATGCGGGAAATAGCTGCAGGGGAGTTCTCTTCCCTGGTTTGGTTGTCGTCTAAAGAACTTCTGGAGAAGGTCAATGATACCTTGTGGAAATTTAATTTGAAAAAAGATAGACGGGAAAGGGTAATTATGAGATTCGTTCCTCAGTGGTGTAGGAAACTTAGCCCTGCAAGCAGATTGTATACAGTGCAAATCAAAGAAAAAAACAGTTACCAGACTGCCAAGAATCTGGGTTATCCAGCTTACCTAATAGGGGGCAACGGACCTTATCGGGTGGGAATTGGTGGGTATAGGGATTCAATGGAAGCTATGACCATTGTAGAAGAGTTAAGACAGGAGATAAAAGTTAGCTACAGAGTTGTAGGGATAGAGGCAAACTCAATTGATCTGCCTGTTGAATTTGGATTTGTTACTTCCCCGCAGGGTGATAAGGTCGCTTTCATTAGAAATGATGGTTTCAATGGATATTGGTACTCTGAACTATGGGTGATGAACCCTGATGGGACTGACGAAGCCAGAGTGGTCTCCTATATGGCAAATTTTTAACTAAATGTTCGTATCTTTAAGTATAGTAAATTGTGGGGTAATGATTGATGAGTTGGCAGAAAGGCTAACATGACAAGTTTTAGTGCCCGGGTTTGGGGGTTTCTTAATCTTGCGGGGTTGATGAGACCTTGGGGAAAATTTAGCAAGGATCAATTTAGGGCTTTACAAGTTGAAGTTTGAACCGTATTATTGTTTCTGTAAATCACCGAACTGGAGAGTAATTTAATTCTTGGGCTGATCTAAATGTGAGGCAACTTGGGGGATTTTTTCTTTGAAGTTATTGCCGAAGATCCGTCCACTCAGGCCAGGGCGGGACTGCTGAGCACACCCCATGGAATGGTAGAGACCCCTGTCTTTATGCCTGTGGGCACCCAAGGGACGGTGAAGGCCCTCTCCCCAAGGGACCTCAAGGAATGCGGGGTTCAGATCGTCCTGTCCAATACCTACCACCTCTACCTCAGGCCCGGGCCTGAGCTTGTGGAGAAAGCCGGAGGTTTGCATAGGTTTGCCGGATGGGAAGGTCCCATCTTGACCGACTCCGGCGGGTATCAGGTCTTTAGCCTTGCCGATCTGAGCAAAGTAACAGAGGAAGGGGTTACCTTCCAGTCCCATTGGGATGGCTCCTTCCATCTCTTTACTCCGGAGAAGGTCATCCAGGTGGAGAAGATGTTAGGAGCGGATATAGTAATGCCCCTCGATCGCTGCCTCCCCTACCCCTCACCTTATGAGGAGGCTAAATTGGCCAATGAACTGACCATAAAATGGGCCCAAAGGTGTAAGGAGGAGATGGGCGAAGGGGAAGGTCAGGCCCTCTTTGGCATAGTTCAAGGAAGCACTTATAAGGAGCTTCGTGAGGATTGCAGCCGAAGGTTGGTGGAGATGGGTTTCCCCGGGTATGCCATTGGTGGCCTCTCTGTAGGGGAGCCAAAGTCAGCGATGTATGAAATGCTCCAAGTGGTCCTTCCTCATCTCCCAGTGGATAAACCGCGGTATCTGATGGGAGTAGGAATGCCCGCGGATCTCGTGAGGTGTGTAGGTTGGGGGGTGGATATGTTTGACTGTGTCATCCCCACAAGGAATGGCCGAAACGGAACCCTTTTTACTTGGAAGGGAAAGCTGGTGGTGAAGAATGCTGAATATGCCAGTCAGTTTGTCCCTCCTGACCCAGAGTGCGGCTGTTATACCTGTCAGAACTTCTCCCGAGCTTATCTTCGGCACCTCTTCCAGGCCGGTGAACTCTTAGGGCCCAGGCTGGCCACCCTACATAACATTTACTTCTTCACCCAACTTATGGCTCAGATGAGGGAAGCCATAAAGGAGAAGAGGTTTTCGGATTGGAGAAGGAATTTCCTCTCCATCTATGAAGGTAAGGACCTCTCTTCCGCTTAAGCAGGAGGTTTAACCGGGGTCTGCCCCAAAGCCTATGGTCAAGGTGGGGCAGGGATGTGATTAGACCCCTGAAAGGAGGTGTGAATTGTTCGAACTTGTCTATGCAATGGGAACCCAGGGGGGAAAGGGAGGGGGAGGGGGGTTGGCTGGCTTCCTTCCCTTTATCCTGATCATCTTTATCTTTTATTTCTTGCTCTTGCGTCCCCAACAGAAGAAACAACGCAGACATCAGGAGATGCTCAACAGGCTGAAGAAAGGGGATAAGGTTGTTACCTCAGGAGGGATGCATGGGGTAGTGGTGGGAATCAACGATAAGAAGGATATAGTAGTTCTGAGGGTGGCTGAGAACGTGAAGATCGAGTTTCAGAAAAGCGCCATTGCCGCTACCTTAAGCGAAGGGGATAAGGGTTGAAAATTGTCTTTATGGGCAGTTCCTGGTTCTCCCTCCCCAGCTTGGAGCTGCTCTTGAAAAGCAGTCATCAAGTTGTCGGTGTAGTGACCAGACCGGACAGGCCAAGAGGGAGGGGGAGAAAAGTGGTTCCCGGACCAGTAAAAGAGTTTGCCCAGGAAGCGAAGCTTCCTCTCTTCCAGCCGGAGGATCTCAAGGAGCAGGGGTTTTTGGAAGCCCTCAGGGGGTTGAAACCTGATCTGGGCGTAGTTGTGGCCTTCCGCATCCTTCCCCCAGAGGTCTTTACCATACCCTCCAAAGGAACCATAAACCTTCATGCTTCCCTTCTCCCCCGTTACCGCGGGGCGGCACCAATAAACTGGGCGATAATCAGAGGGGAAAAGGTAACCGGGGTAACCACTTTCTTTATAAATGAGGGGATAGATACCGGGAAGGTGATCCTCCAACGTTCCACCCAGATCGGCGACCAGGAGACGGCAGGGCAATTGGCGGAAAGATTGGCGAAGTGGGGAGCAGAGGTCCTGTTGGAAACCGTTGAACTCATTGACCAAGGGAAGGCAAGGCCGGAGGAACAACCAAAGGGGAAGGCCACCCCCGCCCCCAAGCTACGGAAATCAGATGGGCTGATCGATTGGAACCAAGGGGCTGAACCGATAAGGAACCTGGTCAGGGGTCTTAACCCGGAGCCAGGGGCGTTCACCTATTTCCGAGGAAAGATCCTGAAGATATATAGGGTGAGTCATTTCCCTTCTCACCTCCCCCCGGGAAAGCCTGGGGAAGTAGTCGAGGCTCTTCAGAGGTTTGTCGTCTCCACAAAAGATGGCCTCCTTAGCTTGGATGAGGTTCAGCCTCAGGATAGAGGTAAGATGAAGGGCGAAGATTTTCTCCGCGGGTACAGGCCCAGACCCGGGGAGGTTTTGGGATAGTGGTTCCTCAGGTTGGGAAAAAGCGGATATTTTTTGGCCTATCCTTTTTAAGTATCCTG
Source organism: bacterium (assembly GCA_029932675.1). Lineage (GTDB taxonomy): Bacteria > SM23-81 > DAOVCL01 > DAOVCL01 > DAOVCL01 > DAOVCL01. The sequence goes on from JAOZPP010000021.1 coordinate 16,337, forward strand.
GCCCTAAGCATAGCGATATGGGGGCTCTGGTTTCTTGTCTTCCCCAGGCTGAAACAGATTCACTATCTCCTTCCCCTCCTAGTTGCCTTAGGGCTCGGTCTCTTTGTTTGTGTAGTGGTGGGAGGCCTGATACTTCTCTTTTTTTCCGCCATTACGGAAAGGGATTTCCTCTTCCCTCATGGGAAAAAACAGATCACGGTGAGGGTTCTCTTCCCAATAGTGACTTGGTTGGGAAGCATTTTGGGTATATCGAAGGAAAGGATAAGGAATTCCTTTGTGGAGGTGAACAATTCCCTAGTCAGGGCGACAAAGGGGAGAATTTTAGTGAAGCGAATTCTCCTCCTTCTGCCCCACTGTTTACAGAATTATGACTGCCCCTACCGGGTTACCTCCACCTTTGCCAACTGCCAAAGGTGTGGGAAATGCCCTATCGGCAGCTTAATAGAATTAGCGGAAGAGTTTAAGGCTGATCTAGCCATTGCTACGGGGGGGACATTGGCCAGAAAGGTGGTCAAGGAGAAGAAACCCTCAGTAATTGTAGCCGTCGCCTGTGAACGGGATATGGTATCCGGAATTCAGGAGACCTATCCTATTCCCGTTTTCGGGATATTGAACGAACGGCCAAATGGCCCCTGTTTTAACACTTCAGTGGATTTAAAGAAGGTGGAAGGGGCTTTGCGGCTTTTGAGGAGAAATGATGAGGACGGAAATAATTATTAATGTAGGTTCAAACGAATCCAGAATAGCCATCTTGGAGGAGGGCAAATTAGTTGAGCTGTTTGTAGAGAGACCAGAGGAGGAGAGAATGGTGGGGATGATCTACAAGGGAATGGTTACCTCTGTTCTCCCTGGTATGCAGGCAGCCTTTGTAGATATTGGCATTGCTAAGAGGGGGTTCCTTCCCCTGTCTGACCTAGCGGTTTCTGAGGGAGCCTGGAGCCCATTTTTAGGTGAACATGAGGTTAAGGAGATAGAGAGGAAGGGGCGAAGAAAACCAGTTGGGAAGATGCTGAAACCCGGAGATATAATCTTGGTCCAGGTCACCAAAGAGCCCATGGGGCGCAAAGGCCCCAAGCTCACCACCCAACTGGCCATTCCCGGCCGGTTTACCGTTCTTTTGCCGGGAGAGGATCACCTTGGTGTATCGAGGAAGATTACCAATTGGAAGGAGAGAAAGAGGTTAAAGGAGTTGGTTGCTCCCTTTAAGCCAGAGGGAATGGGAGTGATAGTGAGAACAGAGGGGGAGGGGAAGGGAGAGGGAGAGTTTAAGTCAGATATAGAGAGGCTTTTGAAGGCCTGGAAGAAGATAACTAAAAGGGCTGGAAAGGGGAAAGCACCTGCCCTCCTCTATCGGGATGTGGGAATAACCTCCAGCGTGGTGAGGGATCTCTTCTCCTCAGAGGTGGAGAGGATGGTGGTAGACTCTAAGAGGGAGTATAGAAGGATTCTTTCCTATCTCCGCTCGGTCTCCCCTCAACTGAGGCCAAAGGTGGAGTATTATAAAGGGGAGGAGCCCATATTTGACTTCTACGGCATAGAGAAGGAGATAGAGAAGGTGTTTGAGCGCAAGATCTGGTTGAAGCGGGGGAGCTATATTGTTATCGACCACACAGAGGCCCTGGTCACGGTTGATGTGAACAGTGGTCGCTATGTGGGGAGGGAGAACTTAGAGGAGACCGCTCTCCGCACTAACTTAGAGGCAGCAAGGGAGATCGCTCGCCAGATAAGACTACGGGATATTGGGGGAATCATTGTCATAGATTTCATCGATGTGGAGGGGAAGAGAAATAGGGAGAAGGTGTACCAGGAGTTGAAAGGGGCTTTCAAGAGGGATAGGGCGAATGTAAGCATCCTCCCGATGAACGATTTTGGGTTGATAGAGCTAACCAGAGGAAGGACAAAGCCCAGCCTCCTTTATACCTTCTCCGAGGCCTGCCCCCTCTGTAACGGAATCGGGAGGGTTCTTTCCCCGGTGACGATGATGGCCAAGATCGAACGTTGGCTGGAGAGGGCCAAGGGGGGATTAAGGGAGAAGAGGCTGAAACTCCTCCTCCACCCGATGGTGGCCGATTATCTCCTGGAGTCCCGCGGACAGAGGCTGAAGAAGTTGTGTAAGGAGTCAAAGAGGAAGTTGCAGGTGGAGGCCGACCCTTCCCTGCCCGTGGATGGCTATAAGTTCCTTTTGGCCAAAGAAGGGATAGATGTTACGGAAGAATTTATGCCTTGACACCATATGGGTCGACCTTTATATTTGAGGACAAAAAGGGGGAAAGATGTATGCCATTGTTGAGGCTTTGGGTCAACAGCTTAAAGTGAGGGAGGGTGACACGGTGACTGTCCCCAGGCTAAACCTTCCACCTGGTGAGGAGTATACGATAGACAAGGTTCTCCTACTGTCCACCCCTGAGGAGATTATGGTGGGGACCCCTTACCTAAAGGAGGCGAAGGTAGCTACCCAAGTTCTCTCTCACGGTCGAGGCAAGAAGATAGTCGTTTTTAAGTTTAAACGCAGGAAAGGCTATCGTCGGAAGAAAGGTCATCGGGAGGATTATACCCAGCTCCTGATAAAGAGGATTAATCCCCCCGAGGTAACCCAGTGAGCAAGAGAGTCCTTCTGCCGCTGTTTTGGGCATTTTTTTGTATTGCCCCTTTGACCTGGGCCCAACCCTTAGCTTTAAGAGGAATCAAGGTGAAAGGGGAGGTAACCGCGGATCAGGCGTTGATCCTCTCCACATTCGGCCTACGGTTGGGAGAGATGGTTGGAGCAGACCAGATAAGGGAGGGGATAAGGAGGTTATATGGGCTTGGTCTCTTCAGTGATGTGCGGGTAGAGGGAGAGAAGGTCTCCCAGGGGATAGAACTGACCCTGTTGCTCAGGGAATACCCTATCTTGGAGAGGATAGAATTCTCCGGAAACGACAAACTGGATACGGCAAAACTTAAGGAAGAAGTTTCCCTGATGGAGGGAGGGATACTCAAACCCTGGGAGGTGAAAGAGAATGTGGAAAAGATCGAGTCCCTTTATAAAAGGGAGGGCTACTACTTGGCTAGGGTTGTTCCCCGCCAGATCCCGTCCCGGGAGAAGGGCAAGGTAGTTCTTAGGTTTGATATCACCGAGGGAGGAAAGGTTGGGGTGAAGAGGATAGAGGTGGAGGGGAATAGGTTTTTAACCGCAGGGAAGATAAAAAGCCAGATGGAGATCAAGGAGAAGAAGTGGTGGAGGGGGGGGGAGTTTGATCAGGAGAAGTTCCAGAAGGATAAGGAGAAAATCGTTGAGCTTTACCGGAAGGAGGGGTACATAGACGCCAAGGTGGTTTCTGATTCTATCTGGTTTGATTCGAACAAGAAAGATATGTTTATCAAACTAAGGGTGGAGGAAGGACCTCGTTACCTTTTTGGGAAGGTCTCCTTTGAGGGAGCCAAGCTCTTTTCAGAGGAGGAGCTAAAGAGGCAGTTGAAGTTCAAGGCTGGCCATAAATTCAACCAAGAGAAATATGAGGAATCCCTGGGGAGGCTCTATTCCGCCTACCAGGATAAGGGCTATATCTACGCTCAGATCCAAGATCAAACTAAAAGAAGGGGACATAAGCTCGACATCCTTTATCGCATAGAAGAGGGAGAGCAAGCTAAAGTTCGGAGGATAATTATAGAAGGGAACACGAAGACTTGGGAGAAGGTGATCAGGAGGGAGTTGGCGATCAAACCGGGGCAGGTCTTTAGCCGGGCAGCTCTGATGAGAAGCCTGCGAAATGTAACCTATCTCAATTACTTCGAAAAAGTGACCCCTGATTTCGAGACCCTTCCAGATGGGGATATTAACCTCATCCTCAGGGTAAAGGAGAAGTTCACCGGTCAGATCTCTGCTGGCTTTGGCTATTCGGAGACGGACAAATTAGTGGGCACGGCCAGTTTCAGCTTACCTAACTTCTTAGGTCGGGGGGAGAGGTTGGATTTAAGCTCAGACATCGGTAAGCGCACCAAGAACTTCAATTTCAGCTACACAATCCCCTGGTTTAGGGATACGCCAACTACGGTTGGTTTAGATCTCTACCAGAACACCCGTATATGGACGAATTACTATACTGAGGAGAGGAGGGGAGGGGCAATCAGGTTTGGTCGCCGGCTTAGGTTCCCGGACAACTATTTCCGGCTTTATGTAAGATATAAGGCTGAATCTGTTAAGTTCTATGACTTCTCATCTGCCTATAAAGCCATCCAGAACCCTGCATACGACCTCAGCCAGAGAAGATGGCCACAGATAACTTCTTCTACCACCTTTACCTTAGAGAGGGACAGCCGGGATATGCCCCAGTTTGCCACCAAGGGAACCTATCATTCGCTGAGTAGCGAACTTGCCGGAGGCCCTTTTGGGGGGGATGTGGATTACCACAAGGAGATATTTGAGACTCAATGGCATTTCCCAACCTTATGGAAGTTTACCCTCTCCCTCAGGGGGAGGATAGGAGTGGTTGATGGATATAGATCACCCTCAACCGTTCCCTTCTCAGAGAGGTTTTTCCCCGGGGGGACAAGCTTCGATGGGATGATCAGGGGGTACGATGATCGGTCCATCTGTCCCCGCCAAGATGGGGTGGAGATTGGGGGAAGGGGGGTATTGATCTTTAATTTAGAGTATAGGTTCCCCTTGGCCGAGCAACAGCTCTACCTCTTACTCTTTGCCGATGCGGGCAACAGTTGGCTGTCAGGGAGGGAGATCACTCCTATCGGCCTCTACAAATCGGTTGGTGTAGGGGTAAGGTTTGTCGTCCCTATGTTAGGGGTATTAGGTTTTGACTTTGGCTACGGTTTAGACAAAGATTTGGGGGGGTGGCATTCCCACTTCCAGGTGGGTAGGGCATTCTGAGTTGACTGAAAACAGGGGGATTCCCACTTTTTGGATAGAATGGTTAGAGTAGAAGAACCCTATCTAAGTCCATTTTGTCCTATCAGAAAAGCAGAAGGTGGCTGAGTTCAAAAGGAGGGGGAGATGTTCATTTACCGCAGGGAGGCAGCAAAGAGGGTCTTGACCCCAATCGTTGGCCTTATTATCCTTGCCTTGGGGTCCACTGCGTTGGCCCAGGGCTTGAAAATCGGCTATATAGATTCAGTAAGGCTTAGGCAGGAGTATAAGGGATTCACGGATGCTCAGGCGAAATATGACAAAGAGGTGGCCGAATGGCAGAAGAAAGCAGATAGGCTCTCCAAAGAGGTCAATGACCTGCAGAACGAGCTGGAGAGCCAGAAACTCCTTCTCAGCGATGAGAAGAGGAGGGAGAAGGAAGAGGAGCTGCAGAAGAGGAGAGATGAGTATCAACAATATGTAAACCAAATATTTGGCCCGGGAGGAAAGGCGGAACAGAGGAATGTAGAGCTAACCAAGCCACTTCTGGAGAAGATAAATGCGGTGTTAGAGAAGATAGCCAATGAAGGGGGATACGATTTCATATTTGATGCGGCAAATGGGAACATCGCCTATGCTAAGAAGGAGTTTGACCTTACCGATATACTGTTGGAAGAACTGGAGAAGGAGTCGGAATAGGCCGCGAGATGAAGCTTTCTCTAATTGCTCAACGAATTGAAGGCCAGATAATCGGCAATCCTGATGTGGAGATAAATGGGGTGAAGGAAATAGGCCAGGCCCAGGAAGGGGATCTGGCTTTTCTGCTCCATCCCCAATACCTCCCTTACCTAAGAACCACCAAAGCCTCTGCCCTTGTTGTGGGCCTGGATTTCTCTGGAGATTTCCCCGTTGTAGTGAAGGTTATCAACCCATATAAGGCGCTGGTTCAAGTAATCGAGCTATTCCCCCCGCCAGAAATTAGCTTTCCTCAAGGGGTGCATCCCACTGTCATCTTGGGAGAAGGGGCAAAAGTCTCTCCTCAAGCCTCAGTTGGCCCTTTCTGTTTCGTCGGTCAAGGGAGTGTCATTGGCCCGAAGAGCAGGATCTACCCTTTTGTCTATATAGGACGGGACTGTAAGGTAGGGAGAGGAACGACCATATTCCCCCAGGTGTGCATAGGGGATGGATGTGAAGTAGGAAATGGGGTGATCATCCACCCAGGCGCAGTTTTGGGCAGCGATGGCTTTGGTTTTGTAAAGGAGGGAGAGAGCTATCGGAAGATCCCCCAGATCGGCCGGGTGGTGGTGGAGGATGAGGTGGAGATAGGAGCAAATGTGACGATAGATCGGGCCACCTTAGGGGTCACCAGAATTGGGAAGGGAGCGAAGTTGGACAATTTGGTGCATATAGGTCACAATGTCCAAGTGGGGAAGAATACAGTCATCGTTGCTCAAGTGGGAGTATCTGGTTCAACTATCATAGGTAAGGGGGTGCGCATTGCTGGCCAAGCAGGGTTGGCAGGACACATTCGGGTGGGGGATGGTTCCACTATAGCGGCGCAAGCTGGAGTGACTAAATCCGTACCTCCTGGTAGCCTTGTCTCCGGATATCCCGCCCGTCCTCATCAGTTGGCCAAGAGGATCGCCGCTTGTCAGGCCAAATTGCCCGATCTCTTTAGGAAGGTTAAGAGGATGGAGGAGACGATAAAGAGGTTAGAAGGAAAAGCAGATGAATAGACTACAGAGGACGGTTAAGGCACCAACTTCATACGAAGGTATTGGGTTGCATACGGGAAACCCAACCAAGATAACCTTCCTCCCCGCTCCCATAAACTATGGGATCAAATTCATAAGGAAGGATCTTCCTGGTCGTCCCCAAATACCCGCCCTCATCGATTACGTCTCTGATAGTAGGCGGGGTACTACCTTAACCCTGGATGGGGTTCAGGTGCATACAGTTGAACATGTGCTCGCTGCCCTGGCCGGGTTACAGATAGACAATGTTGAAGTAGAGCTCTCTTCAAATGAGCCCCCAGTAGGGGATGGATCTGCCAAACCATTTGTTGATGCCATTCTCCAGGTGGGGATAGAAGAACAGGATTCACCAAAGGATTACCTGGTGATTGAAAGTCCCATCTTCTACTCTGAGCTTAAAGAAAAGGAGGGTGTGGAGTTGGTGGCTATACCATCAGCGGATTTCTCCCTCACCTTGATGATTGACTATAAAAACCCTGCTCTGGGTGCACAATATACTGCTTTCTTCTCCCTGGAGGATGATTTCATTAAGGGATATGCCCCGGCGCGCACATTCTGTTTTTTGCATGAGGTAGAGGAGTTAAAAAAACAGGGTTTAATTAAAGGGGGTAGTCTGGAGAACGCCATCGTTATCTGTGATGAGCCCCTGAGGGGGAAAGAGCTCTCTGAGCTGCGGGAGCTCTTTGGCCTTAAAGGAGAGGTATTCATTGGAAAAAATGGGATTCTCAACGACATCCCCCTTCGCTTTCCCAATGAGCCCTGTAGGCATAAGGCGCTTGACCTCTTAGGTGATCTCTGCCTTCTTGGCCGCCCCCTCAAGGCGCATGTCTTGGCTGCCCGTTCCGGTCACCGGGCAAATGTAGCCTTTGTGAAGAGGATAAGGGAGAAGTATATAGAAAGGGTGGAGAGGAGATCTGCCTCCAAGCAATCCCCTTCCACTTCCTATAGCATGGACATTAATGCAATCCATTCCATAATGCCCCATCGATATCCTTTTCTTTTGGTGGATAGGGTACTCAGTTTGGAGGAGGGGAAAAAGGTGGTGGCCATAAAGAATGTAACCATTAATGAGCCCTTCTTTAATGGTCACTTTCCCGGTCACCCCATAATGCCAGGGGTGCTCATCGTGGAGGCCATGGCCCAAGCCGGGGGGCTCCTCCTCTTGAACTCAGTGGAACACCCGGAGAAGAAGCTTCTTTACTTTATGGGTATCGATAAGGTGAGGTTTAGAAAGCCAGTTCTACCTGGTGATCAACTCAGGTTTGAGGTGGAAATGCTTCAGTTTAGGAGAGGAACCTGTAAGATGGCGGGCAGGGCGTATGTAGAGGGGGATCTGGTCACTCAGGCCGAGCTGATGGCCACAATTGTGGAGAGGTAGATTGATCAAGATAGATCCAACTGCTCTTGTAGACAAGGGGGCGGACCTAGCCGATGGGGTGGAAATTGGCCCCTATACGATTGTGGAAGGGGGAGTAAGGATTGGAGAGGGGACGAAAATAGCTTCTCATTGTTTGATCGCCTCTGGAACGGAAATTGGCGAGGAATGCAAGATCCATCATGGGGCCGTTTTAGGGACGATTCCCCAGGATCTCAAATTTCAAGGGGAGAAAACCAGATTGAGGATGGGGAGGGGAAATATCGTCAGAGAATATGCCACCTTGAATAGGGGGACCAAACAGAGAGGGGAGACCAGGGTGGGGGACAATAATCTCTTTATGGCCTATTCACATGTGGCCCATGACTGCTGGATTGGGAACAATGTTGTTTTAGCCAATGCGGTTAACTTGGGGGGGCATGTAGAGATTGAGGATTTCGCTATCTTGGGAGGAATGGTGCCAGTCCATCAATTCGTCAAGATAGGGGCCCATGTTATGGTGGGAGGGGGGTTCAGGTTAAGCAAGGATGTCTGTCCCTTTGTCACCGTTGCTGGCTATCCACTTAAAGTTACGGGGCTTAACCTAATAGGGCTGAGGAGGAGAGGTTTCCCCTCCCGGACGATCGCCATTTTAAAAAGGGTCTTCCAGATACTTTTCCGTTCCCCATTCAATGTCTCCCAAGCCCTCAAGGTCATTCAGGAAGAGGTTGAACCCATCCCGGAAGTGAAGACCGTAGTGGAGTTCATTGGAAGGAGCGAAAGGGGGATAATTCTCTGATGAGGTGGCGGGAAACTTATATTCCTACCTTAAAGGAGCCCCCTGCAGAAGCGGAGATTACCAGCCATAAGCTAATGCTCCGGGCAGGTCTGATGAGGAAGCTTACCTCTGGTGTCTACATCTATCTTCCTCTGGGAATGAAGGCGATAAAGAAAGTGGAATCTATAGTTAGGGAGGAAATGAACCGGGCAGGTGGGGTGGAGCTCCTCCTTCCCGTTCTTCATCCAGCCGAGCTCTGGAGGGAGAGCGGCAGGTGGGATCATTACGGAGTGGAGTTGATGAGGGTTAAGGACCGACACGGAAGGGATTTTGCCTTAGGCCCCACCCACGAGGAGGTGATTACCGACCTTCTGCGGGGTGAGGTTCGCTCCTATAGGGATTTACCCATAATTCTCTATCAAATCCAGACCAAGTTTAGGGACGAGATGAGACCAAGGTTTGGAGTGATGAGGGCGAGGGAGTTCTTGATGAAGGATGCCTACAGCTTTCATCAGGATGATAATTCCCTTAGCCAAACCTACCAGAAGATGTTTGATGCTTACTCGCGGATATTCACTCGTTGCGGCCTCTCTTTCAGCCCGGTGGAGGCGGATTCAGGGGCCATTGGGGGTGATGTAACCCACGAGTTTATGGTTTTGGCAGAGAATGGGGAATCTGAGGTCCTCACTTGCTCAAGCTGTGGCTATGCAGCTACCCGAGAGAGGGCTGAGGCTAAGGCACCAGGCCTTTCCGATGAGAAACCAGTGGCTCGGGAATTAGTGCACACCCCTGGATTAAAAACGGTGGAGGAGGTGAGTGGTTTTCTCGGTGTAGAACCCCAGAGATTGGTGAAGACTATCCTTTACCGCACAGAGGAAGGATTTGTGGCCGCCCTAATTAGGGGTGATCGGGAGATAAATGAGGTCAAGCTGAAAAGGTTCTTGAGGACAGAGGAACTGCAAATGGCCTCTCCAGAGGAGATCTTGCAGCTTACTGGAGCGCCATTGGGCTTCTCTGGCCCGGTGGGGCTGGAGGGGGTGAGAATTTTAGCCGATTACTCCCTCCAGGATGGGGGAAACTTCGTCGTGGGGGCAAATAGGGAAGATCACCATTTGATAAATGTTAACTATGGCCGAGATTTCCGGGTGGATGGCTTCGTTGATCTTATCCTGGCCCAAGAGGGGGATATCTGCGCTCGCTGTGGGAAGAGCTTTACCTCTGGTCGGGGAATAGAGGTTGGTCAAATCTTCAAGCTGGGAACAAAGTATAGCAGCTCAATGAAGGCCTATTTTTTGGATAAGGAAGGGGAGGAGAGACCATTTGTGATGGGCTGTTACGGAATTGGGATCACCAGGACTGTTGCAGCGGTGATCGAACAACATCATGATAGGGATGGGATAATCTGGCCCCTATCGGTTGCCCCTTATCAGGTTCTTATCCTCCCTTTAAACATTACCCATCCCCAAACCAGGGAGACCGCAGAGGAGCTTTATAAACAACTGAAGGACTGGGAGGTGCTCCTCGATGACCGGGAGGAGAGGGCGGGAACCAAGTTCAAGGATGCTGATCTTATCGGCATCCCCTTAAGGGTGACCATTGGAGAGCGGAGCCTTAAAGAGGGCAAGGTGGAGATAAAGCTACGAGGTGAGCCAACTCCCATCTCCGTTTCCATCGAGGAGGCTACTCAAAAGGTGAGGTCGATATTGGAGGATTGGGGGGGGAGAGGACGACCGGGCTGAACCTCTAAGAGAGCGATTTCAAGAGGAACCCCGCCTATCTGCCACATCCAGAGAAACAGAGGCTATCGTCCAGCTAAGGGGATTTACCATCAGATCTCAAGTGCTTGAAATTTTGAAGCAAGCAGGTTCTGATGTATTATCTTACGGTAAAAAGTAGTTTTGCTGCTGCCCACCGGATTGTGGGCTATGAGGGTGCCTGTTCTCGATACCATGGCCACAACTTTAGCATCGAGGTGGAGGTGGAGGGGAAGGATTTAGATGAGTTGGGGATGGCCATGGATTTCAAAGAGCTGAAGGAGTTGGTGGATGGGGTAATCTCCGGACTTGACCACCAGGATCTGAACAGGTTCCCTCCCTTTCAAGAACTTAACCCCACCTCTGAATCCTTAGCCAAGTATATTTACGATAAACTAAAGCCCTTGATTGAACCCCCCCTATCTCTGAGTTCGGTCACAGTATGGGAGACTAAGGGCTATAGGGTTACTTACCGGGAAAGTAGGTGAAGTTTAGCGAAATATTCTATTCCATCCAAGGAGAGTCAAGCTGGGTTGGATCTCCCTGTACCTTTCTCCGGCTTTGGGGGTGTAACCTCCGCTGCTTGTGGTGTGACACGAAGTATTCCTACGAGGAGAAACCAATTGGTCTCACTTTGGCCCAGGTCCTCAGGAGGGTGGAGAGTTTCCCTGCTCAGTTGGTGGAGATCACCGGTGGGGAACCGCTTCTCCAAGAGGAGGTTTACCCCCTTATGGGGGAGCTTCTGCAGAGGGGATATAAGGTCCTCCTGGACACCAATGGTTCCTTGGACATAGGAGGGGTTCCCGAGGAGGTAATCCGGATTATAGACATAAAACCGCCAAAGAGTGGTATGTCGGAGAGAACAAAATGGGGGAATTTAGAGGAGCTCAGACCAACGGATGAGGTGAAGTTCGTCCTGGTGGACAGGGACGATTATCAATGGGCGAAGGGGATAACGGAAAGATACTCCCTTCTGAGGAGAGCAAGGGTTATCTTTTCACCGGCCAATGGATTTCTCTCACTGAGGGAACTGGCGGAGTGGATCCTCAGGGATGGACTTAAGGTGAGGCTCGGGTTTCAGTTGCAAAAGTTTATTTGGGAAAAAGGAACCAGGGGGCATTGATGGAGAGACCTTTGGGGATAGTGTTGGTCAGTGGGGGGATGGATAGCCTCGTTGCCCTCGCCATCGCCAATCAAACCCACCGATTGGCCCTCATCCATTTCAACTATGGCCAAAAGGCAGAGGGGAGGGAACTGGAGGCTTTCCATAGAATCTCCGAATTCTATAGGGCAGAACAGAGGCTCTCTGTTGATCTAAGTTATTGGAAGAAAATTGGTGGCACAAGTCTAATTGACCAGAATTCGGAGATTCCTTCCGGATTATCAGATGGTATCCCCACTACCTATGTTCCCTTCCGTAATGCCCAGCTCGTCTCGGTAGCCGTATCCTGGGGTGAGGTGATTGGGGCGGAGGCAATATTTATCGGGGCAGTAGAGGAAGACTCGGCAGGCTATCCAGATTGTCGAAGGGAGTTCTATACTGCCTTCAATCGGTTGATAGATTTAGGGACCAGACCTTCCACCTCTATGGAGGTTAAGACTCCCCTTATTGGAATGAAAAAGAACGAAATCGTCAAGTTAGGGGTTAGGCTAAAGGTCCCCTTTGAGCTCTCCTGGTCCTGTTATCGAGGGGGACCAAAGTCCTGTGGACAATGTGATAGCTGCCTACGTAGGTTGAGAGCCTTTCGGGAGGCGGGCTATCCCGACCCATTGGAGTACGAGAATAATCTCCTCAACGGGACCAGGGTAGGCGATTAAAGATGAAGAGTGAGGGGGCCCGATGAGGGACATCCAGAGCGAGGAAGATCAGCGGAGGATAGAGATCGACAAAGTAGGGGTGAAGGAGTTGAGCTATCCGATAATTGTCTTGGATAGAGCCAACAAGCTTCAGCCCACAGTGGCTAAGGTGAATATGTTTGTCAACCTTCCTCATCATTATCGAGGCACCCATATGAGCCGATTTGTGGAGATACTTAACCAGTATCGGGGCCAGATAACGATGAAGAATATGGGACCAATTCTGCGGAAGATGAGGGAAGTCTTTCAGGCCCAATCCGCTCATCTGGAGATTGATTTCCCCTATTTTATAGAAAAGGAAGCCCCGGTGAGTAGGTCAAAGTCTCTAATGAGCTATGGTTGTAGATTCATCGGGTCCTTAGACCAGAAGGAGGATTACATCCTTGAGGTGCGGGTGCCGGTAAATACCCTCTGTCCATGCTCTAAGGAGATTTCCGATCGAGGTGCACACAATCAAAGGGGAGAGGTGAGGCTACAGGTGAGGTTTAAGAAGTTTGTCTGGATAGAGGATTTGGTTGCCTTGGTGGAGGGGGCTGCTTCCAGTGGTCTCTACTCGTTGTTGAAGAGGGAAGATGAGAAGTGGGTAACAGAGAATGCCTATGATCACCCAACTTTTGTGGAAGATGTAGTCAGATCCGTGGCCGAGAAACTTTTGCCGGATAAAAACATAACCTGGTTTTCTGTGGAGGTGGAAAGCCAGGAGTCAATCCATAACCACAATGCCTATGCCTTCTTGGAGAGGGGATCAAGGGATAATTAGCAGGCCTTGAAGATCCGGGAGGGAACAGCGTCAAGAGGGCTTGGGAGATGGAGGCAAATCTATTTTTTGAATTTTCTTAGAGAAAGGGACTTTCATATGAGGAAACCAATTTTAGGGTTGGTATTTTTAGCGCTTTTAGGATGTTCCCAGAGGGAGAAAGCCCCCATTGGGATAATAAGTGCAATCCCAGAAGAGCTCAAACTAATGAGAGATTCTCTGGTTACGGTGGATGAGGTGAAGGTGGGGCCTTGGCAGTTTTGGGAAGGGACCTGGAAAGGAAAAAGGGTGGTGCTTACCGTTGGGGGAGTGGGAAAGGTTAATGCAGCAGTTGTCACCAATCTCCTTGTGGATCATTTCCATCCACGGGCGATAATATTCTCTGGAATTGCCGGCGGAGTCCCTGATTCTGCCCAAATCGGTGACATAACCATCTCCTCTCAGGCCGTAGAGCATGATTTTGGAGCTATTGTTCCAGTGGGAGGTGTGGAGGGAAGGGCTTATCCAGGCAACTCGGACCTCACCCGTGGTTTTGTTCCGTCCCCGGTTCCGGTAATGAAGGGTTCAACTATGGTGGGGATAACCTACTTCCGTGCGGATAGTTTGCTCATAGAACTGGCCAAACGGGCCAGTGAAGAGGTTAAATTGCCTCCAATACCGCAGTTGAACCGCATCCCTCAGGTAAGGGTGGGGGTTGTAGCTACTGGTGATCAATTTATTGCCTCCTCCCAGAAGTGCAGATGGCTCTATCAAAGCTTCCATGCGCTCTCTACCGAGATGGAGGGAGGGGCGGTAGCCCAGGTGGCTACTACTTATGGGGTTCCCTGGGTTCTGATTAGGTGCAACTCTGATCGGGCCGATGAGGAAGCCCATCAGGTGATCAAGGAGTTTGGCACCTATGCTGCCCGTAATTCTGCTTCGATAGTCCTTAAACTAATTGAGCTGTTCCCCGATGGAGATAAGGCCCTTAAAAATTGAAGATTATGAGATTATCTTAAGGCTCTGGGATAAGGCTGGCCTCCCTTATAAACCACGCGGCAGGGACAGCTATGAGGAGATGAAGAGACAGATGGAGAACGATCCTGATCTATTCTTAGGAGTTGAAGAGGATGGAAAACTGATTGGGGTCATAATTGCCACCTATGATGGACGTAAGGGATGGTTGAATAGGATAGCTGTCGACCCCGCATATAGGGGAAGGGGAATAGGTTTAATGCTCACCAGGGCAGGAGAAGAGGCATTGCGGAAAAGGGGGGCAAAAATAATTGCTCTTTTGGTGGAGAGGTCAAATCAAGCTTCCCTCAACCTTGCTCGCCAGGCCGGATATGTGGTTGCTCGAGACATTCTCTACCTTACTAAGAGGGAAAGTGAGGAGGTCTGATGAGCAGTCTTGCTGATTTCTTGAAGGAGATAGCAAAGGGGATCAAAAAGGGTATGGAGGACAGGAAAGAGAGGACCCTTACTGTCCTTTGGGAGGATGGCACCCTGGTAAAGAGGGTAAGGGTTAGGGGCGAGGGAGAGGAGATTAATATATCCGAGATAATGATGGAGGTGCACTGTGACCGCAGGCGTCCTTCCAGGCTCAAGAACAAGGAGTTAAACATCACCCTAAAACAGGAAGGGCAAATCCTCTTCCAGGGGTTGACCACTGGGGTCAATGAAAATGGTTTGGGAGCAAGGATAAATCCGATTCATCCACAGGTTAAGCGAGTCCGCAATAGAGATCTCTTGGGAAAGGAATTTATTGTTTATCTGGAAATTCCAGGCCTACCCATTAGTCCCACTAAGGGGGAGGTGATCTTTGTGGAAAGGTGTAAGGACCCCGGATTTAAGAAATTTGTGGCCATTAAATTTCTCTTTGTCTCCCCAGTAGATAAAAAAAATTTACGGGACTATATTCACAGTTTACAGGGGATAGATTAGGCCAATCTCCCCAACAGGGCCAGTAATGCAAACCTATAAGGAGATGCTTTATCAAATTATTAGGCGGGAGAGTAGCAAATTTGATGAAGATAAAGCCTATATCCAGAGGAGACGAAAGGACCTCAACCTTTGGGTAGAGGCCCAGCTCCTCACCGAGCTGTCTTGGGCCCACAAATTTAAGGGAAAGCTTTATAAATATGGCACAACTGACCAAATTATTAAGTCATATGCCAGGGGTCGAATTTTGGATGTGGGTTGCGGATCCGGTAACCTTTGTTTCATGCTCTCCGAGGACCCATCATTGATAGTTTTGGGAATCGAGACCAACTGGGTCTGGGTTGATTTGGCAAACAGGCTTGTTACTAAATTAGGGAGGCCAAATCTGAGGTTCGAATGTAGAGACTTCCTCAAAAATGGGGTAAAGGGAAGATTTGATACGGTGATCTTCTCCTTTATGCTCCACGATATAGAAAGACCTCTCCCTTATATCGATTATGCTTTTAAAGTTTTAGCCCAGAAGGGACAAATTCTAATTGCGGATTTAGAAATTACTTACGAGAGATTGTCCAAGTTTAGGATTAACGATTTTCAAGATCTCGGCTCCCTTTGGTCCCATAACAGGGAAGCCAAGATGGTCTTCTTTAGAATTTCCCCTCCTTGAAAGCCGCCGCTGCCTAGCCAGCGTATCGACCAATTTTGGACAGGATTGACGGGATGATCAGGATAGATATATATCCCGAATTATTCATGAACTGAAAATGAATTGGCATAAATTTTTCAAGGCCAATGATTTGTGTATTTGTTTCGTAGGGACAGACATTTATGTCTGTCCGCTTCCTCGGACTCCGCCTTAACGGAGTCTGAGGGAGGTTTTTAATTATGGCTGGGATTGACGAGATAAACAAAAATCATGTAAAGCCTGTCAGAAAAACCCTTCGCTGGTAGCCCGGTCCATTAGGGTATCAGGGGAGTCGGACAAGGATAAAATAGGATCTAGGATAGAGATAATCCTCTCCTGACTCATCAACGACTCTCAAATAACCTTCCTTTGCCGCCGCGTCGTCAGGCAGTATTTGATAAATCTTCCGCTTTTCCAAATCCTCACAGTCCTTATTCTCAATGCAAAGCGCAAATATCTTTTCTCTTCGTTCTTCTTCCATTGGTTCTAATCGAGTAGCCGCTTAATTTTCATTTTCCTTCTACCTATGCCGGGGGCTTCATACCAGTGGACTTCAAGGTGCGGATCTTTCCAATTATCTCAAAATGCATAAGGAATTGTGCCGATATAGCTTACTTACATGTGAACAAAGTCTTGAAGGCTAATTCCACGAAGATATGAATGGGACTGAAACAGTTATCCATGGGTCGGTTTCCGAGGATCCCGTGACAATTGCAGATGGGGAAGCTCATATGGCTGTTCTTCTCACTTGTAAAATTGATCCCTATAGTCACGGATAATCGCCTTCTCCTTAATTGAGGCAAACCATTTGTTGAAAGCCTCCCTCTGTTTGGTCTGAAGTATCTCCTTCTTTAAGTCGTCCTTCTCCTCGGCGAATTTCTCCTCATCAATTCCCTTTTTGTCCAAAAGCTGAATGATATAGAATCCTTTTTCTGTTTCCACTACGGGGCTTATTTCATACTTTTGTTTTAACTTAAATGCGGTGCCCATAAATTGAGGCAGACGCCCTACTTCGGGGATATAGTCAGTTCGGGTAAAGTAATCCGTCTTTTGCAACTTGAGCTTGTATTTTTTTGCTGTCCTAACCAGAGAACCGTTTTTCTTCGCCTCATCAGCGATTGATTGCGCCTTCTTACGGGCCAGTTCTTTTCTCTTTTGATAGTTTAATTTGGATGCGATCCTCTGTTTAACCGAGGAGAGAGGGGGGATAGTTGCCCCTTTCTTCTCGATTATCTGGAAGATGTAGTATCCAGATTTTGTCTCTATTAAACCACTGGTTTTTCCTACATCGTTTTCTTCAACGAATTTGGAAACTTTTGGATTTATACCTACCCTGGGTATGTATCCTCCTTCACTGAAGGGCCCGGTCTCCTCCAGCTCAAGGCTGTCATCTGCCGCCTCAATCAACCCTTTCTTTCCTGATAATTGAGCAAATTCCTCTGCCCTATTTCTGATTTCATCAAGGGTATGTAGAGAAGGCTCTACCCTAAGGAGGATATGTCGAGCATGTACCTTATCCTTTGTTCTCTCTTCTACCTTGATTAGGTGCCAGCCAAATCTGGTCCTTACCGGTGGAGATATCTCCCCTGGTTTCAAGGAAAATGCAGCATCCTCAAAGGGTTTAACCATACTTCCCCGTTCGAAAAAGCCGAGATCCCCCCCTTTACTTGCCGATGGCCCCTGGGAGTATTCCCGAGCCAGGTCAGAGAACTCCTCGCCGGATATTGCCATATCCCTGATCTCTTCTATTCTGGCCCTAACGCTATCCTCGTCAGCCATGCTGGGCTTTTTAGCGAAAAGGATGTATTTAAGATTTGCCTTTGGAGGTTCCTTAAACTCTTCCTTGTGTTCCATATAGTAGGTTTGAATCTCCTCCTCTTTAACCTCAATCTCCTCGTTGGGGATATCCGAAGGAAGAACTTGAACCCATCTCACTTTTACCTTCTCATTTCTTCTTATATACTCCTGCTTTACTTCATCGGCTGTTACCCTTACTGTGTTGAAGATTAGATTCTGCAGCTTTAGTCGGGGGAGGATAGAGCGAGCTTGATCCTCATACGGTGTCCAATCTATGTAAGGACTGCTTAGCAACTGCATATACCTCTGATAATCGAATTTTCCCTCTTTAGTGCGGAAGGTAGTATCGGAAAGGACAGACTGAGGAGGGTTGGTAGCTACCCAGGCGATTATCTCCGAGTTGGAGACCTTTATCCCCCTCTTTTTTACCTCTTCGTTGAGAAGGGCGTAATTTACCACATCATTCCAAGTCTGTTCCCTCAACCTCTCCTCCTCCTGGGTGTTCATCTCCCGCAGCTTCTCCCGGGCCTGAAGGTAACGGCTACGGAGGGCATTCTGAAATTGTTGGTAACTTATCTTCTGGTTGTTGACTTCCCCCAACAAACTCTTAGATCTCCTTCGGGTAGAGGTGAGCTTCATCCCCACATTGAAAACCATAAATCCAATAAAAGCTATAGCTACAATCCAGAAGGTGATCTTGGTAAATCTGAGCATTTTACGCATCATTTTGGGTTCCCCTTTTTATTCAACTTTTGGATAAACTAATAAAAAAGGTGGAAGATGGCAAGTAAATTTTAAACCGGGTAGGGGAGAATTCCCCCTTGCCCTAATCACAAAATTCGCCTATATTGAACTTAGCGCACCTGTGGTGCAATTGGTTGACTGTTGGGATCTAAGCTTTGCTCACTAAGGTAAGGGGAGATGACACCGGATAAGATAATAGTGAGGGGCGCGAGGAAGCACAACCTGAAGAACATCGATGTGGAGATACCCCGGGAGAAGCTGGTGGTGATTACCGGGGTCTCCGGATCCGGGAAATCCTCTTTGGCCTTTGATACCCTTTATGCTGAGGGGCAGCGCAGGTATGTTGAGTCCCTATCCGCCTATGCTCGACAGTTTTTAGGGTTGATGGAAAAGCCGGATGTAGATCTGATAGAGGGTCTCTCCCCCGCTGTTTCCATCCAACAGAGATCAGCGGGGAGGAACCCTCGCTCCACAGTGGCCACAGTTACAGAGATCTACGATTATTTCAGGCTCCTCTATGCCAGAGTGGGAATTCCCTACTGTTATAAGTGCGGTCGCCGGATAACCAAGCAGACGGTTCAGGAGATGGTTGACTCCCTCCTTAGCCTGCCTGAAGGAGATAGAGTGCAAATCCTTGCCCCTCTGGTGAGGGGAAGGAAAGGAGAACATAGGGATGTTTTAGAGGAGACGAGGGGAAAAGGTTATGTAAGGGTGAGGGTTGATGGGCAGGTTGTGGAGCTTGATCGCCCCATTAGACTGGATAAGAACAAGAAGCACAAGATTGAGGTAGTAGTGGATCGATTGCTCATCAACCAAAAAGTGGCCTCCAGGCTCGCCGATTCCCTGGAGACAGCCCTTAAATTAGGCTCAGGAATTGCCTTGGTGAACCGGGGTGGGGGAGAGGATCTGCTTTTTAATGAAAATTATGCCTGCCCCTATTGTGGGATAAGTTATGAGGAAATATCCCCAAGGATGTTTTCCTTCAATAGCCCTTATGGGGCCTGTCCAACTTGCAATGGATTAGGTACCAAGAGGGAGATAGACCCCAGTCTGGTGGTTCCTGACCCCAAAAAGAGTATAAATCAGGGAGCAATCGTCCCTTGGGGAGCACCTCCAGGAAAGTGGATAAGCTTTCAGCTTAAAGCACTTTCTGAAAAATACCAATTTGGGTTAGATACCCCCTTTCGTGAGCTTCCCCCTCAGGTGCAGAATGTACTCCTCTATGGGTCGGGAACCGATATGTTCAAGTTTAGATATAGCTTAGCTGAAGGTAAAGGTTTTGGGGAGTATGTGGGAAGGTTCGAAGGAGTCATCCCGCGGCTCTCTCGGCGATACCTGCAAACCTCCTCGTCTGGGGTGAGGGAGTGGATTGAGGGTTTTATGAGCATCAGGCCCTGTCCAGATTGTAAGGGGGCAAGGCTAAAGAAGGAAAGCTTAGCCGTCAAGCTGGCCGGTCTCTCCATTAGTGAGTTGACTTCCAAGTCGGTAAAGGAGGCTATGCACTTCTTTTCCCACCTAAAGCTAACTGGCAAGGACTTAACCGTTGCAGCCCAAATCCTCAAGGAGATCAGGGAACGGTTGAGATTTTTGGTTGATGTAGGGCTTGATTATCTCACCTTAGACCGCTCAGCCGGCTCCCTCTCTGGAGGGGAGAGCCAGAGGATAAGGTTAGCCACCCAAATAGGCTCACGACTTGTGGGTATCCTTTACATCCTCGATGAACCGAGCATTGGTCTCCATCAGAGGGACAACTGCCGGCTCTTAAATACACTGACCAGTCTGCGGGATTTGGGTAATACCGTCTTAGTAGTGGAACATGATCGGGAGACAATCGAGAGAGCAGATTGGGTGGTGGACTTGGGGCCAGGGGCGGGGGCAGAGGGGGGATACCTGGTGGCCACAGGAACCCCTTTGCAAATTAAAAGCAATCCCCGCTCCTTAACCGGGAGATATCTGGCCGGGGAACTCTCTATTCCCTACTCTCCCACGCGCAGAAGGGGAAATGGTAAGTACTTATCCTTAATAGGGGCAAGGGGGAATAATCTAAAGAGGATAAGGGTTGATTTCCCCTTGGGTACATTCATCTGTATCACCGGGGTGTCCGGTTCAGGCAAGAGCACCTTGATCAATGAAACCCTCTATCGGGCCCTCTCCAAACATTTCTATAGTTCAAAGGTTGCTCCCTTGGAATATGAAGAGATGAGGGGGGTGGAGAACATCGACAAAGTGATCAATATCGACCAATCCCCTATAGGAAGGACACCTCGTTCCAATCCGGCTACCTATACGGGGGTATTTACCCATATAAGGCAACTCTTCTCCATGCTTCCAGAGGCTAAAGTCAGAGGTTATCAGCCGGGAAGGTTTAGCTTCAACGTAAAGGGGGGGAGGTGCGAGGCTTGCCAGGGGGATGGTATCATCAAGATAGAGATGCATTTTCTCCCTGATGTTTATGTCCCTTGTGAGGTTTGCCACGGAAGGAGGTACAACCGGGAGACCTTGCAGATAAGGTATCGGGGGAAATCAATCGCTGATGTTTTGGATATGACGGTAAATGAAGCTTTGGAATTCTTCCAGCAGATCCCCCGGATAAGGAGAAAGTTGCAAACCTTGGCCGATGTGGGATTAGGGTACATCCACTTGGGCCAGCAGGCAACCACCCTCTCTGGGGGGGAGGCCCAGAGGGTGAAGCTCTCCTCAGAGCTCTCCAAGTTGAGCACGGGGAGGACTCTCTATATCCTCGATGAGCCCACTACTGGCCTCCATTTTGAGGATATAAAGATGCTCCTGCGGGTTTTGAACAGGTTGGTAGAGAAGGGGAATACGGTCATCGTCATCGAACACAATTTGGATGTAATTAAATCTGCCGACTTCATTATAGACTTAGGACCAGAGGGAGGAGATGAGGGGGGATGGGTAGTGGCCACTGGGACCCCAGAGGAAGTTGCCCAGAATGAGAGGTCCTACACCGGCGGATTTCTGCAGAAGGTGCTCTTTGGACGGGGTTGACAGAATCACCGAGCCGTTAGATCCCTGAATCTGGCGGCAAGTAAGGCAAACTCTGACACGATGATTGCACTCTAAGGGGGAATTTTCAACTTATGTCTTGACAGAGCGAATAGTTCGCCTTAGCTTTGTAAAAAGCAGAGGCCACCACTGGTGGCCTCTGCCCAATTACCGGATTCGGGACAGGGATTACTTGAGGAGGATCATCCTCCTGGTTTGCACAAAATCTCCTGCTCGAATCCGGTATATGTATATCCCACTGGCCAACTCCCTGCCGGCATTGTCCCTTCCATCCCACCTCACCGAGTAGTAGCCAGGAGTTTGTGGCTCATCCACCAGCGTCCTCACCACTTGCCCCAAGATATTGTAAATCCTTAGGCTAACCGCCCATCGCTTTTGACGATCTACGGGTAACGAGTAACGAATCACAGTAGTAGAGTTGAAGGGGTTGGGATAGTTCTGGCCCAGGGAGAAGTGGTCGGGTAAAAATGGCTGGATAGTTGTTTCTATCCCTACAGGGGGCTGTGAGAGCCAAGGTTCATAGTCCACCGGCCCATAGAACCAAGATGGATCTGGCGGTGAGCTGCCCCACCAGTTGTTCTCCGCCTTTATGGTTTCACTCACCCCCTCACAATATACCGCATATTGGGGAGAACAGAGGCCAAGGGTGATGCTGTTGTAACCAGTCCCCGGGATGAGGGAATCACCCAACAGAGGATAACTTTCGTAACAGGCTACACCAATATCTCTGTAATCGGAGATATCGTTGTTAGAGACCGTTGGTTTAGACCCTGCATATAGGGCTATCCCTACAAGGTTTCTGTCCAAAATCTGATCCTGGTAGTCTGTCCCCTTGATTACGGTTGTAGAATCAAGGCTTACTCCTACTATGCCATAATAACCACCAGTTATTTGGTTGCCCACTATCTGGGCTGAGGCATTCTCCATATATATCCCAGTAGTTGCTGTGGTATCTCCTTCGCTGGGTATGTCACACTCAAGGACAGGCATAGCAATGGTATTGCCGCTGATGGTCACCTGCCTTTCCGGGGAATCTCCCACCACCTTGATGGCACAATCCCGATTGGAATAACAAGAGAAATCGTTTCCGATGATATATGGAGAACAGTTCTCGGTGTAGATATCGTAAACATCGTTGGCAGAGAAAGTATTGCCAGCGATATAGAGATCATCGGTGGCACAACCTCTTATACCATAAACCAGATCGTCCTTGATGGTGCAGGAGGTAATATGCCCCTCTTGGGCTGAGTCGAAGCTTATCCCACAATATCCGTCCTTGATAGTGGCGTTCTCAATTGTGGCAAAGCCTCCACTTTTCACCCTTATCCCATACCAGCTCCCTGGCCCGGCATCCGAGGAGAAGTATATCCGGTAAGGATCACCCACGGCATTAAGGCTCCCCTCCACGATTAGCTCACAGAGGTTTGGATCCGCACCAGAGTCCAGATTGTCCTCCCCCGCGGTGAACTCGATTTGTGCTCCTGGCTGGATGGTGAGCGTAATGCCTGAAGGGACGGTGACATCTCCGCAGACAAAGACGTTCTTCGGCCAGGTCTGGCTTTCAACAAGCTCCCCTGAGATGACTTTGGCCTGATAAGGTATGTAGTTGGGGGCAGTAACCGTAACCTCCAAAGCTCCTGGAGAAGAGAAGGAGGGATAGAAGATAGTCCGACCGTTGATATCTGCATATTTCCGGTCATAATATCTTTCGCTTTCTTTCCATAAACAGACCAACGCACCAGGAATTCCTGTTTCCACAGTGAAGCGATTCGGTCCCAACTGATAAGAATGAGGGTGAGAAACGATCATACTCTGTGGTTGTGTAATCCACACAGGCATACTCGGGTCCCCTAACAAACTTAGTGATTGTAGGCAATAAATATCAATCATATAGAAAACGCCTTCCTCTAAATCATGTAAGGGATACGAGTTCTTGGCCTTTTCTAAGGCCCAACCAACTGTCTTTGAAGGATCCTGAAAGAGACTGGAAAAGAACAGTTTATCGAGCAGACAAGAGAAATCTAAGTGACCCCTCATACCGGCTCCGATCCCACTGTTTCCAACATAAGCAACACCACCACCATGAGGATTGGTAAGCCAATGTTTACCAAAACAGACTGTCAAACTTGGGTCAATGTAAAAATACATACCGCTGGGGGCAGTATTATCACATTTACACCAAATGGCTGTATCCATGGCAGCGCTCAAACAAGAAAATGAAACGAACAATCCGTATTTCAATCCATTGCTTAGAGTATCCAGGTCCATAACATCGAGGGACTGATGAGCATTATGCTCAGGATCAATAGAGATAGAACCCCAGTATCCGTGCCCACCGTGATTGATCAGAAAGTAACCATCCTTCAGCTCGTTCATGGCCTGAGCGTGGTCAATCCGCAAATGCTCAAATGGTCCGTCACAGAGGTCGTATGTATCGTCGTAAAGCCTGAAACAACTGGGCTCTCCAGGAAGATCCACAACCACGCTATCCTTGAGGAAACCTGCCTCTATGTCGCAACGTCCGAACAGGTAGGCACCCATAAGGAGGAATTGATCGTTTGTGTAGTCAGGAGGAGGGTTTTGCTGATAGGTCAAAACCTTGTTAACAAAAACCTCTGCTTCCTTTTTGTCTGAGACTGAGGAACGACCTACAGATAAATCTGCATAATAATCAATGAAAAAAGCTTCAGGTAGGGGCCAACCATTTATGCTATCAACAGCACCACACCAGTCGCTATAATACCCGTTGCCGTCCATATCCCAAGTCCCATCAAGCGCTGCATAATAATGATCACTCTTCATGGTTGGAACACTTTTACCATAAAGATACCAGTGACAGCCAATTGCACTCCTCCTAGCCGGAACATTAGCCGGGTTTCCTCCAATAAGGATATATTCAGTTCCAAAACTTGCCTGGTCTTTAATAAAGTTCCTGATCTTCTGGGGATTGTCCAAACCTGGCCAATATTGATAGATAGAGTCCAGATCAACAATGGCTGTCCTCAGACCCCGTCTGGTGTTCCAGCTAACCAGAGGCTGGAATGTGGTGGCCAGCGAATCGGGTGTGATGATAACACAGGCCCAAACAGCATTAGCAGGAACTATTTGAGGATTAGGACCAAAAATGGTCACCTGTTCTGGGTTTTCCACCATCTCCTGGGTCATACTGGTATAGAAATCATGAGTATACTGGGTTCTTCTTTCAATGGGCAAAGACCAGTCCTCAGCGCTCTCCAGCTCTAAGGTAAAGCTGATAGAAGTGTAAAGGAAAAGCTTTCCTGTAGCCGGAATATATTGGAGAGGGTAGAAGTGGACATTGGCTATTTTGGTGCCAGCAAAGAACCCCTCGTATCCTGACTTTAACCCGACTTTCGCTTTTCTATTTAGCGTCAACAGCCTAAGAATTTAGCTA
>JAOZPP010000022.1 GCA_029932675.1 bacterium
AAGATATTACCATAATACCCAGGGGTGAATGGCAACTTTTTCATAGGTGACCCCAATGGTCTTTCTTATGCTGTTTAAAGAAAGGAGTTGCTTTATTTATTTGGGTGGCGTAGTCAAAATAGCGAAGTTAACCCTCAAATCTAAAAGGAGGGAAGATGAAAGGGTTATGTAGGATTACAATAGTGAGCCTGGCCCTGTTACTTTGTGCTTCATTCGCCGGGGCAAAAGAGTGGCATGTGGGCCCAGGGCAGGAGTATGCTACTATTCAGGCAGCGGTGGATACTGCTAATTCCGGCGATACAATCACTGTGCATAACGGGACATATAATGAGAATGTGGAGGTGGATAAAGGATTGATGATACGCTCCCTAATGGGACCTGATTCCACGAGGGTCGAAGCAGCAGATTCAAGCGAGTATGTGTTCCGTATAACGGCTGACAGTGTGAGGCTCAATGGATTTACAGTTACAGGAGCAACAAGGAGGGCTGGAATACGAGTTGATAGTCTTGTGCAAAACTGCAAGATTACAGGCAATGTGGTGTTTAATAATTATCACGGCATTTTCTTATACCATGCGAGCAACAATAAAGTCGTAGATAATACTGTACATTCGGATAGTGCTGTTGGTCTCTACCTGTATTATACATACAATAACATGATCACAGGTAATACTGCAAACTCGAATGGCTACTACGGAATCTACTTGCGAGAAGCAAGCAATGACACCGTTACAAATAACACTGCAAATTCAAATAACTATCACGGTATCCTCTTATACTCATCGAGTGATAATATGATTACAGAGAATGTTGTAGATTCAAACAGTTCTGTCGGAATCTTTTTGTTGTATATCCCGGGAAGCAAGATACCTACAAAGATTGGCCTTAACAAGTTAAGCACTCCAGGGAATTTGGAGTTCCAAACTGGAGTTCCAAACTTGTTTGCAGAAAAGCTTAACAAGTTAAGCACATCAGGTAGTTGCTCAAACAATACTGTCATAAATAACACTTTATCGAACAACTGCTGGGGTCTCTATTTATATCTCTCGGATGACAATACGATTTCAAATAATACTATAAATTCCAATGAATGGGGTATCACACTGTATCAAACAAGTAACAACACAGTTACTGATAACCAATTCCAGAACTGCGGAATCTGGATGTGGGCTGAGGAAGTCTCTCAATGCAATACGCATACAATAGAGGGGAATATAGTAAACGGAAAGCCACTCTATTACTACAAAAATGAAAGCGGCATAACTGTCCCCACTGATGCCGGTGAGGTAATTCTTGCCAATTGTACCAATATGAAGGTTGAAAGCATTAATGCATCCTTTGGAACAGATGGTATAGAACTTCTATACACACACGGCTCGACAGTATCAAATAACACTGTAAATGGCAACGTGTTTGGGATCTATACAACCTTTTCAGATTACAATACTATATCCAACAATACAGCTATGTCAAATGAATATGGGGGAATAAGGTTGGATGACGAAAGTGACTATAATACCGTGTCATATAATACAATTACTTCAACCGATACAATAGGGGCAGGACTACATGTGTGTTGGGGCAGTAGTAATAATATAGTCTCAGACAATACCGTCACTTTTAGCAAACGCAACGGTATCTGGATAGGGAGGCTTTCCACCAATAACATAATTCCAACCGGTAACACCATCCAAAATAATACAGTCACCTCAAATGATGAAAATGGGATATGCCTTACAGATAGCGCTATGAGCAATAGCCTGCTGAATAACAATATATCCAGTAGCGGATTTAACGGTATTGCAATGCACCATTCACATAACAATACAATAAGGGCTAATACTCTACACTCGAATACTGACAACGGCATTTGGATGGATCCTTCCAACGGTAACACGATTACGGACAATATCATCCGAAATAATGGTGCTTCTGGCATCGGCATGCATGCCTCAAACAACAACTCTATCAAGAACAACACTACAAACTCCAATGAGGGTGACGGCATCTGGACGGGATCTTCTTACAACAATCTCATTGAGGGCAATGAAGCTGATTCTAATTGCCAACACGGGATTTGCCTTTCAGACAACAGTGGAAATAACAATGTGCTGAATAACAATGTGTCGAATAACGACGATGGCATTGGATTAAGAGAAAATGCTAATTGCAATAGAATAAGCGATAATACTGCTGAATCAAACACCTGGAGCGGTATTTATGTTAACTCTTCCAGCAGTGATACTATCTCCCACAACATAGTTACATTGAATAGTGGGGTGGGGGGGATTGAAATATCTGATGGCAGTGAGTATAATGTAGTCTCGGGTAATATTGCTGCCCACAATGGAGGAGGCGGGATCAGTGTTAATTCCAGCAGTAATAATACAATTATCGACAACAGTGCATGTGGTAATAGTTGTAACGGAATCGGATTGGGAACCTCCCATAACAACCTATTTAATACTAATATAGCCGACTCAAACGAGTATAATGGGATTTGCCTCGTGAATAATTGTACGGACAATACCATAATAAATAATACCCTGAGATACAACAATGCTAACGGTATTGGTATACACTGGAAGTCGTCCAATAACTTCTTTGAGGATAATCAAATATGGGGCAATATTGATGCAGGAATATGCGTGTCAGATACATCGGACAGTAATACATTCACAGGAAACCTGATTACAGAAAATAATGATGCTGGTATCAACATCGGGAGTTATTCATTCTACAATAGAATTTACCTCAATGACCTTGTAGCCAATAATGGGAATGCCTATGTTGACCCTACCTCCCTGAACAATGTATGGAACTCTCCGGAGACAACCTATACTTACCGCGATAGTACATATACAAACTGTCTTGGCAACTACTGGGGTGATTACACAGGAAGCGATGCCAATGGAGACGGGATAGGAGAAACTCCCTATGATATACTGGAGGAGAATCACGATTACTACCCACTCGTGGAGCCTGCAGACAGCTTTGAAATAGAAGGCATAAAGGAGCAAAACGGTTCTCGTCCTATCCCTTATGTCTTCCACCTTGCCCAGAACTACCCTAATCCATTTAACCCGATTACCAAGATCAAGTATACTCTACCCAAAGATTGTTATGTTAAGCTAACTATCTACAACATCCTTGGCCAGAGGGTGGCGAGTTTGGTTGATGAAAAGCAGAGGGCGGGATACAAAACCGTTAGGTGGGATGCGGGGGTGCTTTCCAGTGGAATTTACTTCTATCGGCTTCAGGCGGGGGATTTTGTGCAGACGAGGAAGATGGCGCTAATCAGATAGAGACGAAAGGCGGAAATCTGAAAATGGAAAAGTCCAGAGCCGTGGTTCGTTGCTTGTGGATCATAGATCGATCCTGTCAGGTCAGGAGCCTGACAGCACAATTGAGTGCGTCAACTCCTGTTGACACAAGCTGGGACAGGAGTCACAGCACTCCAAATGGGCTAAGGCCCAGAAGAGGTTACCCCCAAGCTAAAGCTGGGTAGAAAAGCCTTAGGAACGGAGCCCCAGCTCTGTCCGAAAGTATTTCCCTGAACCGTCAGAACCCCGATTCTGACGGCAGAGGTGACAGAAGAGGGCTTCCAACCACCTCATAAGCTGTAGGGTCAAATAGCTAACATAGGCCCCCTCTCTTAGAGGGGGATGTTTCCGTGTTTCTTGGGGGGATTGGTGTCCCTCTTGTTCTCGATGAATTCAAGGGCCTCGATTAGCCTACGCCTCGTATCCCGGGGGGGGATTACATCGTCTATGTAGCCCTTGCTGGCAGTTATATAGGGGTTGGCAAATTTTTCCGTGTATTCCTTGACCAACTTTGACTTCAGGGCTTGGGGATCCTTTGCCTCTTTAAGTCGCTTCCTGTAAAGTATATTGACCGCACCATCTGGGCCCATAACCGCAATCTCCCCGCTCGGCCAGGCGAAGTTGACATCTGCACGGGTATGTTTGGAGTTCATCACGCAATAGGCCCCTCCGTAGGCCTTCCTGGTAATCACTGTTAATCGGGGAACAGTAGCTTCACAGAAGGCATAAAGCAGCTTGGCACCATTTTTTATCACGCCACCCCATTCCTGAGCAGTGCCGGGGAGGAAACCAGGGACATCGACGAAGGTGACAATTGGTATATTGAAGCAATCACAGAATCTTACAAATCTGGCTCCCTTTGCCGCTGAGTTTATGTCCAGCACACCGGCAAGCACCGCTGGCTGGTTGGCCACTATGCCCACTGACCGGCCACCAAGCCTGGCAAATCCCACGATGAGGTTCTTGGCAAAGTGGGCGTGCACCTCCAAGAATTTTCCATCATCTATTACCCTTTTAATCACTTCCACCATATCATAGGGCTGAATCGGACTGGCCGGCACAATGGAGTCAAGCTCGGGGTCGCTCCGATTAGGGTCATCAGTGCATTCAACCATTGGTGGATCTTCAAGGTTGTTTTGCGGAATGTAACTTAAGAGCTCCTTAATTAGCTCTATACACTCGACTTCAGAGTTAGCAGCAAAATGGGCCACTCCAGACTTTTCATTATGCACCATAGCGCCCCCAAGCTCCTGAAATGTGACATCCTCATGGGTGGCAGCCTTAACCACATCCGGCCCGGTCAAAAACATATAAGAGGTCTCCTTTACCATAAACACAAAATCGGTCATTGCCGGAGAGTAGACTGCCCCACCGGCGCAGGGCCCCATTATGGCTGAAATCTGAGGGACAACTCCAGAGGAAAGGACATTGCGGAGGAATACATCTGTGTAACCAGCGAGTGAGTCAACCCCTTCCTGAATCCGGGCCCCACCTGAATCTTTTATGCCAATTATGGGGCATCCCCCCTTCATCGCCATATCCTGTAACTTGCATACCTTTTCTGCATAAGCCTTGGAGAGTGAGCCCCCGAATACGGTGAAGTCCTCGGAAAATACATAAACCTGCCTTCCGTTAACCCTTCCATATCCGGTTACCACCCCATCCCCCAGTATCTTCCGCTTATCCATATCAAAGTCGGTGCATCTGTGGGTGACAAACATATCCGTCTCCCGGAAACTGCCCTTATCAAGCAACAAATCGATCCTCTCCCGGGCGGTGAGCTTGCCACCGGCATGCTGCTTATCTATCCTCTCCTTACCCCCTCCGAGGAGGGCCTGCCTCCTTAGAGCCTCCAGTTCTTTAAGCTTATCTTCCATTGCCCTCACCTGATAAAATCGGCCTTTTCTATCCCAAAACGGGCTCACCCAAATTGTTCACAGCAGATGGGCTCCCTTAAATAAAGGCGAGCTTGGGGATACGCTGATATCTATTTTAACGGGGTGAACACAGATTTCACAAATTAACCCGCTCTATTCATAACTTGCCGCTATTCATCCTCAACCACTGTGGCTGCCCCTTTGTAGGGACTCCGCCTTAGGGGAGTCCGAAAGGGCGAACAGACCTCTCAACCTCCGATAAATTCCGGTCTGTCTCTACGGGTGATACGAAAACTCCTAGATAACAAATTCAGTGCGAATAATCGGGCCAAAAACAAGATCTTGCAAAAGGGTAGTAGAAATATCTTTTGTCGACGAATCTCCTGTCCTGTTACAGGTCTTAAGTATACTCAAGCATCTACCGCAGCGTTAGCGGAAACTGGTAGGCTATTCGCTTGCTCGCAAAGGGAGAAAACGCATCCGAATTCGCCCCTCGGCCACACTCATGATCACGCCTCTCTCAAGGGTTTCCCCATGCTGCTCAATAATGCTTTTTAAGTAACGGTTGACCCTCTCAGAACGCATGTTGCGTAGGCGAAACACAACAACACTGGGCAATTGGGCTCCACTCGCTGCTATCAACTCCCCGAAGTCCAAATCATGGGTCAGGAGAATACTCCTTTCTTCCCGTGCTTTTGTTAGAATCGCCGCATCCTCTAAGCGGTAAAGGCCCTCCTCGTAGAGATGCACCGCCTCATGCCCAAGTTCCCGAAGAAAAGCCACCGTTTTTAGAGAGATCCCCATAGAACTTAGCTCCCTTGCGGTCGCTAACTTCTCCAGAGGGCCTCACCGGCCCTATGGCGCTCCGCAATCCTATGCCAGCTCGGATTGCTCCGCTGTCACCCTTGAAGGGGGCATACCCCCTTCAAGCATCCCCCTACGTTTCGGAATTTCTTAGAAATTCCGAAACGTTCAGCCAGAAATTTCATGCCGTGGCTGGCTCCAAAGCGTAGAGGGCCTCCTCGGCCAACCACGCCGCATACCGTAAGGCCTGGTAGATATCTTCTGGCTCCAGGTAGGGATAAGCTTCGGTGATCTCTTCTACGGTCATTCCATTGGCGACCAGATTCAAAACCAAAGAGACGGTCACCCGCATCCCCCGAATGCAAGCTCGCCCCCCCATCACATTGGGGTCGAAGGTTATACGGTCAAATCCCGGTACTGAAATCCTCTTTGCTATAGACTCTTTCCTCATAGTCATACCCTTCACAGAGTTTACTTACCCTCTGTAATAGCAGAGCTATATTGCACGTGGTGGACCTAATAAAACTCAAGTTAATTATCTAAGGGTCGGTACCATAAGATGGTTGTATCAACACCGCCCCTATATTTCTACCCGACTTTCCCAACCCGTTCCGGTTCAGGACGGGTAGTCGGGGTCTTTAAGGCTTCAGCCCCATAGAGGGGGCCTAAAGGCCCTCAAATCTTCCCTTTGTTTAAGGGATGGGGTCCAACCTCAATTTGTCCCCCTCCTGGCTTAGGTAGCCCATACCGACCTGCGGATCATGTTCAAAGACGAGCAGCCAGCGCTCATTAAGTGCTCTATTTAATAGCTCCTTCTTTTTCTTCATTGTATCGAGGGGATAGAGATCGTAACCCATCACCCAGGGGGTCTTCAGGTGTGATGTCGTGGGAACCAGATCCCCTAAGTAAAGGGCCTTCTTGCCCTTCGATTCCAGCAGCACCACTTGATGATTAGGGGTGTGCCCCCCGGTAACCATAACCCTCACCCCAGGGAGGAGCTCCCTTTCCCCCTCGATCAGCTCAAGTAGCCCTGCCTCTTGAATAGGGATTAGATTTTCTTTTAAATAACTTGCCCGAGTTCGTTCATTGGGACTTATAGCATCCTCCCACTCCCCGCGTTGAATTATGTATCTTGCCTTGGGAAATGAAGGGACGATCTCCCCCCCTCCCCAACGGGTATTGCCCCCCGCATGGTCGAAATGGAGGTGGGTATTTATCACCATGTCTATCTCCTCCGCCCCCACCCCAACCCTCTGCAAGGAATCCAACAAACCGTTAGGTCTTTTGATCCTAAACCTCTCCCTAAACTTCTCATCGAACTTGTCCCCAATACCTGTATCGACAAGTATCTTCTTACCCTCGATTTGAATTAAAAGGCAGTTCAGTCCAAGCTCAATTCGATTCCATTCATCCGCGGGGTTGAGCTTATTCCAAACCGCCTTAGGAACCACCCCAAACATCGCCCCCCCATCCAGCCAAAAGGTCCCATCAGAGTGGAGGGAAATCTCCAGATCGCCTAATTTCATCTCTTTACCGTCTCCTTAATCCATTCCACTATCTCCGTGGTCGGTGTCCCTGGGCCAAAGAGCTTCTTTACCCCAAGCCTCTCTAACTTCTCCATGTCTTCCTTGGGGATTATACCGCCGCCGGAGACGATTATATGGCCTGCTCCTTTCTCCTGAAGCAACTTGAGGATCCGCGGAAATATGGTCATATGAGCCCCGGAGAGGATGGATATACCAATGAGGTCAACATCCTCCTGAATTGCTGCTTCCACAATCTGTTCAGGTGTCTGATGGAGACCAGTATATATAACCTCCATACCCGCATCTCTGAGGGCAGCGGCCACCACCTTTGCTCCTCTATCATGGCCATCAAGGCCAGGTTTGGCCACCAAGACCCTTATCTTTCCCTCCATATCTCCCCCTTGGCTAATCAAAATATGATTGGCTCCTCATACTCGCCAAATTCCTCCTTCAAGACCCCGCACATCTCACCGAGGGTAGCGTAAGCCCGCACAGCGTCAAGTATTCTGGGCATAAGGTTGGCTCCATTATGTGCTGCCCGCCTTAGCTCCCTCAGGCTTTCTTTAACCTTCTGATTATTTCTCTCCTTCCGAACTTCGTTCAGCCTTTCGATCTGATGCCTCTCCACCTCTGGTCGAATCTTGAGCAGTTCTATTTTAGGCTCCTCCTCCTCAATGAAGTCATTCACCCCCACAACGATCTTTTGCCTCTTTTCTACATCCCTTTGATACCGATAAGCAGACTCAGCAATTTCCCGTTGAAAGAAACCGGTCTCTATCGCCGGAATCACTCCACCTAATGAGTCGATCCTCTCAAAGTATTTGTAAGCCTGCTCTTCAAGCCTGTTGGTCAATGCCTCTACATAGTAGGAACCCCCCAGGGGGTCAATAGTGTTGGCTACCCCAGTCTCGTGGGCAAGAAGCTGCTGAGTCCTTAGGGCAATCTTCACTGCCTTCTCTGTGGGGAGGGCATAGGTCTCATCCATCGAGTTGGTGTGCAAACTCTGGGTCCCCCCAAGAACTGCTGCCAATGCCTGAAAGGCTACTCTAACGATGTTGTTCTCTGGCTGTTGAGCCGTCAAAGTGCAACCCGCGGTTTGGGTATGGAATCTCATCAGCCAAGACCTGGGATCTTTTGCCCCATAGCGGTTCCGCATCTCCCTTGCCCATATGCGTCTGGCAGCCCTATACTTGGCTATCTCCTCGAAGAAATCGAGGTGGGAATTGAAAAAGAAGGAAAGTCGGGGGGCAAACTTATCTACTGGAATACCAGCCTTGATCCCATAATCAACATAGGTGAACCCGTTTGCCAAGGTAAAGGCAAGTTCCTGGACCGCTGTAGCTCCAGCCTCCCTTATGTGGTAACCGGAGATGGAGATGGTGTTCCACTTGGGAACCCGTTCTGAACAATAGCTGAGTATGTCCGTAATGATTCGCATCGAAGGCTCTGGCGGATATATCCAAGTTTTCTGCGCCTGATATTCCTTGAGCATGTCATTCTGGATGGTTCCAGTGAGACGCTCTGAGGGAACACCTTGCTTTTCGCCCACAGCTATATACATCGCGAGTAACATCGCCGCAGGAGGGTTTATGGTCATCGATGTGGAGATGCTCTCCAGTGGGATTCCATCGAATATTATCTCCATATCACGGAGCGTATCTACTGCCACCCCACACCGACCCACTTCCCCTGCCGAAAATGGGTCATCCGAATCCCGACCATAAAGGGTAGGAAAGTCAAAAGCGACTGAAAGGCCTGTCTGCCCATGCTCCAAAAGATATTTATACCTCCTATTTGTGTCTTCTGGAGTGCCAAACCCGGAGAATTGACGCATAGTCCACAGTTTCCCCCTGTACATATTCACGTATACCCCCCGGGTAAAGGGGTATTTACCCGGAAAGCCAAGATCACGCAAATAATCTAAGTGCTTGATCTCCTCCGGGGTGTACAAAATATCCACTGGTTCCCCTGAGACCGTCTCAAATCGATAACTTCTCTCTTTAAAATTATTTACCTCCCTATTCCAATCATCTCTGGCTTTCTTTATCTCGCTCATTGGCTCCTCCCCATATTGGGTATAATTTTATATCCAAAATTCAAAAAGTCAAGCTATAATGAGGGAATTTTAGCCCTGGGAGAGCAAAAATGCACCATCAGGAAAATAAAGACCTTGACAACCCCTTTCGGGAAACTTATAATAGTTCGAAAATTATAAAAACATCCATAGAGAGAATTTCCTTATCAAGAAAGGCTCTATCTATAAAGTTTTTCAGCTATTTAGAATTTAGCTTTTTATCTACTGGTATCGGAATCTAAATTGAGGAGCCTCCCTCCGATTCAGTGGGGGACCGATCCCCATATTCCCGGGGAGTTGATAGCCAAAATCTATGGATAAAAACACTTAGAACTGGGATCGATGATGAAATTAACATCTGAACAAAGGCTTATCCAGGATATGGTACGCAAGTTTGCCTCAACTGAGTTACAACCCCTGGTTCCAGAGATTGATAAAGAGGCTACTTTCCCTCATGAAGTGATCAAGAAGCTTTCAGAGCTTGGTTTCTTGGGAATAATTATTCCCGACAAATATGAGGGCGCCAACCTCGATACCCTAAGTTACTGCATAGTTATTGAAGAGCTATCTAAAGTCTGTGGTTCAGTGGGGATAATTCTTATTGCCAACAACGCACTGGTTGCCCATTCCATTCTGAGGTACGGGAAGGAATCTCAAAAGAGCCATTGGCTTCCCTCACTGGCCAAAGGTAAGGTTATCGGAGCATTTGCCCTTGCCGAGGAATTGGGAAGCTCCCTTTCTCCTGAGGTGGAGACCAGGGCAGAGAGGGTAAATGGTTATTACATAATCTCAGGTAGAAAGAGTTTCGTTGTCAATGCCCTCGCTGCAGAGCTATTTATCGTCTTCGCCACAACAGAGAAGGGACCAACCGCCTTATTGATAGAGAGGGGAACCCCGGGATTCAAGGTCACAGAAAAAGAGGAAACCTTAGGGGGACGCTCCTCCGGGATAGGCAACTTGGAGCTTAAAGAAGTTAAGGTAAATGAGGATAATCTCTTAGGCAAAGAAGGTGATGGCAAGCAAATCTGGGAAGACGCCCTTGATATGGCTGATATAGGAATAGGAGCTCTGGCTGTGGGGATTGGGCAGGCAGCCCTTGAGGATTCCATTCGGTATGCAAAGGAACGCCATCAATTCGGACGTCCCATAGGTGAGTTCCAGCTCGTCCAGGATATGCTTGTCGGGATGAAGACGAAGGTAGAGGCAGCAAAACTCCTCGTTTACGATGCCGCCCGTAAGGGGGACACAAAGGGGCACTTCTCAACGGAAGCATCAATTGCCAAACTCTTTGCTACTGATGCCGCCTTATTTGCCGGCACCAAGGCCATTCAGGTTCACGGGGGTTATGGCTATATAAAGGATTATCCCGTGGAGAGGTATTTTCGGGATGCCCAATTTGCCCAAATCTGGTGTGGCCCTTCGTCTTGGCAAAAGGCCAAAATAGCAAAAACATTACTTGAAACATAAGATCGGTTTGGATATACAAATAAAAAACAGTACCTTCAACTTTTCATTTATCGCCAAACGGGAGGAATAAGAACTTACAAAATCAATTATGGAAGAGAA
Organism: bacterium; assembly: GCA_029932675.1. Taxonomy (GTDB): domain Bacteria; phylum SM23-81; class DAOVCL01; order DAOVCL01; family DAOVCL01; genus DAOVCL01. Next base: position 11,171 of record JAOZPP010000022.1, read on the forward strand.
AGCTGTATATACAACAAAGGAAGCTGCTGACTACTTCGGAGTAAGCAAATCCACTATCTATCGCTTGGAAAAGCGAGGTTTGCTTTCTCCTATGAAGACTGCAGGGGGGCAAAGACGCTTTAGCCAAGAAACCCTTGAAGAATGTTTGAGGAAAATAATGCTTATATTCTAAGCATAAATTGTATTAAAAAAGAGGAAGGTGAGATTTACAAGCAGTAATTTAGTAATAGCCTGTGTGCATGTGTTGAAAGGGGAACCTGTTTATCATCAAACTGAAAGGCACACCCTTTGTGAGAGGTGCTTTAAACATTATGATAGTTACGGATATGATGAAAATGGGTATTGGAAAATTCCCGAAGATGAGAACCTTACGAACTTGAGGAGTGTTTGCAGGTCATGTTTAGATCAGATTATGAAAAACAACCGGAAAAGATGACAGGAGGATGGCTAAATTTTGTAAGGAAATTTTTAATATCTACGACAAATATGGGATAAACAGCCATATAAAGACTCCCACGGGTAAATAGCGGTCATTTACTCTCTGGTTTCCTGCTCTCAGCACTCCATTTAGATTACTCTGATTTCAGATATGCTCATTGCTATGTGAGTGAGATACCAAGAATTCGGAGGATTATTTAATGATACTAAGTGAATCACACAAGAAATTCCAGGAAAAGGTGAGGGATTTTGCCCAAAATGAGGTGGCTCCACTCTCCAGGGAATTGGATAAAGAAGCCAAATTCTCCTGGGAGCTCTTCCATAGGATGGGGGAGTTGGGCCTCTTGGGCATTCCCATACCGAAAAAATATGGAGGAGCAGGTCTTGATACTCTCTCCTATGCTATAGCAGTGGAGGAGGTAGGGCGGGTCTGTGGTTCCAACGGGATAGTGCTCGCCGCTCATACATCACTGGCTTGTTATCCAATATTTCTTGCCGGCAGTGAAGAGCAGAAGAAGAAGTGGCTTGTCCCCCTAGCCAGGGGGGAAAAGGCAGGAGCTTTTGGATTGACAGAGCCAGATGCAGGTTCAGATGCTGCTGCTACAAAGACCACAGCCAAACTGGTTGATGATAAATATGTAATAAATGGGACCAAAAGGTTTATAACCTCCGGATATATAGGGGAAATAGTTCCCTTTGTGGCCACTGAGGACCCCTCAAAGCGTCACCATGGGATATCCGCTTTTGTGGTTGAGAAAGGGACTCCTGGATTTTCCCCGGGGAAGGACGAGGACAAACTCGGGCTGAGGGGTTCTTATACATCTGAACTCATCTTTGAGGATTGTGTCATACCGAAAGAGAACAGGTTGGGGGCTAGTGGAGAGGGATTCAAGATATTTATGCAGACCCTTGATGGGGGGAGGATATCCATTGGTGCGCTTGCCTTGGGGATTGCCCAGGGAGCTTTCGATGCTTCGCTCAAGTATGTAAGGGAACATGAATCCTTAAAGAGATCCCAATTTATTCAGGGCCTCTTAGCCGATATGGGAACCTATATTGAGGCAGCCCGCGGGTTAATCTACGATGCAGCAGTATTAAAGGACAGAGGGCTACCACTTACCAGAAAGGCGGCTATGGCAAAACTCTACGCTTCCGAGATTGGGATGTGGGTCTGTTCCAAGGCAGTAGAGCTGCACGGGGAAGCTGGTCTCACTAACAGATACCCTGTAGAGAGGTTCCTTAGAGACGAGAAGCTAATGGAAATCGGCGAAGGAACCTCGGAGATTCAGCGGATAGTTATTGCCCGGGAGATCCTCGGGAGATAGGTTATGGACAAATGTAAGGGAAGTTCGCTCTTGAGCTAAGAAAGGGAGGGTAAGATGGATTTTGACCTAACTACTGATCAAAGGATGCTCCAGAAGATGGTGCGGGAAATCGCTACCAAGGAGTTGGAACCAGTTGCTTCGGAAATTGATCAGTCCGGTGAGTTCCCTTGGGAGAACATCAAGAAGCTTGCCAAACAGGGACTCTTGGGGGTGATAGTTCCTGAAAAATATGGCGGTGCAGGGTTCGACTTCATCTCGCTGGCTATCGCCATCGAAGAGATATCAAAGGTTTGTGCTACAACAGGGGTAATTGTTGCGGTCAACAACTCCCTTGCTGCTTACCCCATTTACCAGTTTGGAAATGAGGAGCAGAGAAAAAAATGGTTGCCCCTTTTGGCCAGTGGAGAAAAATTAGGCGCTATCGCCATAACCGAACCTAATGCCGGTTCTGATGTTGCCTCAATGGAGACCACTGCCCGGCTGGAGGGGGATTACTGGGTGCTCAATGGGACAAAGAGGTTCATCACCAATGGTGGCGAAGCAGGTATCTATGTGGTATTTGCCTATACCAACAAGGAATTACAGCATCGGGGTATATCCGCCTTTATCGTGGAAAGGGAAACCCCGGGGTTCTCTCTGGGGAAGCACGAGGATTTGATGGGCATTAGGGCAACTGCCAATTGTGAACTAATATTTGAGGACGCCAAGATCCCTAAGGATAACCTCTTGGGCGAGGAAGGCCAAGGTTTTAAGATCTGCATGCACACCCTTGATGTTTCCAGGATTGACATCGGAGCCCAAGCTGTGGGGTTGGCCCAAGGCGCCTTAGACGCAGCCATTAGTTATGCCAAGGAGAGAAAGGCGTTTGGAAAACCCCTCTCTGAATTTGAAATGATCCAGTCAATGATTGCGGAGATGGCCACCCAGATACAGGCAGCAAGATTACTTGTTTACTATGCAGCATACTGCAAAGACAAGGGAATGTCCAGATTCTCCAAGGAGGCCTCTATGGGGAAGTGGTTTGCCTCGGAGGCCGCTGTCAATGCCACGAAGATGGCTGTTCAGATTTATGGAGGGTATGGGTATACGAAAGACTACCCAGTGGAAAGATTTTACCGCGATGCCAAGATAATGGAGCTCTACGAGGGGACCTCAGAGATCCAAAAAATTGTAATTGCCAGATCCCTCTTAAAGTAAAAATACAAAATTGAGAACCCATAGGAAGAGATCAATAACAGAAGGGATTGTCTTTAACTAAAGAAGGGGGGATAATGGACATCGTCGTCTGCATAAAGAGGGTTCCGGAGACGGCAGAGGCAGAAATTAAAGTGGATAGCTCAGGAAAGGACATACTTAAGGAGAGGTTAACCTTTGACATAAATGAATCAGATAATTACGCCCTTGAGGAAGCCATCCTTCTCAAGGAAAAACGGGGGGGAACGGTGACCCTCATCTCCGTTGGGCCCCCGGAGTGTGAGGACACCATAAGGATGGGACTGGCCAAGGGGGCAGATCAGGCGATACGGGTATCCAATGAGGGGTTCGGCGAACTCGATGGATTCGCCACCGCGGAGATATTGAAAAACACAATCCAGGACCTAAGCTATGACCTCATCCTCACCGGCTGTATGGCCACAGACGATGGATATTCGCAGGTGGGCCCAACTCTGGCTGAGCTTCTTGGTATACCCCATGCTGTCCTGGTCACCAAGGTCGATCTGCAAGATGGAAATGCCAGGGTGGAAAGGGAACTTGAAGGGGGATTACTGGAAGCCCTGGAGATAAAGCTCCCCGCTCTTTTTGCCATTCAGACGGGGATAAATGAACCAAGATATGCCTCCCTCATCGCCATAAGAAGGGCAGCGGCAAAGGAAATTAAGGTGCTCAATGCCCAAGCCATTGGCTTAGAAAGGCCAACCTTGAGGACAAGAGTAGAAAACCTCTTTCCTCCACCGGTGGGAAAGAGGGCAGAGATCCTAAAGGGGGGAGCAGAAGAAACCTCTAAAAGGCTAGCACAAATCTACAAATCAAAAGGGATAATATAAATGGGGGGAGAAATGGGGAAGATATTTACCCTTGTGGAGCACAGAAGGGGCCAGATCCATGACATAAGCTTTGAACTACTCACTAAAGGAAGGGATCTGGCTGCGCAATTGAACAGCGAAGTGGTCGCCTTGGTCCTTGGGCATGGCACAGAGGAGGTCGTAGAGAGGGTTAAGGGGGAGGCCCATCAGGTGCTTTGGGTAAAGGGGGAATCGCTTAAGGAACCTAACGCGGAGGCTTACCAGATCGTCCTCTCCCATATATTGAAGGAATACAACCCCTTTCTTACCCTCATCGGTCATACCGCTCTCGGTATGGACCTAGCCCCCCCGCTGGCTGCCTCTCTGGACATCCCCCTGGCCACCGACTGCGTGGGGATTGAACTGGAGGATAAAAGGGTTATCACCATCAGACAGCCTTACAATGGCAAGCTCAACGCCAGGGTCTCATTTGCTGATGCCCCTGCCTTTATGATCACCCTTAGACAGGGCTCTTTCCCTTCCGAGGAGGGGAACCTAACAGGGAAGGTTGTAGATATCCCCTCGCCGCTTGAGAAGGAACCCGATTACCGGAGGTTTGTTGAGTATATAGAAGCGGCAGTAGGGGAGGTGGATATAACCCAAGCAGATGTGATAATCGCCGTGGGTAGAGGAATAAAGGAAAAGGAGAACTTGGCTCTCCTCGAAGACCTTGCCGATAGCTTGGGGGGCGTTCTGGCCTGTTCAAGGCCTATTGTAGATGAAGGCTGGTTGTCCAAGGATAGGCAGGTGGGCAGTTCGGGAAAGACAGTGAAACCAAAATTGTATATGGCCATTGGGATATCAGGGGCTTTCCAGCACATTACGGGAATGAAGAATGCCGATACAATAGTGGCCATCAACAAGGACCCGAACGCACCTATCTTCAATGTCGCCCACTATGGAATAGTCGATGACCTATTCAAGGTCGTCCCCGTGCTCAAGAAGAAGATATTGGAGCTAAAAGGATAGCAAAGTGGATAACATAGGCGTATTCGTCTGCCACTGTGGAATAAACATTGCAGCAACCATAGACATCAAAAAGGTCGTTGAGGAAATAAGGCATTATCCGGGGGTAGCCCATGTGGAAGATTACATCTATATGTGTTCAGAACCCGGCCAGAACCTCATTAAGGAAAGGATAAGGGAGAAAGGGCTGAAGGGAGTAATAGTTGCTGCCTGCTCACCTACCCTCCATGAAGTCACCTTTAGAAGGACGGTGGCCTCAGCAGGCCTCAACCACTACCTTTTTGAGAATGCCAACATTCGTGAGCAATGCTCCTGGGTGCATGAAAATCGTCTCTGGGCCACTCAGAAGGCAATAAGGATTATCAGGTCCGTAGTTGAAAAGTTGAAGCTAAATGAGGCTTTGATGCCGATAAGGACACCGGTTACCAGGCGAGCTTTGGTAATCGGTGGTGGTATAGCAGGAATACAGGTATCACTTGATATAGCAGATGCTGGTTATGAGACGATCCTTGTGGAAAAGGAACCCTCCATAGGTGGCCATATGGCCCAGCTCTCTGAAACCTTCCCTACGCTTGACTGCTCCCAGTGCATACTCACTCCCAAGATGGTGGATGTGGGGCACCACCAAAAGATCAAACTCTACACTTATTCCGAGATAGAGGAACTCTCCGGATATTTGGGCAACTTCCGGGTCAAGATCAGAAAGAAGGCCACCTTCGTGGATTGGGATAAGTGCACTGGATGTGATGAGTGTACAGAATCCTGTCCGGTGAACATAAAAAGCGAGTTTGAAGTTGGGCTAACCGCGCGCAAAGCAATATATAGACCATTCCCCCAGGCAATTCCCAACAAGTTTGCCATAAGCAAATTTGGCATTCCTCCCTGTAAGGATGCTTGCCCAGCAGGGGTAAATGTCCCCGGCTATATCAACCTTGTCAAAAAAGGGAAATATAAGGAGGCCCTTGCTTTGGAGAGGGAGAAAAATCCCTTCCCCGCGGTATGTGGTCGGGTGTGCACCCATCCATGTGAGACAAAATGTAAGCGCGGCGAGATCGACGCCCCCCTTTCCATAAGGGCGCTAAAGAGATTTATAGCTGACCGGGAGGCAGTTAGAGAACCCCTGGAACTTCCTCCCCCAAGGGAAGGAAGGGTGGCGATAGTGGGCTCCGGACCATCTGGGCTTTCCTGTGCCTATGTACTTGCTAAAAAAGGATATAGGCCTACAGTCTTTGAAGCACTCCCGATAACCGGGGGGATGCTCAGGATTGGGATTCCAGAATTCAGGTTGCCCAAGGAGGAACTAAAGAAAGATATCGATTACATCAGAAGCTGGGGGGTAGAGATTAAGCCAAATACCCCGGTAAAGGACCCGGAAGGTCTGCTAAAGAATGGTTATGATGCGGTCTATATAGCCACCGGGGCACATATTGAAAGGAGACTCCCGGTCGAGGGCGAAGATTTAGAAGGGGTTTACTACGGCGTAGAATTCTTGAAGAAAGTAAATATGGGAGAGAAGGTAGCGGTGGGGGCTAAGGTAGCCATAATTGGTGGAGGGAACTCAGCAGTTGATGCAGCAAGGACAGCATTGAGATTAGGGGCGGAAAAGGTAACGATCATATATCGCCGGTCAAGGGTAGAGATGCCCGCAAATGATGAAGAGATAGAAAGGGCGGAAAAAGAGGGGGTGCAGATAGAATACCTTACAAACCCCAAACGGATAATCGGAAAGAACGGGAAGGTGGCGAAGATTGAATGCCTACGGATGAGGCTAGGAGCTCCGGATGCTTCAGGGAGGAGAACTCCCATTCCCATACCGGGCTCCGAATTCACCATACCAATCGACACGATAATCCCGACAATTGGACAAACTCCGGATACCTCTTTTCTTCCAAAGAATACAAGGCTCAAACTGAGCGAAAGGGGGAACCGCTTTGTAGTCGATGAGGCCACATTGCAAACCACTGTTCCCGGCATATTTGCCGGTGGTGATGCCGTATTGGGGCCAGCCACAGTAATAGAGGCCATCGCTCAGGGAAAGAGAGCAGCAATTTCCATAGATAGATATCTGAGCGGGATGGGCCTCGAGGAGGGGAGAAAAGAGGAGCCCAAAAGGGTGGCCGAACCCAGCCTTATCGAGCTAAAGGGTATAATCCCCCAAGAGAGGGAGGAAGGGATAGTGCTGGAGGTGGCCGAGTCGATAAGCGGATTTGACGAGGTAGAGCTGGGTTTGACTGAGGAACAGGCAAAGAGGGAGGCAGAGAGGTGCCTCAACTGTGGGGGGTGCTGTGAATGTATGGAGTGTGTGAGCGCCTGTGAGGCTGAAGCCATCATTCATGACCAAAGGGATGAAATTCTGGAAGAGGAAGTCGGCGCCATTGTAGTTGCTACGGGGTATGAGTTGTATTCAGTGGAGAAAATGGCAGAATACGGCAGAGGGGAGTATAAAGATGTCCTAAACGGACTACAATTCGAGAGGCTCCTTTCTGCCTCCGGACCAACCCAAGGGAAGATTAGGAGACCATCAGATGGCAAGATCCCGAAGACAGTAGCCTTCATCTCTTGCGTTGGCTCCCGGGACCCGGAACACCATCTTCCTTACTGCTCAAAGATATGCTGCATGTATACGGCAAAGCACGCCCTTTTGTATAAGCATCATGTCCCAGATGGAGAGGCAATCGTCTTTTATCTGGACACGAGAACGGCGGGAAAGGACTACGAAGAGTTCTTCACCCGGGTAAGGGAAGAGGGGAAAGTGGCCTACATCAAAGGGAAACCCTCAAGGATCATAAAAGAGGGGGATGACCTGGTGGTGTGGAGCGTAAACCAACTCACCGGAGAGAAAATCCAGGTAAAGTGCGATATGGTTGTCCTCTCCACGGCCATAGTGCCATCCGGGAACGCCTTGGAGCTGGCCAAAAAGCTAAAGATCCACACCAATCCTCATGGGTTCTTCTCCGAAGCACATCCCAAGCTACGACCAGTAGAATCGCTTGTCCCCGGATTCTACCTGGCAGGGTGTGCTCAAGGGCAGAAGGATATCCCGGAGACGGTTGCCCAGGCATCGGGGGCTGCCTCTAAGGTTCTCGATATCTTCTCCCAGGAGGAACTCGCCCACGAGCCAATTGTGGCCACAGTCGATGAAGAGATCTGCAGCGGATGTGAGATATGCATATCCGTATGCCCCTATGAGGCGAGGGAGATAAAGATGAGGGACGGAAGGAGAATAGCTGAAGTGAATGAGGTATTATGCGAGGGATGTGGTGCCTGCGTTGCTGCCTGCCCATCTGGGGCCACCGAGCAGAGAAACTTCAGGGACCTCCAACTCTCTAAAATGGTAGAAGCCGCGTTTAAATGATGGAAACTTCAACCACACCGATCTGGGAGCTGAGGGATATCATCATAGAGGCTGGGGCGACGGACATCTATAAGTGCTACCAATGCGGGAAGTGTGCAAGCGTCTGTCCCTGGTACCAGACGGAGGCCGTTAATTTTCCCACCTATAAGTTCCCTTTAGCTGCCCAATTAGGAAGGATAGCCAGTAGTGAGGGGAAGGAGGAGTTGGCCAGGGAGGTAGAGGAGGTATATAGGTGCGTGGGGTGTGAGGCCTGTGTGGAACAGTGCCCTCAGGGAGTGAACATCCCCAATACCCTGAGAGCTGTGCGCAGGATCCTTGTGGACTATGGTTCCTATCCAGATACCCTTAAGCCCGTTGTCTCTAAAATTCATAATGTGGGTAATCCTCTCGGAGAACCAGGGGAGAAACGGAGGGATTGGGCCAAGGATCTGGCCATCCCCTTATTTCAACCAGGTATGGAGTACCTCTATTTCCCTGGCTGTTTTCCAGCCTATGACCCTCGGCTGCGCAAGGTAGCCACCTCCACGGCAAAGGTCCTAAAGAAAGCAGGGGTTTCTTTTGGAATATTGGGGGAGAAGGAATGGTGCTGTGGGGAGGCTATCAGAAGGGCAGGGGCAGAGAAGATCTTCCAAGAAGCAGCCCAATCCAACATCAGCGCATTTAGGAATGCTGGGGTGAAAAAGGTTGTGGTCACCTCCCCCCACTGTTATACCACATTCAAGAACGAATACCCCCTCCTGGGTGCAGACTTTGAGGTCTTCCATATCACCCAGCTTTTCTATCAACTTATAGAAGAAGGCAAACTCAAACCCCATCAACTGAGCCAACTCCCTGAACTGGGAGAACCCAACGACTCAAAGAGCCAAAGAGCCAAAGACCCCATAAAAGTTGTCTACCATGATCCCTGCACCCTGGGAAGACAGAATGGCATCTATGAGGAGCCAAGGGGGGTCCTGAAGAACATCCCTGGCTTGGAGCTTCTGGAAATCGGGGATTTCTCCCACCAGTTCGCCCTCTGCTGTGGGGGGGGAAGTGGAGGACTTTGGCTTGATTGGCCCAAGGGGGAGAGAATGGCTGATATAAGGGTCCAGCAGGCCATAGAAACGGGAGCCAAGGTCCTCGCTGTCGCCTGCCCTTACTGTCTGCAAATGTTTGAGGACAGTGTTAAAACGATGAACCTCGGCCTTAAGGTAATGGACATCGCTGAACTCTTGGCCGAGTCATTGTAGCAAGGGAACGAAGGCTATCTGTTTTGGTAGGCAAATCCTCTTAGGTGGCCAGAGGGATTTAAGCCCCTCTGGCTTAGTTGATAACCTGCCTCACTATCTCGTCTGCTATCCTGAAGGGATTTAACTCCTTCCTATATATCCTCTCTATTGCCTCTTCAAGCTCCCCCTTCTTAAACACTTGCCTTCTCAGCCGTTCCCTAATCTTTTCCTCGATAAGCTCGGTTATCCTCACCCTTATTCTCTCCTTCCGTTTATCCTTCAGGCTGCCGCTGCCCTCCGCATAGTCCCTGTGGGAACCGATTGTTATGCCTAACAGCTCTATCCCCTCCCCTCTGGTAGCCACTGTCTGCAAAATGGGATATTTCCACTTCCCCTTTTCCGAGCGCAGTTCATAGGTGAACTTGAGCTCGGTGACCATCCGATCTGCCCCTTCCCTGTCTGCCTTGTTCACCACGATGATGTCCGCGATCTCCAACAGCCCCGCCTTCATTGCCTGAATCGAATCCCCCGATTCGGGGACCAGGACCACTATAGTGGTATCGCAGAGTTGGGCAATATCGAGCTCCACCTGGCCAACCCCTACTGTTTCGATAATTATATAATCCATCCCATACGCATCGAGGACGAGGGCAACATCCTTGGTGGCTCGCGCAATCCCTCCCAAGCTCCCCCTTGAGGCCATACTCCTGATGAAAACGCCCTCTTTTCCGGTAAGGGCCGACATCCTCACCCTGTCCCCAAGCAGTGCTCCCCCAGAGAATGGCGATGTGGGATCAACAGCGATGATGCCCACCCTCTTGCCTTCCTCAACGAACTTGGCAGTAAGTTTATCGACAAGCGTGGACTTACCTGCTCCCGGAGGGCCAGTTATGCCGATGTGGTAGGCTTGGCCGGAATAAGGGAAGAGGGCCTCTAAAATAGGTGCTCCCTCGCCATTCTCTACCCGGCTGATGGCCCGGGCAAGGGAGATCTTATCCCCTTTGAGCAGCCTGTTTACGATCTCCATATCATACCAGTCTCTCCTGCAAAGGCCATCTTATCGACCTCTTTGCAGGGGAACCATCCCATAATCGATCCTCTTCCTCTGTAAGAATCCCCCTCCCTATTTAGGATCTCTCCGGAAACTACCAAAATTGGAACGTTCCCGTCATTGCGAGCGACTGAAACTGAAATTCCGGACAGACACTATTTAGCCCTTTCCAAGATAAGGAGGCTGTTCTGGGGATGGGTAAACTCCTCATAAAGCCCTTTAAACTGAGGGTATTCTTCGGGGGAAACCTCCCTCTTCTCTAAGGTGAATTTGGCATGGAAGGTAACCCTTTGCCCCTCTTGTTGAAAACTCTGGCTGAAGTAGCCCACCCCATTTACCTCCTCCCTTTCCGGGGGTAGGTAATCGACCTTATAACCGGGGGGAATCGTTATGCTCCCCTCCACCACTAAGGTCAAGGGCTGAGGGGAGAGGAGCGGATATCTCCTCTGCGAAAGCTTCGGGGAAACCGGAATGTCGGCAAAAGGGAAGGGGTTAGGGGGAACCTTCACCAACATCAGATCCCCTTCCTTGATACCATATTGGGGGGTGCGGAAGATAAATTGTAGAGTATCACCCCAGGTAAGATCTTGCAGTTTGGAGAGCTTATACCCCTTCAATTCCGTGCCCTCGGCAAGGCGGTTGGCCGCCTCCTCAAATAGCATCTTACGCAGTTGTGGGGTAAGATCCTTGAGCTTCTCCCTCGTCCTTAGGTCGAAATAGCCAGAGGGGAGAAACCTTAGCTCTCCCGAGGCGGAGCCATCCCCCTCCAAGGTTATCTTCAACCTTCTGGTGGCTTGGTTCTCAGCGGCTGATGAGGCCCAGGTTTGGGTTAACCTTCCCCCCTTTCGGCTCACCAAAAGACATCTCTGACCATTCCCAAAAGGTAGGTAACCATAGGGGGAGTTCTGGGCGAATGGGTCAAGCCAGATGGCCCTCCCTGGCCGAGGAACCATCACCAGGAGCCCATCGAACTGGCCAGGGGAGGGAATTTCCTCAACCAACTTTTCGTTGGAGTTGTTAACCAAGACAGGCAAGGCCTCAATCCCTTCAGCCTTTAAAAGGCTTATCAAGAGGATGCCCTTGTCCCTGGGGTCGCCGTATCTGTTATGGAGGACCAGGGAAGCAGAATGGGGGGTGTATCCCCCATCCCCTAACCTAAGCGGGATATTCCTCACCTGAGTAGCCACCCAGAGGAAGATCTCTTTAATCCTCTCCTCCTCTAAACTCAGCCCCCGGCATAGCTCCGCGGCCTTGACCTGCACCCCCCCTGCTGTCTCTACCCCAGGAAAGAACTTACCTCCTAACCATCTACCCACCGCCTCCCAGGAGTCAAAGGAGGAATAGATAAGCCGGGGGACAACCTCCCCTAAAGGGGGCATAGATGGCTCTGGGGTGAGCTGGGGAGAATCGGATACCCTCCAGGTATATTTTACCCTTCCCCCCAACCTCTCCACCTCGGGTTGGGATAGACCATTGAGTAGTTTATACTTAAACTCCTTCCCCTGAGGGAGGGAAATGGTAAACTCCTTTTTTAAGATGGGCTCATATCCCCCAAAGGGCTCACTCCCCCAAAAGAACCTATCCCCTAAGGGCCTTTCGCTCTTCAACCTGGCCTGATAATCGATTATGGAGTTCTCCTCGAGGCCAGGAAAGGAGACGACCAACTGCCTCACATTAGCGTAGATAGTTGCATCAGATAGTTCAGGGGGGGTGATGATGTTCTTGGCATTCTCAGGAACCTCTATCACCGTTCCATCCCCTTTAATCGTGCGCGCCCTATCCACAGTCATCCTCTCCCATCTCTGGTCGAACCTCCTCTTTATATCCCCAAATTCCCTCTTCCCGCGATCGTTGAATACCTTCACTACCAGATGCTCCTCCACCTCCCAGTTCCCTTGCTCATCAACCCTAAGGTCCTTCTGGTGGAGCAGGACTAAGGCCCCGGCATTGGGATACTGCTCTGCCCCTGGGCTGTCCTTCATTATACCCTCAGCCCAGGCCCATAGGGGGAGGCAAAGGATCATAGGGATAAGAAAGGATAGCTTCCTCTTGGTCATCTTCACCTCCATCTCTCAGGGCTTTGCTGATTTCTCCAGCACAACCAATCCCTTGGCTGAGCGGGAGGAGGCCTGGAGGATCTCCCTTAACAACGGGTAGTCCTCAGGAGGAACCTGGGGTTCCCCTATAAGGAGCTCCTTATGATAGACAACCTCACCCTTCCCCTGCTCATAAAACATCCGATAAGAGAGTTTAGGATGGTGGATCCTTACCGAATCCGGGAGCGCCCTCACCCTATAGGATGAGGGGAAGCGGATGGTCTCCTCCTCTGCTGAGCCAAATGTGGTCCAGAGGTCAAGAGGATACCTCCTCTGGGGGAGCTTGGCATTTCGGAAGAAGTAATGGGAGAGGATGGCCAGTTTCCCAGAGGAGAGGGGAGAGGAGAAGACGAAGAAATCCCCGGCATGGTAACCACAGTTAGGGGCCTCATACTCCAATCTGATCTCTATCGGCTGGTAAAGATCGCTAACCGGCTGGGGGGAGACCGAGAACTTGAGGAGCTTGGCCCCGGGAAATACCTCCTGGAGCTTCCGTTGCCAATAGATCTTCCTCTCCTCAGGGGATCTTCTCCTCATAGTAGAGCGGAGGACTTCGTCGTAGAAGCCGTTTCCCGTAATTGTCACCCGCGATCTCAGGGTTCCCCCTGCGGTGAGCTCCGAACTGGCCACAATCCTCCCCATATTTCTTTGCGGGGGAGGAATAGGGGTAAAGTCTATATCCGCCCCCTCTTTAGTGGAGAGCAAAATCCCTTTGTCCCCTTCATAGGCGGGGAGAAAATCCCGACAGAGATCATCGGTAGGGTCTAAATAGCAGTAGGTTCCATCCTTCCTTCTCACCGCAGTGATTACATGGTTGAACTGATCGGTGGCCACCTGGGGGACAACCCTGGTCTCCGGATTGGTGAGGACATAGTAGGCATCCAGCCCTGCCTCCCTAAGCATAGCCACCAAAAGGGCGGACTTGTCCTTGCAGACACCCTGCCCATTCTTGAAGGTCATCGTGACCGGATGAGGCTGGAGCCCCTCCTTTTTGCCAAAGGAGAGGCCCACATATCTTACCTTCTGGGCCACCCAATAATAGATGGCCCTGATCTTCTCCTCCTCCGTTTGCAGGCCCTTGGTGAGCTCAGCAACTTTTTCCCTTATCTGCTCATCGGTCTTGAGCATTGGCTCACAAAGCCTATAGGAATCCCGCGAGGCCTTCTTCCAAGTATTGGTGGTCACCAGAAGCCTCCTGGCTACCTCTCCCAAGGGGGGCATCCCCGGTTCCTCTACTATCTGAGCCACATCCTTGGCCACCCATTGGTATATAATTTTGCCCCCCTCCTCCCTTTGGGAAAACTTGACCTTCCCATCCTGGTTCTGCGTGCAGAACCAGGAGAGCTGCACATCCCGCGGGCCTATGAGGGTCTCCTTAACCATCAGCTTCGGCTCCTTTCCCTGGAACCAGTTGCCCCAGTCAAAGACCCCCTTTATGGCCGGCTGCTTGGCCAGATAGCAGGCCCGGTATTCAATTGCTGAGCCTACCCTTAGGTTGGGAAAGGTAATTACCTTCTCCCGGCTGCCCGACCAATAAATGCTCATCTCTGCATCTTCAGACTGGTTGATGTCCTTAATGGTAGAGTCAGGGACATTGGTGATGGAACCATCGGGGGCAATTACCCGCGCTTGCGTAACCACTAAGGAGTCGTATAACCTGTCGTATTGTAGCTTCACCACTCCAAAATCCTCTTTCCCCTTCTCATTGAGTATCTTCACCAAGATGTGGATATGTGCCTCATAGAGACCTGATTTCTGGAAGATGGTGGAGTCCTCATCAGCGATATAGATGGCGTTTGCATTGGGATGTTCGGCAGAGGTCCCCGCCTGGTGGATAAGCTTGAGCAGTTGCGGGGGAGCTTGGCTCTCCAGTGGATACCTGAATATTGACCTCTGAGGGGGTTTCCCAAAGCATCCCCAAATTGCCCAGGTCAGGCCAACTGTAATAATAAGTAGGTGCTTTAGCTTCATCTATGCTCCTTTTACCTCTTAATGACCCTCTAAACATAGTCTCCCTTAACTGGGGTGTCAAGCCAAATGTTAGGGAAAATGGATCATCTCCACACCTCCCTCCCCCGCATACTCATAAAAGGAAACCTCCCGCAGACTACAAATCCGCAGGAGGCTGCAATCATAACACACTTCCCAACCTCGCCTACAGTGCCTCTACCTTTAAGGGGAAGCTGTAGGGACAGGGCTTCCGCCCTGTCCGAAACTCCTTAATTGCTTTAAGAGCCCTTCTTCCTGTGCTGTCAGGGCTCCTGCCCTGACAGCTCCATAACCTGTCAATATCTATCTATTTTCTGAGGGTGACCCAACCTTCTCCCAAATCTCCCTGCAAGCTGAGGAAAAGTTACCTTACACCCTTAAGCTCAAGTCTTTGAGGGATAAACGACCTCCGTCCCTGAGCATATCTTAGGTATCGCTAAGATGCTCGAAAGAACCAAGAAGCCTTGCTCCGTGGTGAACCGTCAAAACCTCAACCTCATCGGGAAGCACTCGGTAAATAACCCTGTAGTTCCCTAAGATGATCTCCCTTATATCCTCTCGGCCTATCTCCGGTACAATGCGCCCTGAAAGCGGAAATTGCCCAAGCCTTTCTGTCGCCACGAATGCCCGGTCAGCAAATATCTCTGCATATCGTGGTGCATCTCGAGCAATGAAAAGACATATTGCTTCTAAATCATCAAGTGCCTGGTCAGTCCAGCTTACCTTAACCACTTCCTCATCCGCTCTTTTGCTTCTTCTTGAGATACTTTTTGACCAGCATCTGCCTGTTTGATCCCTTGCTCAACTTTATAGAGGAGATACAGCCTTTCCATAGCCTCTTCAATGGATGCATCCTGGGGAAGCTCTTGAACGACCTTCAAAACCTGTTCCTTCACATTCATAAATATCCGCCTCCCATAAATTGTTTAGTTTCAACCAATATATGCTTTTGGGGAGCAGATGTCAACAATTATTGGGCTGGTACTACTTGATAATATAAACAAACGGGATAATATGGTAAGTGAACCTCATCCTCTGCAAGGGAGAAAAGGCCTCCTCCCCCTTGATGGGGAAGGAGTAAGGAGAGGTGAGTCCGTGCCCCCAGGCCCCCTGCCCTTAAATATGCTGAGGTGGCAGAAACCCCTTTCTGCCACCTCTAATGTGCTGTCAGGGCTTCAGCCCTAACAGCTCCATTATCTCCCTCTCCCGCATACTCATAAAACAGCTGTAGGGACAGGGCTTCAGCCCTGTCCGAAACTCCAAACATCTCCTCCCCCTTGATAGGGAAGGACTAAGGAGAGGGTGACCCAACCTTCTCCCAAATCTCCCTGCAAGCTGAGCGCCTTCATTTTGCTTTAAGAGCCCTTAACTCCTCAAGCTGACAACCGACACCTGACCGCTGACACCTGATAATCATTTACGATCTACGGCTTCTTCATCTGATTAGCACCATCTTCTTTGTCTCTACAAAGTCCCCCGCTTCGAGCCTATAGAAGTAGACACCGCTGACCACTTCATTGCCTGATTGGCTCCTTGAGTCCCAGCGGACTATCTTGTATCCTGCCCTCTGGGACTCATTCACCAAGGTGATCACCTTTTGACCCAGGACGTTGTAGATGGAGAGCTTGACATAGCACTCCTCTGGCAGAGCATATTTGATCTCGGTAATCGGATTGAAGGGGTTAGGGTAGTTCTGACTCAAAGAGAAAACCTTTGGCAATCCACTCAAAACCCTGTTTCCCCCCACACCTACATATAAATAGTTTGATAGACCGGACCAGTTGAAAACCTCATCCGCAGTTTTCATGGCGAAGTAGTAGGTAGTGTCCAATGATAAATCGGTTACCATGCAGCTATCTTTGGACCCTGCAGGAGAGGGTGTAGGCTCGCCCGATACTGTGTCTGCGTCAGCCCACCAGATGCTATCAGGAACAGTCCCTAATTCCAAAGTCGAATAACGAATATCATAACAGTAAGCCGTGCCAGTATTTCCGTTATCCCCAGGGGCAGTCCAAATCAAGGTGACCGTACTATCAACAGGGCCAGTAGTGGCTAAATCCGCTATTGAAGCCGGAGGCGTGGTGTCTATAAGACTAAAGCTCCAATTTAACTGCTGGCACTGCGTTTCCAGCCCATAACTATCATAAGCTTTAACTTTCCAATAGATTACAGAATTACCCGGTAATTGGCTTGGGGTTGCATCCGATGCCTGATACTGGCTTTCCTTTAAGCTATATACAACGCTTGTTGAACCTGGATTGTAAACCGAACTTGTTCCAAAATAAAGCGTATAGTAGACGCTGTCGTCGGGATCGGATACGAAAGCCTCTTCCCAATCAAAGGTCAATGTATCGGTATAAATTGTCAGCCCACTATCTGGATAAATAAGGTTAAAAGTGCTTGGTGGCGATTTTATAGTCAAGTGGAGTGGGATTTCAAAGGAGTTGGAGGAAGTGGAGACATTGACGGTAGCGTAATACTCGCCTGTGGCTATGGTATCGGGGACAAGGATATAACCCTCAATTAGCATAAGAGAATCTGCCATAAGGTAGGTTGAAGGCAAGTCCGTGGTAATGTTTTCAGAGGGAATTAAATTACCAGCAGAATCCACTATGTCGGAGAAGGTGACGGATATGTCGCTTACATCCTGCTGCTCGCCAATTTCCTTTATGCCGAAATAGAAACACAGCGAATCCCCCGGAAAAGTCAATTCATCAATCCTGCTGCAAGTGGGTCTTAACACAGCGGGGTGAGTCCCGATCTCCGTAAGGTTAACCGAGAAGAAGTCCGAGTCCGTAACAGCCACTCCCTTGACAACTACCTCAAATGTCTTACCTCCAGATTGAGGAATTCTGATGACTTCTGGATTGGTTCCTGAGCCGGAATAATAGGCTCCGGGTATTTGGACTTCGGGCTCGCCAGTGCTATAGTTCTGCCCAACATGTAAACTGTCTTCATCATAGATATGCAGATCCAAGTCACTTCCCTGGAATGTAAGTGAGAATTCTGATGTCACAATGTCCGGGGGGGTTGAAACCGAGTCGACCACACTTTCACCTTGATGAATAAAGCCTTCAGCTATATTCTGAAACTGATCAGCAGCGCCCAAAATGGCACACCAATATGGAGTAAGACACTTGAATTCAGTTTTGAAGGGGTATACGTTACCGCTGGTTATGACACGAAAATCAACTAAGTACTTGTCTATCCCTAAAAGGGAATTGCGCGGAAAGGTATAGGATATTTCAATGTCCTTCTGCTCGTTTGGCTGGAATTCCACAACATCGCTTTTGAGAAAGCCAAGATATTCGACTTCATCCCCCCATATACCACTGCTCACTTGGGAAACACCCATAACTACCTGTGCCGTTCCGCTTTTGACCGGGTCGAGGTTGTGAACGGTCACGGTGGCTGTTTGTGTGCCGATATCATTATCGGTGCAAATATCAGGAGTGTTTGGTGCAGAAATTTTCCATGTCGTCGAGCAGTCATTGAACTGAGGATTCTCTATCGAGCTTTCCACCTCATCCAAGATAGTAAAATAGAGGCTCATGGCGTTCGCTACATCATCAGGCCAGGAGGCGATCAACTTAGTCAAGAAAATTGCCAAATCTATTTCGCCTTTGAATTGAAGGATTTCAATAAAATCTGAGGCCAGACAACCTGCTGACCAAGCAAAGAAAACTGCCTCACCCACAGGGCCTGCCACTACAGTGCCAGTAAGCTTGGCAATCAGACCACCTGCTTGGCCGGCAACGCAGACGAAATTTTTAACTTCTTTAATTTTCTCCATAGTTTCCAGTTTTTCCTTCTGGTCATGATAGTAATTAACCTGTGTCCCCGTAGCTCCTAATATCGCATGTTCACTGTTGTCTATGTCACATCTACCTGGCAATCGCCAGTAAGCGGGAACTTCAACATTGCGCGGTCCTCCACCAGGCTTGGCAAGGGAATAGAAATTCGCAACCTTGTTAATTCTCTCAATCACATCCTCTAATGGGTATGTTTTAGACACAAAAGGAGGGATATTTAGGTTTGCATTATAGCTCGCAATTTCGTCTAATGCCTCGCCATACGAGAGGTTCAGTGCTCTATCTTCCAGGATAATCCTAGTCTGGGTATGAAATTCTTCCAGGAGAAAATTCTGCTTTTGAAATTCAGAATAATTGGCAAAACCTGGCTCGAGGCTATTTTCCAGAAGCTGGACCAATCTGTCCTTCTCTAAGTTCAATATCAATTTCTTAATTAGCCACACAAGCCCCCCAGAATATGCCATCAAATTACCTCCAGTTACTCCTCTTATTTTCAATAGCTTAGAGATATAGTCTGCACTTATTCTTAATCCCGTCAAACTCATTAACTCGCCCAAGAAATCCTTGCCATAGTGATTATTCTCTGACTCATACAGTTGGTGAAAACCGCTACCTGACACATTTGCAGCCGCACTAACAGTTTCAACTATGTAGTTGTGCACTTTAACTTCTAACTGCTGCAGTGCAAGTACCAAAGGTTCCGTTGAGATGCTGTCAACTGCGCCAAACTTGGCCACAAAGGCATCATGATTCCCTCCTGCATAGTCGCTTTGGTAAGGGTTGACCATGGGGAAGTCGGTGGATTTAGTTTCTCCCGTCACATAGGCGCAGCCTTCGCCATCCACTGCTATGCCACGACCCCAATCATTACCACTCCCCCCCAGGTAGGTGCTGTAGATAAGCGAGGTACCAAAGGCCGATAGTTTGGTTACGAGGACATCTTCGTCGCCATTTAAATTTCCCTGGTAAGGGTTGACCATGGGGAAGTCCGAAGATGTGGTGAATCCCGTCA
Source organism: bacterium (assembly GCA_029932675.1). Taxonomy (GTDB): domain Bacteria; phylum SM23-81; class DAOVCL01; order DAOVCL01; family DAOVCL01; genus DAOVCL01. Next base: position 30,486 of record JAOZPP010000022.1, read on the forward strand.
CATATGCGTTACCTGAGCCATCCACTGCTATGCCACGACCCCAATCATTACCACTCCCTCCCAAGTAGGTGCTGTAAACGAGGGAATTGCCAGAGGTTGAGAATTTGGTTACAAAAGCATCAATAGAGCCATCCAAAGTTCCATCATAAGGGTTGGCCGTGGGGAAGTCGGAAGAGTAAGTTTCTCCCGTCACATAGGCGCAGCCTTCTGCATTCGCCGTTACGCCATAGCCCCTATCTCTACTGCTCCCACCCAGATAGGTGCTGTAGACAAGGGAGATGCCAGAGGCCGAAAGCTTGGTTACAAAAATATCCTCATAACCATTGAAACCCTCATCATAAGGGTTGACCATGGGGAAGTCGGAGGACTCAGTGTATCCCGTCACATATGCGTTACCTGAGCCATCCACTGCTATGCTATAGCCCTCATCGTAATCGCTCCCACCCAGATAGGTGCTGTAGACAAGGGAGCTACCAGAGGCCGAAAGCTTGGTTACAAAACTATCCCAAGCTCCATTGTAACTGCCATCGTAAGGATTCTCAGTGGGGAAGTCGGAGAATCCAGTTGCTCCTGTCACATATGCATTGCCTGAGCTATCCACCGCTATGGCATTACCCCACTCACCACCGCTCCCCCCCAAGTAGGTGCTGAAGATGAGGGAACTACCAGAGGCCGAAAGCTTGGTTACGAAAGCATCTGCGCCGCCATCCAAGCTTCCCTGGTAAGGGTTGGCCGTGGGGAAGTCGGAAGAGTAAGTAGCTCCCGTCACATAGGCGCAGCCTTCTGCATTCGCCGTTACGCCATAGCCCGCATCCCCACTGCTCCCACCCAGATAGGTGCTGTAGACAAGGGAGCTACCAGAGGCCGAAAGCTTGGTTACAAAACTATCCCAAGCTCCATTGTAAGTTGTATCGTACCCGCCGGGTGTAGTGGGGAAGTCGAAGGAACTAGTCATTCCTGTCACATATGCATTGCCTGAACTATCCACCGCTATGGCATAGCCATAATCATCGCCATAGCCCCCATCAGTGGGGCTCCCACCCAGGTAGGTACTGTAGACAAGCTCCGGATCAATATACAACGGTTGGCTTCGATCGTAATCGTTATCTAAAACAAAACCAAACTTGGTTCCATCCAAGATTACATAGCGACAGGGTATTTCCCGCCTCTTGCCCCCGATCTTCTGATAGGCATAAGGCACCCGCTCGATGACATCACCAAATTTGGTGGAAACCACCAGTTCACCCTGGGTATTAACCGAGAGCGAATTTACGCCATCATACTCTATCCGTATCCGGGAGGGATCAGCGCCCGGGTTGACGATGAAGTCATACTTCAGGGAATGACCATCGCCGTAATACTTCAGGTCTATCCCCGGGTAGATATCCCGATATTTCACCGCAGAGTAGTTGGGGACATCAGTGCGCCACTTGGATGGGTCGTTGCCTAAAAAGTAGTTGCACTTATGGGGAAGCATCCCTTCACCAATGACCTCAGCATCGGGATTGGCCCCCACAAACCTGGCCCGAACCAGAAGCCCCTCTCTCTTGTAACGAGGTCTGCGGAATTTGTCCAGGGGATCTGGCATACCAGAGACGCTTGCCCAAGGCCCCAGTGGTTCATCTATGAGCTCGTCGGTCTCTCGGCTGAAAAGATAAGCTACCTCACCGCCGGCAAAATAGAATGTCGCCCCCGGAGCATTACAGCGGAACTTGGTCCTCTCCCCAAACTGCCCCTGATTCTCAGTGAACGACAGCGGCATAGAGGACAACTTGGAAACAACCAATTGCCTCTGTGTGGGGGTAGGCTCATTGGCAAGATTGCTGCCTGGGGCGAGCCTTGCTGCCATAGCACTCCCAACGAGTGCTACGCTCAAAATACAGAGCATTCCTATTAAAAGTCCCTTTTTCATAATCCTTCCCCCTCGTTTTGAAAGCTTTTTAGTGTAGTCCGTTCCTTTTGGGCAGGGCTGAAGCCCTGTCCCTACGCCTTTTCCACCCAGCTTTAGCTGGGGTTGTGGGGCTTTAGCCCCATCTTGCGGGCAGGGAGAAAGGGGCCTGAAAGGCCCTTAACCCTGCACTAAAGTGCGGTAGATTGATTTCAGGGCAGGGGCTCTCACGCACCGCTCATCTTTCCCATCCCAGACGATCGAGTGCCCTCTACCCCTCCTTCTCCCCCAAAATGTTACAGCTTTAAGCTAACTGCTGATTGCTGAAGGCAGTATCAGAGTCAAAGGGGTCAGGTCTACACATTTGACAATCCGACTCTTTTCTCCTATTCTTGCAACAAAGTAAGGGGTCAGGTCTTGCTTTTTGCTATCCTGAGACTACCCTACTTACGCTTGAGTGCTGAACCCCAAAAATCCCCCAACTTCCCTCAGACTCTATCCACTCCCACAGAAAATATCAAGGAAATTTCGTCCCTCTACCCTTAGCAAGAGTGTGAACCTGTTCCCTGGATAGCTTGATGTAGCAGAAGCCCTCTTCCGCCATCCATTAACTTTGGCATGCTTTGGTTAGGGAAGTGTATCAATTATTCATCAGCTAATCTCATTACTTCCTCTTCCATCGCTTCTGAAATCCTAAACTTTGCACATTTGAGCTTTTCTAATACAGCCTTCACAGAATTTATAATCCCCTCCTGTTTAGCCTTCAAAATAACACCCAATAATCCAGTGAATCTCAAATCCAAATTTTTGGCTAACTTCCTTGCTTTTTGATCATCCAATATCATCAAACTATCTTCAATCTCGAGAGAAAGGGCTATTGTACTGGCTTCGCCCAAGTCTATCAAATTATTCAATATCTGCAGGTACTTCCTGTCTGAAACTTCCTTAATCTCAATCCAATCTGCTAAACTTCTGCCAAACTCATCAAAAACTTCTTCAGTGATATAGATTCTTCCATAAAGCTCTCTCAATATAGACATCATACCAATATTATCCAAAGTAATCAAACAGCTCGAATTGGAAATCACATTAGGCATGTTTAAAATCCTTCTCTATTTCTTCTACATCATAATTGAAAAGCGAAACCCCATAATCACCAAGTAATTCCATAAAGGTTCGTTTGGAAACTCCCGCTAAGTCCGCGGCTTGTCCAAGGGAGAGTTTCCCTTCTTCATATAATCTTGAGGCTATGATAAGGGTCAACTCTCTTGGCTCAACATCTACAAAGTCTGGTATACTGATCTGTATCGTCTGCATGATGAATCCTCCTTACCTCTGTTTCTTTGATATTTAAAAGGGTCAGGTCTACACATTTGACAATCCGACCCTTTTCTCCTATTCTTGGAACCGCCTTTCTATATCCACAATCTTTTGCCAACTGGCATGAATTGGGGTCAAACCTCTAAATGCCAATTAACACTCTGCACTACGTCTGCTTAATCATATCTATCCGCCCCCTTTGGACTCCGGTAAATCGGAGTCCCTGCGGTTTTTCTACCCGGCTTTTAGCCGAGGGTTGATAGGGTTTTAGCCCGTTTGGAGTGTTGTGACTCCTGTCACAGTATGCGTCAACAAGAGTTGACGCACACCATAGAGGGCCCCAAAAGGCCCTCAACCCTGCACTAAAGTGCAGAATCAGTTCACTTCGGTCCGCTTATTTCAATTGGGGAAACTGCCCAATTTATTCCTAACCTTAAACGGATTGATGAATTCAACTCCTTCAATAACTCGTCCACTTGGGAAATCCTCGGTATAGATCCTTTTGACGTCTGCCCTTTTAGCCGCTGCCCAAATTAACGCATCCCAAAAAGAGAATTGGTATTCTATTCTGCCTCTGATAGCCTCCATAACCATTTGAACATAAGGGGAAATGACCCTCCAGTTAGAGGACAAGGTTCTCTATAATAGATTTAGTATCAGATTTAGTATCTTCCAAGCTGATAATAGGGCTACCAGCGCGTGTAGCTTCCACAAAAAACTCACACAGCACCTGAATGCTAATCACACCAATAACCTTGTCCCAACACTGCCGCATTAACCCCTTGGCAATCTTTTGTTTAATACCGGCATCACGGTCATAAGCATAGAGGAGAATATTGGTATCAATAAAGACGCTATCTCACATGGAGTTCATCCCGTGAGCGGTAGTATGACCCACCGCCAAGTTGAAAGCCCCGATCCATCCGTTCCAACTCCTGTTTCATGGCGACAATGTAAGATTGGTTTCTCTCCTTCTCATCATGAAAGATAACTTCTACCTCAACTCCCTCTTTTGCCTTTACAGGTTCAAGCAATTCAACAGATTTTCCTCTATATACGCCCTTTACTATGGCCATAGTTGTTCCCCTCAATTAAAGAACCTTAATTCACCCAATTCCTCTTGAACCTTACCTCTATAATTTAAGTAAACTCCTGTGATTTGTCAACAGATTCTCTTTACAATCTTGATTGAATCCCCACGAGATAATCAATCCAGGGAAGAGGTGGCAGAAGCCCTCTTCTGCCACCTTCTCCTTTGCCGTTAGAACAGGGGTTCTGACGATTCAGGGAGGGAGTTCTAACCGCTCAGCCGCCATAACCCTGCACTAAAGTGCGGTAGAACCCCTTCTACTCGGTTTTAACTCTTGGTTCCTCGGAGGGTGGCAGAAGCCCTCTTTTGCCGTCAGAATCGGGGTTCTGACGGCTCAGGGCTATTTTCTATTTCCCATCTTTTGGGGGAGGAACCCTGACGGCACTGGTCCTGCAATGCAGCTAAAAAAACCGGCCTGCCTTGATTTAATCCTTCGGCAGCCCGGCTATATGATGTTATTTGACCAGCAGCTCAAGGATACCACCTTGAGCCCTGTGGCTTTGTCCCTCCTGATTCCTCCCTCTCCCGCTTTGTTTGCCGAGAAAGTTGTGATCTTTAATCATCGGAATCTATGTTAAAATAGCAAACTACCACCTCTCTGTCAAGAAATTTTCACATTCAGACTCATTTCTTATTAATCCGTTGGAAAACAGTGAGATATGGGTTCATAATTTGGCAATAGAGGGGAAGCTTTTTGAGTGTTTTGGGCATCTCTCCAATAAAAATAAAGCAGACAAGAGATCTCCAACTATGGCAACCTCAACGCCCTATCCCTCAGATCTATTCTGGACACATATAGATCCAGATTTTGCAATCACTCCAATGGGGGAAAGCTTCGTCAGGGCAGGAGCCCTGACGACACGGAGGAAATCTCAATGACTTGAGTTAATCTGCATCCCATAAGGTTTACCAAAAAAGCGAAATTCAATTAAGCGGGTTCAAATTACGCTATATCCTACTTCTCCGATATACTCTTGGCATTTAAAACAGTCACCCCAACAAGTTGCTCCCCATCGTAATGGTAAATAAAATTCCCTTCCATAATACTATCATCGGCACATTGAGGCTTCCGAAAACTAATATACAGGGTATCCGTCTCTTCATCATAATCGACCCAATAATGGTTTCCGTCAAGTTTTAAAAGATGAGGAATAACAGATGTATCGAATTCTTTTACTTTGCCCATACAACTCCCCTCCTCTTAATTGTTCCGGGCCTGGAAGTCAAGAAGGCTGTAATGATAAACCCCTCTTCTTTATCCTCTCTGTAAACAACAACACAGTACTTTTGTGTGATATTCGTTTCGTCATAATACTTTAAGGCAAGAAGTTCACCTTTTAGACCTTCTACAATGCAGTCTGGTGAACTTACTGTCTCCATAATTTTGTCTATATTCCCCGCCATATAGTCATGAGATTCGACAATATGAAACCACTGCTTGAGGGTCAGACGGATTGCCTTACCAGAGACGGATTTCGTAGTTTCAAGGATTTCTATCTTCTGCACTCCCTTTTACTCACCCTGTTTATCCTTTTCCCATCAAGAGATATCATACAATCTTCTCCTACAAATTCTCCTCTTCTACTAAATATACACCCTATTGCCCTAAAATGTCAAGATCCTTCATGGGGCTTCAATCTGTGTTCCATCACAACCTACGAGGTCGGAGCTGCAGTTCACCTCCCCTTAGTCCTCCCCCATCAAGGGGGAGGGAATCGTCCGGAAGGCCAGGAAGTCATTTCTATTCTGGACACATATAGATCCAGATTTTGCAATCACTCCAAGGGGGGAAAAGCCCCGTCAGGGCAGGAGCCCTGACGGCACAGAATGACTTGCGTTAATCTGCCCCGATTTCACCCAATGAGATACCTATGCAACCTTCCCTTCCGACTCTCCTCTTCCAATGAATATCCCCCATTGCCAAGGATGTCAAGACTCTTTGGGGAAAATGCTAAGGTTGGATGTTATAGTGGGTTAGGCTGAGGGTAGGTAGCTCACACTATGGGCGCTCCAATAGAACTTCTCCGATAGCATAGTCGCAGATTAGGCGAAAACGGTTGATAATATCGCGGCCTAGGACCGAGGGAAGTGGCAAGAGCCGGGAAACTTCCCCAGGGGTAACTGATCAAGGTCATGTTGGGTGACCCAAATGTCCTGCTGAAGCAAGAAGTCGCCTTCACTCGTGGCAAAAGCTATCTCTACATCCCGCAAAACGAATGAACGGACGCTCCCTCCGATCCCAACAATAGGTATCTCCGCGGGCACCAGTGCCTTCAGAGGAATCCCCAGAAGTTTTATATCACGGTCAAGAAGCGTGGTCCTGGCTGCGCACCCGTGTCAGCCAAAAGCCAACTTGTTCCTTCAAACCAAACTGACCTAAGATGAACTGCAAAATATGGTGCATCGGCAACGAAATGTCCACGAATAATCATAGAATCATCTCTAAGGGCTCGCGGGTTATGAACTCTATACAGGTATGCGCAGGATTTGACAACTTATTCCTCAATCTCATTAAATCAGAGTCACTTGCAATAACCTGATAATTCCTCACCCCAATCCATTGATCAGCATATTTCTCAAACAAATCATCAAAATTCTCATATACCCAAATGTGGTCACTTTCAAAATCGAGAATCTCCTTAGTCAATTGCTCAGCCATGCTAAAGCCTCCTTGTTTAGTAAATACCTTTAATGTGGGGCTCTCTGGAAGTGTGTGGGAATAACCTGCTTTATTAACGGGATAGAATAGCATTGGTATAGTTCTCCTCTCTGGTGATGGGAGAGAATTAGATAAAAAACGGGTATCACCCTCACCCACCCATCAAGGGAGAAGAGGCTGTTTCGGATGCCCACCCTACAGGAGAGAAGTTAACTGTCGGGTCAACTTTCCAGGTCTCTCAGATGAAAGAAAAGCCTGCCTTAATTTGGTCCTCCGACAGCCCGGCTGTCGTGTGCTATTGATTTCCGACCCAAAGAGATATTGTTGAGCCCCATGGCTTTGTTCCTCCTCAACCATTTCCCCCCTTTGCCAGGAAACTCTTCGTCTTTATCCTCGGGATCTGAAATTAAAGATAGTAACTTCTTTCCGCTTTGTCAAGATTTTTTGGACGGCTAAGCCGGCGGAGGTTACTATGGCTGGAGGGGAAAAGTTAGGGGAGAAGCGACAAAATCCTCACCCTCCCCCTAAAGCCGGGTAGAAGAACACCTGGTGCTGATTAATTTTTGATAAGTGAAGATCAATGCCCATATTAGCTTATGGATCTCTTGGAATCAATAATCTTTAGAAGAAGTTGAGTTGAAGTATGGCAGGGCAATTGAGAGGGTAGGGCTTGCTTTTTGCCATCTTAGTTCCTCTCGGAGGAGCTGTAGGTCTATACCTCCGGGTTTAGAGTGCTGTCACTCCGGTCACAGCAAAGTATCCTTGCCTGTCGGACAAAGGCCCATACAGCACTACCGATCGAAACAAAGACTCATCTACCTTTCCGGGTTATTGAATTTTAGCCCAGAAAGTGTTCTTTAGCCCCCCTGACTTTCCCCCCTCCGATTCCTCCACCCATTTCGTTTATCCATAATATGACCAAATTCCTGACAAGGGAAGGTAGGGACGCTGTCACTCACTGAAAAGCCGAGGCAGCCAGACAGGCTTCTGACTTTGCTTTTCTATCCACTAGGGTGAAAAAGGGTTACATTCCTGCGCTCAGAGGCCAAAATGGATTCAAAGAATGACTTGACCTCCTCGTAATTTTCCTTCGAAACCTTACTTCTGTTGAGGGAAAGCTGTTTATTCAAAATAACCCTCTCCCCGTCTACGGTACAGGAGTAAAGGTAATCCCCAAAACTGGATGATCTGGTCAGGACATCGGGAATGGCCTTAATGGTGAAACCCGTAGGTATCCCTATGTTTATAATGTCGATTAAGGATCTACGGAAACCAAAGACTATGGTGTGCTCCCTGTTCTTTCTGGTAAGCTTCGCAACCATCTGATTTCTTAAGACACTTGGGCTAAAAACGAAGAGATCTTCGATTTGCTGTGCATACTGGGGGAGCCGATACCGGTAATTGAGGATCAAAGGTTGGGAGAGTTCGAAGAGCCCAGAGATTGAGTACTCCTCCAGTATCGCCCCTGGAGAGGCAGATGAGAGGGCATTCTCGAGCCATTCCTTCTGTTCCCTTTCCCCAAGGGGCTGTAAGAAGGAGCGCGCCAAGGCTGCCTCTTGCCCGGTCTTTGTGCTCTGCACAGAGCAGAGCAAGGATCCATCCTCCTTAATATCTACCTGACATTCATGGATTGTCCTATTAGCACTCGCCGGTGAAGAGGGAATGGCAATCAATTTGCTCCCTTTTTCTTTAATGAATAGCCCCTTTGTATCTTCCAGGTACCAAGGTATTTTCCCAAACGGGGTAGCCCGAGACGTGGCATCTAAGAGTATGTAATCATCGCTGGAAGTATATTCCTTTTCACCTTTAATTACTACCCCCTCATAGCCTTCCATACCGGAAAAATAATCTGCCGGAATAGCTACCACCATATGGTTAAACTGTTGAGCAGATATAAACTGTTCATTCACCTCCCCGGAGGTGTTTGTCCGAGCCAGCACTGGATAGGCATCTACCCCAACCTCTTTTAACATAGTAATGAAGAGAAAGGCCTTGTCCTTGCAGTCTCCATACCTATTTGCAAAGACCTTGGCCGGCTTGTGAGGAATGACCCTATCTTCCTTTATCTCAATTGCTACATAACGAATTTTCGATTGGACAAAGTCGTATATCGCTGCTATCTTCTCCATTGGACCCATAGAGGATTCTGTAATCTCTTTCACCTTCGACTTGATAGCCTTGTCAGCTTTAATCTTCTCTTTCACCCGCAGCCAGTAGTTATGCCCCACGATTTCCCATGAGTCGCCTTCGATTGGAAGGGTCACTCCGAACATAGACAATGATGTGAGCGTAAAACAGATCCTTGTGGTCACCTCTGAGGGAGGGGGCATATAGGGTTCACGGACGATAGGAGGCGCGTTTCTCACTTTAAAAACGGCTTTTACCCTCCCTTGGGGGTGAGATACGACCTTCTCTACTTCAAGCCCTCTCTTCTTAACAAGCAAATAGTTATACTGCAAGAAGGGTGGAATGTCGAGGGTAAAGGAAGAGAGCAAGACAGGTTCTTCTCTCTGGAACTGCCAGGTGGAGGCAAGGGGAACTTTGTACAAGACAGAATAAGAGTATTCAATGACTGAACCAGGTTCTGCACCGGGCAGAGCAAAGACCTTGGCCTTAGAGTCAGTATAAAGAACATACTGGGGGAAGAGGGATTTCTCATGTATATCCTCTGGTTGGAGTTCCACAACAGTTCCATCCCTCCGAATGGTTCTCCCCCTTATATTGCGTACCTCACTTCCTGAGGAGAAGGGAATCTGTATGGTTGCGTACTTCAGTCCTGCCTCATTGAGAATTTTCGCCACTACATGCCTTGTGAAAACATAGTGCTCTGTGACAGAGAACTCGCCTTCGTCCATAAGAAATACTGCACTTGCGCTTGGATAATCCTCCTGTGTAGGCGTTTTACCCACATCGATCTCTTCCCAAGTTACCTTCTTCAACCTGAAATCGGCATTTGGGGATTCGATATTTTGCTAAGTGTCTATAGTGTA